>DASVGI010000124.1:0-13635 GCA_036379595.1 Casimicrobiaceae bacterium | reverse complement strand
AAGAGGCAAGACCTGACCCCCTTGCGGACCCCCTTGCGATAGAGCTCGTCGGCGTGCGCGATCGTCTTCGCCGTCACTTCGCTGCCTGACAGCATCCGCGCGAGCTCGTCGATGCGGCCGCGGCCGGCGAGCACATCGAGCGAGCTCGACACGCCGCCGCGGCGGCTCGTCTTCACGACGCGATAGTGGTGGTCGGCGTGCGCGGCGACCTGCGCGAGATGGGTGACGCAGAGCACCTGGCGTCGCCCGCCGAGCGACTGCAGGAGCCTGCCGACGGTTGCCGCCACGGCGCCGCCGATCCCCGAATCGACTTCGTCGAACACGAGCGTCTCGACCGCAGCGACCTCGCTCGACGAGACCTGGATCGCGAGCGCGACGCGCGCGAGCTCGCCGCCCGATGCGACGCGCGCGAGCGGTCCGGGCTCCTGCTGCGGATGCGTCGCGATGACGAACTCGACGCGCTCGCGCCCGAAGCTCGCCGCTTCGCCGAGCGGGAGGAGCCGCACGTCGAAGCGCCCGCCCTTCATCGCGAGTGTTTGCATCGTCGTGGTGACGCGCTCTCCGAGCATCGCCGCTGCCGCACGCCGCTGCGCCGAGAGCTCGCCGGCGAGCGCCTCGTAGCGGCGCGTCGCGGCCGCGGCGGCCGCAGCGAGCGCATCGAAATCGCTTTGTTGCGCGATCTCGTCGAGGCGCGCGCGCGTTGCGGCTTCGAGCGCCGTGAGCTCCTCCGGGCGGACGCGGTACCTTCGCGCGGTCTCGTGCATCGCGGCGATGCGCCGCTCGGCGCGCTCGAGCTCGCCGGGATCGAGCTCCTGGCGCCGCAGGTAATCGCGTAGCGCGCGTGCCGCCTCGTCGAGCTGGATCGCGGCCGGCGCGAGGAGCTCGGCGACGCGACCAAGCTCGGGGTCGATCGTCGCTGCCTGCTCGAGCCGCTGGCCGATCCGCGCGAGACGCGAGGTCAGCGCATCGTCGCCTTCGGCGAGCGCGTCGCTCGTCTCGCCCGCCGTCTGCTGCAGCGTCTTCGCGTGCGCGAGGCGGCGCTGGCGCGACGCGAGCTCGTCCCATTCTCCGGGTGTCACAGCGAGTGCCTCGAGCTCGCGCAGCCGTGTCGCGAGCTCGTCGCGCTCGGCGGCCAGCGTGGCCGCTTCGGTCGCCGCCGCGGAGCGCCGGATCTCGGCGTCACGCTGCTCGCGCCATGCGCGCGTGACGTCGCCGGCGAGCGCGGTTGCGCCGCCGAACGCATCGAGCAACGCGCGCTGCGCATCGGCGTGGGCGAGCGCCTGGTGCGCGTGTTGTCCATGCAGGTCGACGAGGAGCCCGCCGAGCTGCGCGAGCTGCGCCAGCGTGACCAGCTGCCCGTTGATCCACGCGCGGCTTCGGCCCTGCGCATCCTGCACGCGGCGGAGCACGAGCTCGGGCGCGATGCCGCGTTCGCGGACATGGGCGTTGTCTACGTCGACGCGGTCTGCATCGATCCCGTCGCCATCGAGGCCCTCGGCATCGAGCCACGTGCGTGCCGCCGGGCAATCGGTGACGTCGAACACCGCCGAGAGCTCGGCGCGGCCCGCGCCGGCGCGCAACTGCAGCGCATCGAAGCGGCCGCCGAGGATGAGCGCGAGCGCGTCGACGAGGATCGACTTGCCTGCTCCCGTTTCGCCGGTGAGCACCGTGAAGCCGGCGTCGAACTCGACGTCGATCGCCTCGACCACGGCGAAGTTACGGACCGACAGGGCACGCAGCACGTCTGCGAACGTCGCTTAGGGTTAACAGGCCCTAGTCTGCGATGCCGGGATTGAGCCGCTCCGGCGTCTCGCTCCAATGGAGCTTCTTGCGCAGCATCGCGAAATAATCGTGATGCTCGGGATGCAGGAACCGCGCGACGTGCGGAGCGCGCGCGAGCGTCACGCGGTCGCCCTCGGACAGCGCGAAGTGCGCGTGGCCGTCGCAGTGCACGGCGGCGTCGCGTCCGCTCCGGACGCCGATCGCGATCGTGGCACTGTCGGGAATCGCGATCGGGCGGTGCGTCAGCGCGTGCGGAGCGACCGGGACGAGCGCCAGCGCCGGGACCTCGGGCGCGATGATCGGCCCGCCCGCGGAGAGCGCATACGCCGTGGAACCGGTCGGCGTCGCGACGATGATGCCGTCGGCGCGCATCGCGTAGACGAAACGCCCATCGATCTCGACGACGCACTCGATCATCGAGCCGAGCCCGCCGCGATTGACGACGACCTCGTTCAGCGCAGGCGCATCGGAGCGCGTCCCGTCGCGGCGCAGCACCGACGCCGCGAGCAGCGTACGGCGCTCCTCGACGTAATGGCCGCCGAGCATGCGCTCGAGCGACGACTCGAGCTCGGCGAGCGGAATGTCGGTGAGAAAGCCCAGACGTCCGAGATTGACGCCGATCAGCGGCACGCCGTATGGAGCGAGCATCCGCGCGACCGACAGCATCGTGCCGTCACCACCGAGCACGATGGCGAGGTCGGTCCCGGCGGCGAGCGCGTCGTCGGCAAGCACCGCGATGCCTTCGGTCGCCGCGGCGGCCGCGGTCTGTGCATCGAGCGCGACCGCGTGACCGCGCGCGGTCAGGAAGCGGGTGAGGCGCGCGAGCGGAACGGCGATGCCTGGCTCGCCGTGCCGGCCGATCAGTGCGATGCGGGGAAAGCGAGCGGGCGCGACGGGCGGCATGCGACGATTAAACCACAGGCGCGCGCGTCGGCGGCCTCGTCCGGGCGGACGACCCGGCCGCCGCGGCGCAGCGACCGCGGCGCAGGTAAACTAGGCCATACCGCGCCCACTTACCTGCGCGCGGCCAAACGATGAACACGCCGGTGGACAGGCTCGACCCACGCGCACAGCATCTGCTGAAGACCCTCGTCGAACGCTACATCGTCGAGGGCCAGCCGGTCGGCTCGCGCTCGCTGTCGCGCCACTCCGGGCTCGAGCTCTCGGCAGCGACCGTGCGCAACGTGATGGCTGACCTCGAGGAGCTCGGCTTCATCGCGAGCCCGCACACCTCGGCCGGACGCGTGCCGACGCCGCGTGGCTATCGCTTCTTCGTCGACAGCCTGATGGTGGTGAAACCGCTCGCCGACGTCGAGATCCACCGCCTCGAAGGCGAGCTCGCCGTCGATCGTCCGCAGCAGATCGTCAGTGCCGCGGCGGCGCTCTTGTCGCAGCTCACCCAGTTCGCCGGCGTCGTCGCGACGCCGCGCCGGCGCGAGGCGTCGATCCGCCACCTGGAATTCCTGCGACTCTCCGAGCGGCGCGTGCTCCTGATCGTCGTGACGCCCGAGGGCGACGTGCAGAACCGCATCCTGCACACCGATCGCGGCTACGACCCGGGGCAACTCGCCGAGGCGACGCGCTTCTTCAACGAGCACTTCGCCGGGCAGTCGCTGCCGACGATCCGCGTGCGCCTCGCCGACGAGCTGCGCGCGTTGCGCGACGACATCGCGCAGCTGATGAAGGCTGCGGTGGAACCCGGCACCGACGAGCGGCCGGAGCGCGAGGCGCTCGTCGTCACCGGCGAGCGCAACCTGCTCAACGCCGAAGACCTCGCATCGAACATGCAGCGGCTGCGCCGGCTCTTCGATCTCTTCGAGCAGAAGACCTCGCTTCTGCATCTGCTCGACGCGTCGCAGCGCGGCGAGGGCGTGCAGATCTACATCGGCGAGGAATCCGGGCTGGTGCCGCTCGACGACTGCAGCGTGGTCACCGCGAACTACGAGGTCGGCGGACAGGTGATCGGCACGCTCGGAGTCATCGGCCCGACGCGGATGGCCTACGAGCGCGTGATCCCGATCGTCGACGTGACGGCGCGGCTTTTGTCGAATGCGCTGTCGCGCGAGCTCGCCGAAGATTGATCCGCGTCGACGGGCGCGCGTTCGACCCGCGCCCGACCCGAAATGAATGTGCTCCGGTACTACGGCAGGCGTACGCTCGCCGCCTTGCGCAACATGCGCACGCGCGGCTATGCGCCGCTTGCGGCCGTGCTCATCCATCTGCCGCGCGCGACGCTGCTGCGCGGCTGGCGGATCTTCGCGCGCGGCGTCAATCGCAGCGCGCCGGTGCGCAAGCTGAACGAGCGCAGCCTGCGGCGCATGCACGCCGTCGATCCCGATCATGCCGCGGGCGGGCATTTCTACGTGATCGTCATGCCCGGGACGCTGCACTTTCTGTTGCCGTGCCTCGCGCTGCTACCCTCGGGTGTGCGCGTGCGGCTGATCGCGAACGGGGCGCGTGGCTGGGAGCGTCGCATGCTGGCGCGCTGGTTTCCCGCGTTGCCGCTGTGCCGTCTGCGCACGCTGCCCTGGACCAGCGCGACCCACGGCGACGTCATCTCGTTGCTGCTTGCGACCAACCGCGGCAATTTCGGCCTCATCGACCACGATTGCTACGTCTTCGATCCGACACTGTTCACCGACCTGGACCCCGGCCCCGGCCAGTGCCTGACGGCCATCTGGGGCGGCACCAGCGAGAAGACCGGGCTCACCTATCCCGAGACGTATTTCCTCTACCTCGCCACGACGGTGCTGCAGGAGATCGCGGCGCGTTACCGCGTCGACGCGCGCAACTATCGGGTGATTCCCGCGCACCTGCGGCCGGTCATCGCCAGAATGGGCGTGGTCGGGGGCGTGTTCGTCAAGGACCATGCGACGTTCTTCGACACGCTGCACCTGATGCTGATGCTCGCCATCGGGGAGGGCTACGACTTCAGGTTCCTGCAGTGCACCGACGAGCGCTCGATCACCCATCTCGGCGGGACGAGCTGGAGAACCGAAGAGACCAAGGATCTGATCGATTGCTACCGTGACTGGCGGTTTCTCGAGCGCGTCGACGACGCGCAACTGAGGCGGCGCTATGCTCGACGCTTTCGGCCCTTTCGATCTGCGATCGACGTACGCGCCGTGATGCCGATGACGCCCCGCAATTTCGACCTGATGACGCGCCTCGACGAGCTCGTCGACCGCCTCGGCGCATCGATCGCACGGTGCCGCCCGACGCCGGCCGCCGGCGCATCTGCCTCGCACACCGACTGAACCGCCGATGACCGCCCACTCCGATCCCGCCTTTGTCCACGACCGTGCGACGCGCCCCGGCGTGCTGCTCGTCAATCTCGGCACACCCACCGCGCCGACGCCCGCCGCGGTTCGGAGCTACCTCGCCGAGTTTCTCAGCGATCGGCGCGTCGTCGAGATTCCCGCCGCGCTGTGGCGTCCGATCCTGCACGCGATCGTGCTGCGCACGCGGCCGGCCAAGTCGGCGGCACGCTACCGCTCGATCTGGACTCCCGACGGCTCGCCGCTCGCCGTGCACCTGGCGAAGCAGAGGACGCTTCTCGCCGGCTACCTCGGCGAGAAGTTGAAGGCGCAGGGTCTGCCCGCCGATCACGTCGTCGTCGAGCACGCAATGCGCTACGGCGAGCCGTCGATTGCCGCGGCGCTCGCACGCCTGCAGGCGGCGGGTTGCGCGCGGATCCTCGTGATTCCGATGTACCCGCAGTACGCCGCCAGCACCACCGGCTCGGCGTTCGACGCGGTGGCGGCAGCGTGCACACAGATGCGCCGGGTGCCGGGGCTGCGTTTCGTCGACAGCTTTCACGACGACCCCGGCTACATCGCCGCCCTCGCGCAGGCCGTCAACGACCACTGGACGCGCCACGCGCGACCCGAGCACCTCGTACTGTCGTTTCACGGCGTGCCGCGCGTGACGCTCGAGCGCGGCGACCCGTACCACTGCTACTGTCAGAAGACCGCGAGGCTGCTCGCCCGCGAGCTCGGCCTCGAGCCGAAGCAGTGGACAATCGCGTTCCAGTCGCGCTTCGGCCGTGGGCGCTGGCTCGGCCCCTATACGACCGACGTCCTCACCGACCTCGGCCGGAAGAAGCTGCGTCGCGTCGACGTATTCTGCCCGGGCTTCGTCGCCGACTGCCTCGAAACGCTGGAGGAGGTCGGCATCGAGGGCCGCGGCACGTTCACGCGCGCCGGCGGCGGTGACCTCGAGCTCATCCCCTGCCTCAACGAGCACCCGCGTTTCATCGCGGCGCTCGCCGACCTCGCCGTTTCGCACCTGCACGGCTGGCTTGTCCCGCCGCCCGATGCGGATGCGCGGGAGGCGACGCGCCTGCGCGCGGTCGCGCTCGGCGCCAAGGCCTGACGACCGTCCCGGTTTTCCGGTCGTCAGGGTTGATTTCCACCGGCCCGGGCCCCACGTGGATGCGGAGTCACGAGTATCCACCGAATTCGATCGTCACCGATGACCCGCCCCGACCCCGAACCCCCCGTTCCGACCTCCGTCCCCGAAGCAGCGTCCGGGGGCACCGAAGCCGCCGGAAGAGCCGGCGACCCGGCCGACACGAGCCCCGCCGACGAGCCGTTTCGCAAAGCCCTTGCCGACGTCGAGCAGATGAAGGACGCGTGGCTGCGCGCCCGCGCGGAGACCGAGAACGTCCGCCGCCAGGCGCAGGCCGACGTCGCCAAGGCCTACAAATTCGCGATCGAGAAGTTCGCCGGTGACCTTCTCCCGGTGAAGGACGCGCTCGAGCAGGCGCTGTCGGCCGCCGCTGGCGCGACCGCCGGCGCGACTCCCGAGACGCTGCGCGCCGGCACCGAGCTCACGCTGAAGGCGTTGAACGCCGCGTTCGCGAAGGCGGGAATCGCCGAGATCGATCCCGCCGGGCAGAAGTTCGACCCGCACCAGCACCAGGCGATGCAGGTGGTCGACTCGGCGCTTCCTCCGAACAGCGTCGTCACCGTCTACCAGAAGGGTTACCTGATCAACGACCGCGTGTTGCGGCCGGCGCTGGTCACCGTCGCGAAATCCGACGGGCGCGCGCCCGAAGGCGGCGCGGCCCACTCCGGCGAGCGTTGATTCCCGCCGTTCGCGTCCCCATTTTTTGACAGTCCACTGAATCCGCGGTACGGAGAACCCACAATGAGCAAGATCATCGGCATCGACCTCGGCACGACGAACAGCTGCGTTGCCGTCATGGAGGGCGACCAGCCCAAGGTCATCGAGAATTCCGAAGGTGCGCGCACGACGCCTTCGGTCGTCGCTTATGCGGACGACGGCGAGGTCCTGGTCGGCGCTCCGGCCAAGCGGCAGGCGGTCACCAACGCCAAGAACACGATCTTCGCGGTGAAGCGGCTGATCGGCCGGCGCTTCGAGGAGAAGGAGGTGCAGAAGGACATCAACCTGATGCCCTATAGGATCGTCAAGGCCGACAACGGCGACGCCTGGGTCGAGGAGCGGGGCAAGAAGATCGCGCCGCAGCAGGTGTCGGCCGAGGTGCTGCGCAAGATGAAGAAGACCGCCGAGGACTATCTCGGCGAGGAAGTGACCGAGGCGGTCATCACCGTCCCGGCATACTTCAACGACTCGCAGCGCCAGGCGACGAAGGACGCCGGCCGCATCGCGGGCCTCGAAGTGAAGCGGATCATCAACGAGCCGACGGCCGCGGCGCTCGCGTTCGGGCTCGACAAGAAGGAGGGCGATCGCAAGATCGCCGTCTATGACCTCGGTGGCGGCACCTTCGACATCTCGATCATCGAGATCGCGAGCGTCGAGGGCGAGCACCAGTTCGAGGTGCTGTCGACCAACGGCGACACCTTCCTCGGCGGCGAGGATTTCGACCAGCGCATCATCGAGTACATCGTCACCGAGTTCAAGAAGGACCAGGGCGTCGATCTCAAGAACGACGTGCTCGCGCTGCAGCGCCTGAAGGAGGCGGCCGAGAAGGCGAAGATCGAGCTGTCGAGCTCGCAGCAGACCGAGATCAACCTTCCTTATGTCACCGCCGACGCGACGGGGCCGAAGCACCTGTCGATGAAGATCACGCGCGCGAAGCTCGAATCGCTCGTCGAGGAGCTGATCGAGCGCACCGTCGAGCCGTGCAGGATCGCGATCAAGGATGCCGGCGTGTCGCTCTCCGACATCAGCGACGTGATCCTGGTCGGCGGCCAGACGCGGATGCCGAAGGTGCAGGACATCGTCAAGTCGATCTTCGGCAAGGAGCCGAGGAAGGACGTCAATCCGGACGAGGCCGTCGCCGTCGGTGCCGCGATCCAGGCATCGGTGCTCGCCGGCGAGCGCAAGGACGTGCTGCTGCTCGACGTGACGCCGCTGTCGCTCGGCATCGAGACGCTGGGCGGCGTGATGACCAAGCTCATCCAGAAGAACACGACGATTCCGACGAAAGCGCAGCAGGTGTTCTCGACTGCCGACGACAACCAGGGCGCGGTCACGATCCACGTGCTGCAAGGCGAGCGCGAGCGCGCTTCCGGCAACAAGAGCCTCGGCCAGTTCAACCTGGAAGGGATCCCGCCGGCGCCGCGCGGCATGCCGCAGATCGAGGTCACGTTCGACATCGACGCGAACGGCATCCTGCACGTGTCGGCGAAGGACAAGGCGACGGGCAAGGAGAACAAGATCACCATCAAGGCGAACTCGGGCCTCTCCGAGGACGAGATCCAGCGGATGGTCAAGGATGCCGAAGCGCACGCCGACGAGGACCGCCGGTTGATGGAGGTCGTGCAGGCGCGGAACGGCCTCGATGCGCTCGTCCACAGCGTGAAGAAATCGCTCGGCGAATACGGCGACAAGGTCGACGCGGGCCAGAAGAGTGCGATAGAGTCGGCGCTGAAGGATGCCGAAGAGCTCCTGAAGGACAAGGACGCGACGAAGGAAGCGCTCGAAGCGAAAGCCGAGGCGCTCGGTGCCGCGTCGCAGAAGCTCGGCGAGGCGATGTACGCGCAGACGCAGGGCGGGCAGCCCGGCGGCGGCGGTGCAGGTCCGTCCGGCGAGGCGGGCAAGTCCGGCGAGGAGAAGGTCGTCGACGCCGAGTACACCGAGGTCAAGGATCGCAAGTAGTCGTATTCCGTCGCGGCCGATGTCCGAGGTCATGACATCCCGCGGTGCGCGACGGAATACGTGGCCGCGTTGGACGCGGCGCCACGGCGCCGGTCAACGCGGCCGTTTGTTTATCGAGTAGTCGGAACGTTCATGGCCAAACGTGACTATTACAGCGTGCTTGGCGTCAATCGCGACGCGAGCGAGGACGAGATCAAGAAGTCCTATCGCAAGCTCGCGATGAAATTTCATCCGGACCGCAATCCGGACGATCGCCAGGCCGAGGAGAAGTTCAAGGAGGCCAAGGAAGCCTACGAGGTGCTGACCGATTCGCGCAAGCGCGCGGCCTACGATCAGTTCGGCCACGCCGGCGTCGATCCGTCGATGGGATTCGGCGCCGCGGGCGCGCGCGGTGCCGAAGGCTTCGGCGGCTTCGCCGATGCGTTCGGCGACATCTTCGGCGAGATCTTCGGCCAACCGCGCGGCGGGCGCGGCAACGGCGTCTATCGCGGCGCCGACCTGCGTTACAACCTCGAGCTCTCGCTCGAAGAGGCGGCTCGCGGCGCCGAGATCAAGATCCGCATTCCGACGCTCGAAGCGTGCTCGGCCTGCCACGGCAGCGGCGCGAAGCCCGGTACGCGGCCGCAGACCTGTCCGACGTGTCACGGGCGTGGCGAGGTTCGCGTCTCGCAGGGCTTCTTCTCGATCCAGCAGACGTGCCCGCAGTGCCACGGCACCGGAAAGATCGTCGCCGACCCGTGCACGAGCTGCCAGGGGGCGGGACGCGTCAAGACGCACAAGACGCTGTCGGTCAAGATTCCGGCGGGAGTCGACCAGGACGATCGCATCCGCCTGACCGGCGAGGGCGAAGCCGGAACCAACGGCGGCCCGCCCGGCGATCTCTACGTTGTCGTCAGCCTGAAGCCGCACGCGGTGTTCCAGCGCGATGGCGCGGATCTCCACTGCGAGATGCCGATAAGCTTCGCGATGGCGTCGCTCGGCGGCGAGCTCGAGATCCCCACGCTCGACGGCCACGCGCGCCTCAAGATTCCCGCCGAGACGCAGACCGGCCAGGTGTTCAGGCTGCGCAACAAGGGCATCCGGCCGGTACGCGGGTCGGTGACCGGCGACCTCTACTGTCACGTCGCGCTCGAGACCCCGGTCAAGCTGACCCCGCGCCAGAAGGAGATCCTGCGCGAGTTCGAGGCGATCAATCAGGAGGACCCCGAAGCGCACAGCCCGCGCGCGCGCTCGTTCTTCGAGAAGGTGCGCGACTTCTTCGGGTCGTAGGGCGACCGTTCGCGCTTGCGCCCACCGCGTTAACAGGCCCTGACATGCGCTACGAGCTCTATTACTGGCCGGGCATCCAGGGGCGCGGCGAGTTCGTGCGCCTGGCGCTCGAGGCCGCCGGGCTCTCGTACGTCGATGTCGGGCGCAACGAAGGCGGCGTTGCGCGCATCGAGGCGTTGCTCGGGGGTCGCGATCAGGCGCACCCGCCGTTCGCGCCGCCGTACCTGAAGGCGGGCTCGCGCATCATCGGCCAGACCGCGAACATCCTGCTCTTCCTCGGCGAGCAGCATGGGCTCGCGCCGCGCTCCGACGCCGGCCGGTCGTGGACGCACCAGCTGCAGCTCACGATCGCCGACCTCGTCGCCGAAGTGCACGACACGCATCATCCGATCGCGTCGTCGCTCTACTACGCCGAGCAGCGGACCGAAGCGCGGCGGTGCGCGCACCACTTCACCGGCGAGCGCGTGCCGAAGTACCTCGGCTACTTCGAGCGCGTGCTCGCCGCCAATCCGCGCGGCCCGCGCCACCTCGTCGGAGCGAGCCTCACCTACGCGGATCTCTCGATGTTCCAGGTGATCGACGGCCTCGGCTACGCATTCCCGAAGGCGATGAAGCACCTCGCGCGCCGGATCCCGAACCTGCGACGCCTGCACGCCGGCGTCGCGTCACAGCCGCGGATCGCCGCGTACCTCGCGTCGGAACGCCGCCTCCCTCACAGCGAGGACGGCATCTTCCGTCACTACCCCGAGCTCGACCGCTGAACTACGGAAACGCGGGGATGTGCGGATCGATCCCGCGGTCCTCGGCCTCGGGGTGGCGACCGCGCATCGCGTCGCGGACCTCGTTCAGCCGGTGATCGGGCACGTCGGCCATCACCAGGATGCGGCCGGCGTCGATCGCGTCGCTGAACTGGCGCAGACGCGAGTTGGGGGTCGAACTTCCGACCATGCTCGACACCCAGGTTCCGAACATGGCGCCGACGATACAGGCGCCGAGCACGGTCACGATCTGCCAGCGCTCGTCGGGGACCAGCGTCGTCACGAGCGCGACGCCGACCGCGACGCCGAGCACGGCGCCGATCCCGAATCCGATCTGCGCACCGTGCACGAGATCGGACTTCTGCAGCAGGTTCGCTTCGTGCAAACCCTGCATCGAGGTTCCGCGCCGTGCAAGGACGTGAATGTGGCGCTCGTCGACGCGCGCAAGCAAGAGATCGTCCATCATCCGGCGCGCGCTCGGGAGATCGGGCATCAGGTAGAAGAGTCGTCGACGCATGATCGAATGCCTCCGTCAGGTCGATTGAAGTCGGGACGGGGGAGCAGGAATTGCCCTCCTTCGCCCCCGAATGCGTTGGGCACGCGCCTGCTACGATTCGTTCCTCGCCGACGACGCTCGGTATCCCGCAATGCTCCGAGGAGCTCCAGCATGAGACGCATTGCCGCAGTGGCGCTCGCCCTGATGCTCGCCGCCCCGGGCGCGATGGCGGAGATCAGGATCGGATTGATGGTCTCCGCGACCGGACCCACGTCGGCGATCGGCATCCCGCAGCGCAACACCGGCGAGATCCTGCCGCGCACGATCGGCGGCGAGCACGTCCGCTACTACTCGCTCGACGACGGCGGCGACACGACGCGCGCCGTGCAGAACGTGAAGAAGCTGATCCAGGAGGATCACGTCGACGCGGTGATCGGCCCGTCGACGACGCCGAACGCGCTCGCGATCCTCGACGTGATCGCCGAGGCGACGCTGCGCGAGCAGGGCTACACCGGCCCGATCTACCAGACCCACGCCGTTGCCACGCAGGATTTCATCCGCCTCGGCAAGGACAAGGTCGAAGGCACGATCCTCGCCGCCGGCCCGATGCTCGTCATCGACGAGATCCCCGACAGCAACCCGACGAAGAAGGTCGCGCTCGACTACATCGCGAAGTACCGCAAGGCGTTCGGCGTCGCTCCGGCGACGTTCGGCGCCAATGTGTGGGACGCCGGCATTCTCCTCGAGCGCGCGATTCCCACCGCGCTGAAGCACGCGAAGCCGGGGACCCAAGCCTTCCGCGCGGCGCTTCGCAATGCGCTCGAAAGCGAGAAGGAAGTGATCGGCTGCCAGGGCGTGTTCAACATGTCGGCGACGAACCACAACGGCATGGACGAGCGCGCGCGCGTGCTGGTGACGATCCAGGGCGGGCACTTCCGGCTGCTGCCCGAGTAGCGTGCCCGGCCGGCGTTCCGATATCGCATTTCGATATACCGTGCCGCGATAGCGTGACGATCACCGGCATCCTGCTCGCCGCCGGGCGCGGCTCGCGCTTCGGCGCCGACAAGCTGCTGGCGCCGCTGCCCGCCGCGTTCGCCGACATTCCCGCCGGCACGCCGATCGGGGTGGCTGCCGGCATCAACCTGCACCGCGCGATCACCGACTGCCTCGCCGTCGTTCGCGACGATCGGTCGGTCTTCGCCGCGCTCCTTCGCGAGCACGGGCTGCACACGATCGAGTGTCCCGACGCGGATGACGGGATGGGCGCAACGCTCGCGTGCGCGATCAATGCGTCGCGCGATGCCGACGGATGGGTGATCGCGCTCGCCGACATGCCCTGGATTCGCCCGAACACGATCGGCGCGATCGTCGCGACGCTCGCCTCCGGTGCGGACATCGCCGCGCCGGCATTCGGCGGCCGGCGCGGCCATCCGGTCGGATTCGCGCGCCGGCACCTCGACGCACTCGCGGCATCGTCGGGAGACGCCGGGGCCAGGGCAATCGTCGAGGCGCACCCCGGGCAGTTGACGCTGATCGACGTCGACGATTCGGGTGTCGTGCGCGACGTCGACGTGCCGCGCGATCTCGAAGGCGGCGGTTGACCGGCGTACCGGTTGCCTGAATACTTCGGCCCACAAGGAGCCGCCCGTGTGTCGCCAGGGGCTGCTTCACCGCCCATCGGTCGACATCGAGGAGGAGAGGATGGATATCAGATTCGCTAGATTCGCAATGGCTTGCTGCGCAGCCGCGCTCGCCGCGGGAGCAGCGCCGGTCGCCGCCGCCGCGGACGGCACGATCGTGCTCGGGGCTGCGGTCTCGCTCACCGGGAAGTACTCGGTCAACGGCAAGAACACCCAGGACGGCTACAACCTGGCTGTGAAGACGATCAACGACCAGGGCGGAGTCAAGGTCGGTGACAAACACTATGACCTCAAGGTCGTCTACTACGACGACGAGTCGACGTCGGCGCGCGGCGCGCAGCTCGTCGAGCGGCTGATCAGCCAGGACCACGTCAACTTCGTCCTCGGGCCGTACAGCTCGGGTCTCACGAAGGCGATCGCCCCGATCACCGAGAAGTACAAGATCCCGATGGTCGAGGGCAACGGCGCTGACCGCGCGCTGTTCACGAAGGGCTACAAGTACCTGTTCGCCGTGCTCAACACGTCCGACTACTACCTGCGCGCCGCCGTCACGATTCTCGCCGACGAGGCGAAGAAGGAGGGACGCGACCCGAAGACGCTGAAG
>DASVGI010000123.1:0-22723 GCA_036379595.1 Casimicrobiaceae bacterium | reverse complement strand
GACGCTCGCGGCGCTGTGGATCGCCGCCGGCGGTTTTCCGGGCTGGCACCTGCTGGCCGTCTTCACGCTCGGCACCTTCCTGATGCGCAGCGCCGGCTGCGCGGTCAACGACGTCGCCGACCGCGACTTCGACCGCCACGTCAAGCGGACGGCTGCGCGGCCGGTGACCGCGGGGGCGGTCGGCAGCGGCGAAGCGCTCGCCGTCGGCGCTGCGCTCGCCGCGTGCGCGTTCGCGCTTGCGCTGACCACCAACGTCGCGACGATCGCCTGGAGCGTCGTCGCGCTCGCGATCGCGCTCGCCTACCCGTTCACGAAGCGCGTCTTCGCGATGCCCCAGGCCGTCCTCGGCATCGCCTTCAGCTTCGGCATCCCGATGGCGTTCGCAGCGGTGCGCGGCACGAGCTCGTGGTCTCTCGAGGCCGCGGTCGCGGCGGTGCCGGCGCTCTCCTGGGGACTGCTCGTCGGCAACCTGTTCTGGGTGCTCGCCTACGACACCGAGTACGCGATGGTCGACCGCGACGACGACGTGAAGCTCGGCATCAGGACCTCGGCGCTCGCGTTCGGCCGTTACGACGTGATCGCGATTGCGGTCTGCTACGCGATCTACGTCGCCGCGATGGCGTGGGTCGGCCGCGCCTATGCGCTCGGGTGGATCTACGCGGCCGGGCTCGCTGCCGCTGCACTGCTCGCGCTCCACCACCTGTGGCTGATCCGCGGCCGCGACCGCGACGCATGCTTCCGCGCGTTCCTCGGCAATCACTGGCTGGGCTTCGCGGTCTTCGCCGGGATCGCGCTCGACTACGCGATCTCGAAGTCGAGCTGGCCGCACCGGTGGTGACGGCCGCCGCGGCTCGGCGCCGGCGCGGCCTGCCGCCGGTGCTGGCACCCGACGCGCGCGTGCTGATCCTCGGCAGCTTCCCGAGCGACGCGTCGCTCGCTGCGGGGGAGTACTACGCGCATCCGCGCAACCATTTCTGGCCGATCCTCGGAGCACTCGTCGGCGAGCCGCTCGCCGAACTGTCGTATGGCGACCGAATCGCGCGGGTGAAGGCGCATAGGATCGCGATCTGGGATACGATCGTCACCTGCGAGCGAGAGGGGAGCCTCGATGCGGCGATCCGCAACGCCGAGCGCGGCGAGATCCGCCGCGTGCGGCGCGTCGCGGGCGGCATCCGCGGCGTCTGCTTCAACGGCAGAACCGCGGCACGCGCCGAGCCGGCATGGCGGGCTGCGGGCTACGAGACGATCGTAATGCCGTCGACGAGCCCCGCGTACACGCTGCCGATTGCCGAGAAGCTGTCGGCGTGGCGTCGGCTGATCGACTACCTCTGACGCTGGAGCGCGTGCCGCATGGATCTCGGATTGCGCGATCGAATCGTCGTCGTCACCGGTGCGAGCAAGGGCATCGGCTTCGCCTGCGCGCGGGCCTTCGTCCGCGAGGGCGCGCAGGTCGCGCTGGTGTCGCGAAGCCGCGCGAACCTCGATCAGGCGCTCGCGAAAATCGGAGACGTCACCTATCCACCGCAGGCATTCACCGCCGAACTCGCCGACGCTGCGCAGGCTGCCACCGTCGTCGACGCGATCGAGGCGGCACTCGGTCCGATCGACGTCCTCGTGAACTCGGCCGGTGCGGCGAAGCGCCATCCTCCGGGTGAGCTCGACGCAGCCGCGTGGCACGCGGCGATGGACGCGAAGTTCTTCTCGTACATTCACCCGACCGACGTCGTCGTGAAGCGCATGGCCGCGCGCGGACGAGGGTCGATCGTCAGCATCGTCGGCATGGGAGGGAAGATCGGCCGGCCGGTGCACATTCCTGGCGGCGCCGCCAATGCCGCGCTGATGCTCGCGACGGTCGGGCTCGCCGCCGCGTGGGGACCGAAAGGCGTGCGCATCAACGCGATCAATCCAGGGAGCACGTTGACCGGGCGCGTCGAGCAGGGGCTCGCGGCGGAAGCGCGGATGACCGGCGTCGGGGCGGACGTGTTGCTCGCGCGCCAGCAGGCGGAGATCCCGCTGCGGCGCCTCGGGACGCCCGAGGAGGTCGCCGAGGTCGCGCTGTTCCTGGCGTCGGATCGCGCGAGTTACGTCACCGGCGCGATCGTGCCGATGGACGGCGGTGTGTCGGCGGTGATCTGACGCCGGCGATCTGACAGCGCTGATCTGACGGCTCAGTAGGACAGCAGCGTCAGTCTGCGCGGCTTGCCGCCGGATTTCGTGTTGCCGCGTTTCGTGTCGCCGGCTTTCATATCGCCTGGCTTCATATCGACAGGCGCGACGCTGGCACCCCCGTCGAACACGACCGCAGGTGCGCCGTCACCAACCGCCACGGTAAAGGTGAGCTCGGCGAGCACCGACGTCGCGTCTTCGGCGGGAGCGGCGATACGGCGGAGGCGCCTTCGCGTCGCCGCTGTCGCCATATGTCGTTCGCCGGCCGGAAGACCGGCGCCGGCAAGACTTGCGTAACGCAGCAGAGGGTCGTGCAGAAGTGGTGAGTTCATCGTTGTTGCTTCGTCTTCGGTCCTGGGGCGAAGCCCTTGCCGTATCAGGGTTACACTCCCGCCCGCAGGCGGATGATGCAGCAGTCCCAACAGCACAATTTGACCGCCGTCGATTCCAATGATTCAACGATCGCGCACCGCGCCGGATTCGACCAGCGAACCTTCGATGCCGCGGCTGCCGAATATTCGCGTTGCACTGACAGTGCGTAGGATTGCGGGAACCGATCGGCGATGAGCTACCGCGACCTGCGCGAATTCATCGCGCAACTGGAAGCGCGCGGCGAGTTGAAGCGCGTGCGCGAAACCGTCGATCCGAAGCTCGAAATGACTGCGGTGTGCGATCACGTGCTGCGTCGCGGCGGGCCCGCGCTGCTCTTCGAGTCTCCGGCGGGCGCGAGGAAGGGACCGGACGGTGCGGTCATTCCGGTGCTCGGGAATCTCTTCGGCACGCCGGGGCGCGTCGCGATCGCGATGGGCGCCGATCCGGCCGACTGGCAGCGCTCGCTGCGTGAGGTCGGTCGTCTCCTTTCGCTCCTGAAGGAGCCCGAGCCGCCGAAGGGTCTCGCCGACGCGTGGCGCCATACGCGTCCGCTGCTCTTGAAGGTCCTCGACATGGCGCCGAAGCGGAAGAGCTCCGGTCCGTGCCAGGACGTCGTCTGGGAAGGCGCCGACATCGACCTCGGACGACTGCCGATCCAGACGTGCTGGCCGGGCGACGTCGCGCCGCTCATCACCTGGGGCCTCACCGTCACGCGCGGTCCGCGGCAGAAGCGCCAGAATCTCGGCATCTATCGCCAGCAGGTGATCGCGCGCGACAAGGTGATCTTGCGCTGGCTCGCACACCGCGGCGGGGCGCTCGACTTCCGCGACCACGCTCTCGCCGCGCCGGGAACCGCGTTCCCGGTCGCCGTGGTGCTGGGCGCCGATCCCGCGGTGATCCTCGGCGCGGTGACGCCGGTCCCCGATACGCTGTCCGAATACCAGTTCGCGGGATTGCTGCGCGGCGCGCGCACCGAGGTCGTGCAATGCAAGGGGCTCGAGCTCGACGTTCCGGCGACGGCGGAGATCGTGCTCGAAGGGCACATCCGGCCCGATTCGGGCGATCCGTCTGGCTACGAGACCGCGCTCGAGGGACCGTTCGGCGATCACACCGGCTACTACAATGACGCCGAGCGCTTTCCGGTGCTGACGATCGAGCGCATCACGCTGCGCCGCGATCCGATCTACCACTCGACCTATACGGGGAAGCCGCCCGACGAGCCGGCGATGCTCGGCGTCGCGCTGAACGAAGTGTTCGTTCCGCTGCTGCAGCGCCAGTTTCCCGAGATCGCCGACTTCTACCTCCCGCCCGAGGGCTGCAGCTATCGGCTCGCGGTCGTGTCGATGAGGAAGCAGTACGCCGGGCACGCGAAGCGCGTGATGTTCGGCATCTGGAGCTATCTGCGCCAATTCATGTACACGAAGATGATCGTCGTCACCGACGACGACGTCGACATCCGCGACTGGAAGGAAGTGGTGTGGGCGCTGACGACGCGGGTCGATCCCGCGCGCGACACACTGATCGTGCCCAACACGCCGATCGATTATCTCGACTTCGCATCGCCGGTCGCGGGCCTCGGCAGCAAGCTCGGCATCGACGCGACCAGCAAGTGGCCGGGCGAGACCGCGCGCGAATGGGGGCGTCCGATCACCACCGACGCAGCACTCGCCGCGCGCGTCGACGAGCTCTGCCGGCTAGCGGGCCTCTGAGCTCATCGCCCGGGTGCACGCCGGCGCCCGCGCAGTGCGCGCACGATCCGGTAGGCGACAATGCCGACCGAGATCGCGCGGGCGACGACGCCGAGCCGGCTTGCGCCGATCAGCGGGATCGTGAGCTGCAGTGCGCGCGTGAGCAGCGGGTGCGCGTCCCGGAAGCGGCCGAGCGCGCCGTGTAAGCGGATCGAGTCGACGAGGTCGCGCGCCGCCACGGTAAGGTCGACGCGCTCGAGATCGGCACGCGCGACGAGGAGGTCGCGGCGCACTGCAAGTTCGCTGCGCGCGCTCATGCCGGCTTCCCGTCATCGTGCGCACTGGCGGTCTGGGCGCCAGCAGCGTGCACGCCGGCAGCCTGAGTGTCGCCGGACTCGTGCCGGTGGCGTGCACGCAGCCACTCGACGTCGCGCCTGAGCGCTTCGGTCGACGCGCCGAACGGGGTCGGCGTGTCGCGGCGGATGCGTCGGTGCGCGACGAGCGCGGCGATGCCGGCCGCCGCATAGACGATCGCGACGATCACGATCGCGAGAAAGCGATGCTCGTCCCAGAACCACGCGATGATGCCGAGCGTCACCACCATCGCGGTGAGCGCGAACGCCGCCGACGCCACCGCGATCAGCACGACCGACAATATGATTCGCTCGCGCTCCTGCGCGAACTCGACGGCGAGGAGCTCGATGCGTGTGCGCAGCAGCGCGAGCGCCGACGCGCCGACCCGGATCGCCGCGTCGCGGATGCCGCCGTCCTCAACGGACATGGCGGTCGCGTCCGCTCAGCGACGGTTCATCAGGAGCCCGGCAACGAGCCCGAGCGCGCCGGCGATACCGACGGCGATCCACGGGTAATCGCGGACGTAGGCGTCGGTGGCCTCCGCGGCATCCTTCGCGCGGTCGACCGCTTCGCCCTGCAGTTCCTGCAGGCGCAGCTTGGCTGCGAGCAGCTTGGCTTCGACCTGTGCGCGCAGGTCCTTGGCGCGCTCGCCGGATTCGGCCCCGGCGCGCTTCAGCAGGTCTTCGGCATCGGAGATCAGCGCCGAGAAATCGTCGAGGAGCGTTTCGCGCGAACTGTTCATGCTCGACTCCGTCGGGTCATGGGCGGGTGCGCCTGCGCCATCGCGGCACGGTGTGACACGATGCGTGGCGCCACGGCCATTATAGCGACGCTCGCTTGCAGTGGGTGAGATCGCGTGCTCTGATGCCGGTCTGCCGACCCGCCCTTGATTCGGGTCGCTTCGCCCCGATCTGGGGAATCGTTTCGGGCGACGACGCTCGTCGCATCGCATGAGGGAGACCACGATGGCCGATTTTCCCCCACCCGCCGCTTCCCCCGCGCCATCGGCGCAGACGGCGCGGCCGCTGCCGACCGGCGCTGCGCTCGTCGTCTACGCGCTGTTCGCGATCGCTGCGCTGATCGGAGTCGCGTCGCACGGCTTTCCGCTGTTCGCGCCGCTGTTCGGGTTGATCGGGCTGATCGCGATCGTCGTTGCGTACGCCAGGCGCGGCGAGGCGGCGGGAACCTGGCTCGCGTCGCACTTCCGCTGGCTGATCCGCACGTTCTGGTGGTCGCTGCTGTGGGCGCTGATCGGAGGCCTCGTGCTGGTGACGCTGGGGCTCGTGCTGATCGGTATCCCGATCGCGATCGCGATCTGGGCAGTCGACACGATCTGGGTCATCTATCGCGTGATTCGCGGCTACCTCCTCTTCCACTCGAGCCAGCCGGTCCCCGGGATGTAGCGGGAGGCTTCAGCGAGCGGGTGGCTTCAGCGCCGCCGCCGCTTCGTGCTCGCGGCGCCGTGGTCGTACACCCATTCGGTGAGAACGTCGAGCGCGTGCGATGCGCGCTCGGCGTTGCGATCGTTGACGATCGCGACGATCGAGAACCAGCGATCGTCGGCATCGATCACGTAGCCGGCGATCGCACGCACGTCGTCGAGGCTTCCGGTCTTGAGGACGGCGCGTCCGGCGACGCGATCGTCGCGAAAGCGCCGCGCGAGCGTTCCGTCGGTCGCGGCGACCGGCAGCGTGTTGGCGAACGCATCGCGCAGGCCGCTGCGGCTCGCGGCGACGAGCAGACGGTTCAATCCGGATGCCGTCAGCCGACCCCGGCGTGACAGGCCCGAGCCGTTCACGAGGACGAGACCGGGCATCGCGAGCTTCGTCGAGGCGAGGTAGCTCCGCACCGCGGCGATCGCGCCGGCATAGGTCGCGGGCCCGTGCCCGGACTTCGTGGCGAGCGTCAGGAAGAGCTGCTGCGCCATCACGTTGTTCGAGAACTTGTTGATGTCGGTGACGATGTCGTAGAGCGGCGGCGATTCGAGCGTCGCGAACGGCGCCGCGCCGGCGGGCGCACGGCCGTCGCGGACGCTGCCGTCGAAGCGACCGCCGGCGGCGCGAAACGCCCACGTGAACGCGTCGCGGGCGTAGTGCTCGTGATCGAGCACCGAGATCCACCATTCGCGGCTGCCGCAGGCGGCGGCGTACGAGCCGGTGAAGTCGAGCGTCGCGCGGTTCCCCGAGTCGTCGATCGCGAGCTTCGCGCGCCTTTTCCAGTCGCCGCATTCGGCGTCGGTGCCGAGTGACGGAGTGCGCTTGATCTTCACGCCGGCGAGGTCGGGCTGAGTCTCGATCGTGACGCCGCTGCCGTCGGCCGACGGCGCGAACGTCAACTTCGCCGCCTTGAAGTTCACGAGCAGCGCATCGGGGCCGACGTTGTACGGCTTGTCGGGTTCGGAATCGAACGCCGCCGGGTCGAACGGCGGAAGCCGGAAGAAGCTCCGATCGAGCACGAGGTCGCCGTCGATCGCGTCGAGCCCGTTCGCGCGCAGCGTCGCGACGAAAGCGTCGAGCTGCTCGACGGTGATCGCCGGGTCGCCATGTCCTTTCAGGATCAGGTCTCCGTGCAGCACCCCGCCTTCGAGCGAACCGCCGAGCCACGCGTCGGTCCGCCACCGATAGTCGGGACCGAGCAGGTTGAGTCCCACCCAGGTGGTGACGAGCTTCATCACCGAGGCCGGCGCGCGCGAGCGATCGGCATTGAGCGCAATAAGTGGCTTCTTCGCCGTCGTATCCTGTACGACGACCGACACGTGCGCGAGCGGCACACTCGCTTCGGCGAACGCGCGCGCTACGGCGTGGGGCAGGGCCGCGTGGACACTCGTCGCCGAAATCGCGGCGACGAGCGCCGCGACGATGCAGGCCCCGTCAGGTCGCATCGATCGATGCGATCGTGCGCTCGACGAGGAACGCGAACTCGTCGTCGGACACGACGTAGGGTGGCATGAAGTAGACGGTGTCGCCGATCGGGCGCAGCACGACACCGCGCTCGAGTGCCGCCGCCGCGAAGCGTCGCGCAAACTGCGGGCCTGCCGCGTCGACCTCGAAGGCGATGATCATTCCGCACTGCCGGAAGCCGCGCACACGCGGATGGTCGATCAACGGCTCGGCGAGCGCGCGCCAGCGCCGGGCGCGCTCGCGATTGGCCGCGATCACGCGGTCCTCGTCGAAGATTTCGAGCACGGCGAGCGCCGCAGCGCAGGCGAGTGCGTTGCCGGTGTACGAGTGCGAGTGAAGGAAGCCCTGCGTGACGTCGTCGGCGTAGAACGCGCCGTAGACACGATCGGTCGTCAGCACGCAGGAGAGCGGCAGATAACCCCCGGTGATGCCCTTCGAGAGGCACAGAAAATCGGGCGTGATCGCCGCCTGCTCGCAGGCGAACAGCGTTCCGGTGCGCCCGAAGCCGGTCATGATCTCGTCGGCGATCAGGTGGACGTCGTGCCGCGCGGTGAGCTCGCGGGCGCGCGCGAGGTAGCGCGGCGCATACATCGCCATTCCGCCGGCGCCCTGCACCAGCGGCTCGACGATCAGCGCGGCGAGCTCGTCGGCGCGCGCGACAAGCAGTGCCTCGAGCGCCGCGAGCGCCGCGTCGAGCGTCGCGTCGGGATCGGCGCCGCCACGTTCGGCAGGAGAGGGCAGCACCGGATGGTCGCGCAAGAGCGGTGCGTACGCATCGCGAAACAACGCGACGTCGGTCACGCCGAGCGCGCCGACCGTCTCGCCGTGATAGCCGCCGGCAAGACGCGCATAGCGATTCTTCGCGCGCCGCCCCTGCTGCGACCAGTAGTGGAAGCTCATCTTGAGCGCGATCTCGGTCGCCGACGCGCCGTCGGACGCGAAGAACGCGTGCCCGAGGTGCGGCGGCGCGAGTGTTCCCAGGCGCTCGGCGAGGAGCACGGCCGGACGGTGCGTGAAGCCGGCGAGCATCACGTGCGAGAGCTCGCGCATCTGCGCGGCGAGCGCGGCGTCGATGCGCGGGTTCGCGTGGCCGAAGAGGTTTACCCACCACGACGCCACCGCGTCGAGGTAGCGCTTGCCGGCGAAATCGTAGAGCCACGGTCCCGCGGCGCGCGCGATCGCGAGCGGCGGCGCGTGCTCGTGCAGCTTCATCTGCGTGCACGGGTGCCAGACGGCGGCGAGGCTGCGCCGCGCCCAGTTCGCATCGTCGGGGCTCATCCGAGGCGAGCGGACATCCGCGCGACCGCCGCAACGAGCTCGCGTGCGATGCCCGGCTCGCGCACCGAATGCCCGGCGTCGGGAACGATGACGAGCTCGGCCGACGGCATCGCCCTGGCAAGACGGTGCGCGGTCACCGGCGGGCAGACGACGTCGTAGCGCCCCTGCACGATCGTGCACGGAAGACCCGCGAGACGCCCGACATCGGCGACGATCGCGCCCGGCGCGAGGAACGCGTCGTGGACGAAGTAGTGCGCCTCGATGCGCGCGATCGCGAGCGACGAGTCGTCGGCGGCGTGACCCGCTTCCGGACGTGGCAGCAGCGTCGAGCACGCGCTTTCGTAGCGATCCCACGCATGCGCTGCGGGTAGATGCACGGCGGGATCGGGATCGACGAGCCGCCGGTAATAGTTGGCAAGAAGGTCGCCGCGCTCGTGCGCCGGCAGCTCGCCCGCGAAGCGCTGCCATGCGTCGGGAAAGAACTGCCGCATCCCGGTCATGAACCAGTCGATCTCGTCGCGGCTCGCGAGGAAGATTCCACGCAGGATCAGCCCGAGCACGCGCTCGGGATACGCCTCGGCGTAGAGGAGCGCGAGCGTCGAGCCCCACGAGCCCCCGAACAGCACCCAGCGGTCGATCCCGAGATGCTCGCGCAGCAGTTCGATGTCGCGCACGAGATACGCGGTCGTGTTGTCGGCGATCTCGGCGCGCGGCGTCGAGCGTCCGGCGCCGCGCTGGTCGTAGAGGACGATCCGCCAGCGCGCGGGATCGTAGAAGCGGCGATGGTGCGGCAGCGATCCGCCTCCCGGGCCGCCGTGCACGAACAGGAGCGGCACACCCTGCGGATTGCCGCCGGACTCCCAGTACATCGAGTGCCGCGCATCGAGTGCCAGCATGCCGCTCGCGTACGGCACGCACTCGGGGAAGAGCGCCCCTTCCGGCAGCGCGCTCCGTGTGTCGATCACGCTGCCTGCGCGGCGGCGCTGCGCTTTCCCTTGAACGGGACGACCTTCTGGCGCTGCTCGCCGAGCCCCGTGATGCCGAGCGTGACGACGTCGCCGGCGTGCAGCCACTGCGGCGGCTTCATCCCCATGCCGACGCCGGGCGGCGTCCCGGTGGTGACGACGTCGCCGGGAACGAGCGTCATGTAGCGCGACACGTCGGCGACGAGCTCGGCGACGCCGAAGATCATCGTCCGCGTATTGCCGGTCTGCCGGCGCTCGCCGTTCACGTCGAGCCACATGTCGAGCTCCTGCGGCGCGCGGATCTCGTCAGCGGTGACGAGCCACGGGCCGATCGGGCCGAAGGTGTCGCAGCCCTTACCCTTCCCCCATTGCGACGCGCCGCGGCGAAGCTGGAAATCGCGCTCGGAGACGTCGTTGACGATGCAGTAGCCGGCGACGTACTTCAGCGCATCCTTCGCCTCGACGTAGCGCGCCGTGCGGCCGATCACGAACGCGAGCTCGACCTCCCAGTCGAGCTCGGTCGAATCGCGCGGGATCATGATGTTGTCGTTGGCGCCGACCATAGAGCTCGGAGTCTTGAAGAACACGACCGGATGCTCGGGAATCGGCACGCCGGACTCGCGCGCGTGGTCGGCGAAGTTGAGGCCGATCGCGACGAACTTCGACGGCGGGGCGACGCAGGGCCCGAGGCGCGGCCGGCCCCGCACGACCGGCAGCCGCCTGGTGTCGAGGCGCCGCAGCCCCGCGAGCGACGCGGGTGCCAGCGCCGCGCCGTCGATGTCGGCGAGCTTGCGCGACAGGTCGCGCAGCACGCCGTCGGCGTCGATGAGACCGGGCTTCTCGCGGCCCGGCGGCCCATAGCGTACGAGCTTCATGAAGCAATCTCCCGTGGATCAGATGGTCATCCCGCCGTCACACGAACAGACGACGCCGGTGATGAAGGCAGCCTCGTCGGAGGCGAGGAACACGACGAGCGGCGCGATCTCGTCGGCGGTCGCGAGTCGGCCCATCGGCTGGCGCGCGACGAACATCCGCCGCGCCTCGACCGGGTCTGCATGCGCGGCGATCCGCTGCGCGAGCGACGGCGTGTCGACGGTGCCCGGTGCGACCGCGTTGCAGCGGATGCCGTTGCGCACGTAGTCGGCCGCGATCGATTTCGTGAGGCCGATCACCGCGGCCTTCGATGCGCCATAGGCGAAGCGATTGGGGAGTCCGCGCACCGAGCTTGCGACCGACGCCACGTTGACGATCGACGCGCCGACGCCGGCCGACTCGAAGTGCGTGAGCATCTTCGGCAGCGCCGCGCGGATCGCGACGTACATCGAGCGCACGTTGAGGCGGAAGCTTGCGTCCCAGTCTGCAGCGCTGCATTCGAGGATCGTGCCCTGGTGGACCCAGCCCGCGCAGTTGAAGAGGATCTGCAGCGGCGGCAGCGCGTCGATCGTCGCGGCGAGTGCCGCGTCGTCGAGCACGTCGAGCGGTTTCGTGGTCAGGTTGTCGATGCCGCGAAGCGTCGCGAGCGCGTCGGCATCGACGTCGGTCGCGAGCACCCGGGCGCCCTCGCGCGCCATGGCGATCGCCGTCGCGCGGCCGATGCCCTGCGCTGCCGCCGTGACGAGCGCGGTCTTCCCTGCGAGCCTTCCGGACATTCTTGATTCTACCGCGCGGGTTCTACCGCGCGGGTCGGAGCGGTCGCTTCAGTGCATCAGCGCGTCGACGAGGAACGCGAACGCGATACGCCATGCGGCGGCCGCGGCCTCGGGATCGAAGCTGTCGCGGTCCTCGGTCGCGAACCCATGCCCGGCGTCGGGGAGCACGGCGAGCGTATAGCGGCGGTTGGCCGCGGTCAGCGCTTCGGCGAGCCGGCCGTGCTCGTCGGGCGCGATCGACGCGTCCTTCGCGCCGTAGATCAGCAACTGCGGGGCGACGAGATCAGGCACGCGATCGAGCAGCGGTCGCCGCGCCGTCGCGGTAGCCGGCGCGATGCTGCCGCCGTAGAGCGATACGCAAGCGGCGAGCCGATGCCCGTGCGTCGCGTTGGCGAGAAACGCGAGGCGCCCACCCATGCAGAAGCCGATGACGGCGATGCCGTCGTCGCGCGCACCCTCGCCGGTGAGGAGATCGATCGCGGCAGCAACGTCGCGCATCGCCGCGTCGTCTTCGAGGAGCTTCGAGCGCGCGCGCGCCGCGTCGCGGTCGTCGTAGCCGAATTCGTCGCCGTGATAGAGGTCAGGCGCGACGGCGAGATAGCCGGCGCGCGCGAAGCGCTCGCAGACGCCGCGGAGCCACGGCGTCAGCCCGAACACTTCCATCAGCACGACCACTCCGGTCCCCGGAGCGGACGGCGGCCGCGCGAGCCAGGCCCTGGCGCCGGTCGACAGCGCCGTCATCGCGGCTCTCTGCATCTGCGCTGCCATCGGCGAACCTCGCGGTGAAGCGCTTCCGACAGGAGAATGCGGCGATGCGGCGCGGGTCGCAAGGAAGACGCACGTTGCGCGAGTCGCCGGCCGACGAAGTGTTGCGCGTGCGGCAACGCGCCGCGGTCGCCGGCGCGGCGAGTGGGCGCAGCGCCAGCGCGGACATCTGCCCACACGCGGTATACTGGTCCGGCCACTTGACCACCGCGGCTTTTCCGGCCCTGGCGCGGCGAATCCGCAGTGGGACCGGCGCAATGCGATGCCGACGCGCCCGATGTCCGCCCTCCCGCTCACCATCCGACTGCATCCAGCCGACGACGTCGTCATCGCGCGCACGCAGCTCGTCGGCGGCACCGTGCTTGCGGACGAAGGCGTCACCGTCGCCGGCCTGATTCCCGCCGGCCACAAGGTCGCCGCGCACGCGCTCGCCGAAGGTGCACCGGTGCGACGCTACAACCAGATCATCGGCTTCGCACGTCGGCCGATCGGCGCCGGCGAGCACGTCCACCTGCACAACCTCGCGATGGGCGAGTTCGAGCGCGAGCACGCCTTCGGCGCCGACGCGCGTCCGACCGACTACGTCGATCCCGCCGCGACGTTCATGGGCATCGTGCGCCGCGACGGCCCCGCGGCGGGCTGCATCGCGACGCGCAACTACATCGGCATCCTGTCGACCGTCAACTGCTCGGCGACCGTCACGCGCGGCATCGCCGCGCATTTCGACGCCGCGCGCCTCGCGCCGTATCGCAATGTCGACGGCGTCGTCGCGCTCACCCACGGCACCGGCTGCGGGATGGACGTCGCAGGCGAGGGGATGAGCGTGCTGCGCCGCACGCTCGCGGGCTACGCGCGTCACGCGAACTTCGGCGGCGTACTCTTCGTCGGTCTCGGCTGCGAAGCGAACCAGGCGAGCGCGCTCCTCGGCGAGGCCGGGCTGCGCGAAGGCCCGTTGCTCGCGAACTTCTCGATCCAGGACGCCGGCGGCACGTCGAAGGCGATCGCGCGCGGCATCCGCCTCGTCGAGGACATGCTGCCGCACGCGAACGCGGTCACGCGCGAGTCCGTTCCCGCGTCGGCGCTCGTCCTCGGGTTGCAATGCGGTGGATCCGATGGCTATTCGGGCATCACCGCGAACCCGGTGCTGGGCGCCGCCGCCGATCTTCTCGTCCGTCACGGCGGTACGGCGATCCTCTCCGAAACCCCCGAGATCTATGGCGCCGAGCACCTCCTCACGCGGCGCGCGGTCTCCGCCGAGGTTGCACAGAAGCTCCTCGCGCGGCTACGCTGGTGGGAGGAGTACACGGCGCGCGAGCGCGGCGAGATGAACAACAACCCTTCGCCGGGCAACAAGGCCGGCGGCCTCACGACGATTCTCGAGAAGGCGCTGGGATCGGTCGCGAAGGGCGGCACGACCAACCTCGTCGATGTGTACGAATACGCCGAGCCGGTCACCGCGCATGGATTCGTGTTCATGGACACCCCCGGCTACGATCCGGTGTCGGCGACCGGTCAGGTCGCGGGCGGCGCCAACCTGATCGTCTTCACCACCGGGCGCGGCTCGGCCTACGGCTGTGCGCCGGTGCCGTCGCTGAAAGTCGCGACCAATACGGCGCTGTGGCTGCGACAGCAGGACGACATCGATCTCAACTGCGGCTCGATTCTCGACGGCGAGGCCACCGTGGAAGAGCTCGGCAAGGCGCTGTTCGCGGCGATGCTCGAAACGGCCTCGGGGGTGAAGACGAAGAGCGAGCTTCTCGGCTATGGGCAGAATGAATTCGTGCCGTGGCAGCTCGGAGCGGTAGTGTGAGCGCACCGCCGAAGTCGCGACGTGCATCGCCGAAGGCTCCAGGCGTGTCGTCGACGCCCGCGCGCAAGCCGCTGCGCTCGACCGAGTGGTTCGGCCGCCACGACCGCGACGGGCTCGTGCACCGGTCGTGGATGAAGAACCAGGGGATTCCGCACGACCAGTTCGACGGCCGGCCGGTGATCGGCATCTGCAACACGTGGTCGGAAGCGACTCCGTGCAACGCGCATTTCCGCGAGCTCGCCGAGCACGTGCGCCGCGGCGTGCTCGACGCGGGCGGCTTCCCGATCGAGTTCCCGGTGATGAGCCTCGGCGAGACGCTGATGCGGCCGACGACGATGCTCTTTCGCAACCAGTGCGCGATGGACGTCGAGGAGTCGATCCGCGCCAACCCGTTCGACGGCATCGTGCTTCTGATGGGCTGCGACAAGACCACGCCGGCGCTCCTGATGGGCGCGGCGTCGTGCAACCTGCCGACGATCGGCGTCTCGGGCGGGCCGATGCTGAACGGCAAGTTTCGCGGCGAGGACATCGGGTCGGGCACGCACGTGTGGAAGTTCACCGAGATGCTGAAGACCGGCGCGATGACCGAAGGCGACATGATCGAGGCGGAAAGCTGCATGTCGCGCTCGGCCGGCCACTGCATGACGATGGGCACCGCGTCGACGATGGCGTCGATGGTCGAGGCGCTCGGCGTGGGTCTGCCGACCAACGCCGCGATTCCCGCCGTCGATTCGCGCCGCAGGGTGCTGGCGCGGATGGCCGGGCGAAGGATCGTCACGATGGTGCACGAGGATCTGACGATGTCGAAGATCCTCACACGCGCTGCGTTCGAGAACGCGATCGTCGTCAACGGCGCGATCGGCGGGTCGACCAACGCCGTCGTGCATCTTCTTGCGATCGCCGGGCGCATCGGCGTTCCGCTGACGCTCGACGACTGGGACCGGCTCGGCCACGACGTTCCCTGCCTCGTCGACCTGATGCCTTCCGGGCGCTACCTGATGGAGGACTTCTACTACGCGGGCGGCGTGCCGGTGGTGATCCGCGAGCTCGGTGCGGCGATCCACAAGCGGGCGCTCACGGTCAACGGGCGGACGATCTGGGACAACTGCCGGCGGGCGGTCAATTACAACCCGAAGGTGATCACGCCGATGGCGAAGCCGTTCAAGCGCCACGGCGGCGTCGCGGTGCTGCGCGGCAACCTCGCGCCCGACGGCGCGGTGCTGAAGCCGTCGGCGGCAACACCCACGCTGATGCGCCATCGCGGGCGTGCCGTCGTGTTCCGCGACATCGACGACCTCCATCGGCGCATCGACGATCCGGCGCTCGACGTGCGCGCCGACGACGTCCTGGTGCTGCAGAACTGCGGGCCGAAGGGCTACCCGGGCTTTCCCGAAGTCGGGAATTTCGCGCTGCCGGCGAAGCTCCTGAAGCGCGGCGTCACCGACATGGTGCGCATCTCCGACGCGCGGATGTCAGGCACCGCGTACGGAACGGTCGTCCTGCACGTCGCACCCGAAGCCGCCGTCGGAGGAACGCTCGCGCTGGTCGAAAACGGCGACATGATCGAGCTCGACGTCGCGAAACGGCGGCTCCACCTCGATGTCTCCGACGCCGAGCTCGAGCGACGCCGCGCGCGCTGGAAGGCGCCGGCACCGCACGCGACGCGCGGCTGGGTCAGGCTCTACTGTGCGACGGTGCAGCAGGCCGACCGCGGTGTCGATCTCGATTTTCTCGTCGGCGGCTCCGGGGCCCGCGTCGGTCGCGAGAGCCACTGATCTACCCATGCGGCAGCACGGACGCCGGGCGCCGCGCGCGCATCTTCGACTGGCCGCGCGCGCCCGCCAGCCGGCCCGGCGTACGCGAGAAATAGTCGAGGTATTCGGCGAGCTGCGGTCCCAGCCTCGTGAGCTCGGTGCGATGCGCTGCGGCGAGCTTCTCGAAGGTCCGCACCCCGCGTGCCGTCAGGTGGAGGTTCACCTTGCGCCGGTCGTCGGTCGCGGTCTTGCGCGTCACGAGGCCCTCGTCCTGCAGGCGGTCGACGAGCCCGACGGCGCTGTTGTGCTTGATGAGAAGCGTTCGCGCGAGCGCATTGATCGTGACGCCTTTCTCGGTCGTGCCGAGACCGATGATCGCGAGCAGCGCCTGGTATTGCTGTGGTGCGAGGCCGAGCTCGCCCGCAGCGGCTTCACTGAACGAGAGGAAACGCCGCAGCGCGAAGCGGAACTCGGCGAGGATCCGGTATTCGGAGGGGTGCAACGTACGGGGAGTGCGGCTGCGGGCTGCGCGGCGAGGGGCGGTGGGCATGATCTGTCGTCCGGGAGACATTTGACGGAATACTACCTCAACCGTTGACAATATATCGCACTCCGATAAACTCAGGTACGGTATCGCTCGGCCGCGGCATTCCGGCGAGGGGCGATGCCGGCGCCGCGGCGGGCCAACCCCGGCCCGGCACGTACGGGGTGGCCGTCTACCACAGGCTCTCCGGATGCAGGTACACTTGCCGGCGGCCGAGAGTTGCCGCCGGTTTCGCCGGTCATTCCCGGGTATCCCACCTTATGGCACAGGAGGAAGTAATGCGAGATCGCAGGTCGAATTCGTACAACAGCAGCCGTCGCGGGTTTATGCGCACGAGCCTCGGCGTCGCCGGCGGCCTGGCGCTGCCGATGGGGTTCGCCCAGCGCGCGCTGGCGGCCGATCGTCCCCCGATCGGGACCTGGCCGGCCGGTTCGGAAGGCGACACCGTCTACATCGGCGCCTCGGTGCCGCTCACGGGCACCTATGCGGCGCAGGGGCAGGACGAGCTCAAGGGCTGGGAGCTCGCCGTCGAGCACATCAACACCAACCATGAGCTGATGAAGAAGATCGCGCCGAAGGTCAACAACGGCGTCCTCGGCAAGAAGGTCAAGCTCCTCTCGGCCGACTCGGCTGCGAAGCCGAACCAGGCGCTCCAGGTCGCGCAGACCTTTATCAACGAGCACAAGGTCATCCTGATGACCGGGTCGACGTCTTCGGCGGTAGCCGTCGCGATGAACAAGTTCGCTCAGCGCGAAAAGATCCTCTACGTCGCCGGCATCTCGGGCTCGAATGACACGACCGGCAAGGACTGCGTGCGCTACGGCTTCCGCCAGGACTTCTACGGCGAGACCGCGGCCAACGCGATCGGCCCGGTCCTCGTGAAGCAATTCGGCAAGAACCGGAAGGCGGCGTTCATGACGCCGGACTACACGTACGGGCATACGACAACGAAGTCGGTCGCCGACTACCTCACGAAGGAAGCCGGCTGGACCGTGGTGACGAATCAGGTGTCGCCGCTCGGCACGCAGGACTTCAGTCAGTATCTGACCAACATCGCAAACTCGGGCGGAGAGTTCCTGATCAACGTCAACTGGGGGCGCGATGCGGTGCTGTCGTGCCAGCAGGCGAAGCAGTTCGGCATCATCCCGAAGATGACGCTGGTGATTCCGTACCAGATTCCGTTCCTGGCCAAGGAAGTGGGACCGGACATCACCGCCGGCGTCTTCGCGGCGACCGACTTCTGGTGGACGCTCGAGGACAGGTACCCGCTGGCGAAGCTCTTCGTCGACTCGTTCCAGAAGAAATACGGCTATCGACCCGAGTGGGGCGCCGAGAATTCGTACAACAGCTTTGCGGCGTGGGCGCGGATGGTCACCGAAGCGGGCACGTTCTATCCGCCCGACGTCATCAAGCAGTACGAGAAGGGTGAGACGATTCCGTCGCTCGTCGGCGACGTCCATTACCGTCCCGAGGATCATTGCTGCGTACGGCCGGTCATCATCGTCCGCGGCAAGGCGAAGAAGGACATGAAGAACGACGAGGACTTCTGGGAGGTGCTCGAAGTGGTGCCGGGCGCGGGCCTGATGCAGAAGCCCGACGCGTTCGGCTGCAAGCTCGGCGATTACACCTGACGCGCTGCGGCGCCCCCGGGCAAGGCAATGCCCGGGGGCGCCCGCCGCGCTCCCTCGCCCGGGGTACGCAAGGGCGGGCCGGCTTCTTCCGGCAACGTGCCGGGAGTGCAGGCCATGCCGGTGACGGCGTGACGCATTCGAATCGATCCACGTTGCGGACGGGACAGCGTGATCAACTGGTCTAACTTTATCTCGCAGTGCTTCAACGGGCTGGTGCTTGGCGCGCTGCTGGCGCTGATCTCCTCCGGCCTGACGATCATCTACGGCACGCTCGGCGTGCTCAATCTCGCGCACGGCGCGATGTTCATGCTGGGCGGCTATGCCGGGTGGGTGGCGTACACGCATACCGGGTCGTTCATCGTCGCCGTGATCGTCGGCTCGCTCTTCGTCATGCTGGTGGGCGTGGTCACCGAGCGGGTGATCATCCGTCACTTCTATTCGCGCCCTCCTGAGGATCAGCTCCTCGTCACGTTCGGTCTCGGCATCGTCTTCGTCGAGGTCGTGCGCTTCTTCTTCGGCAGCCTGTCGAAGACGGTTCCGCCGCCGCCGCTATTGAAGGGCATCACGCAGCTCGGCTTCATGGTCTACCCGACCTATCGGCTGGGTCTCCTCGCCATCGTGGCTGTTGCGCTGCTGGTGCTCTATTTCGTGCTCTACCGCACGCGCATCGGCATGATCGTGCGCGCGGGGATCGAGGATTCGGTGATGGTGAGCTCGCTCGGCATCAACGTCTACCGGATCTTCATGCTGGTGTTCGGCATCGGCGCGATGGCGGCCGGATTCGCCGGCATCGTCAACGCGCCGGTCGTCTCGCTCGCGCCCGACGTCGGCGAGGCGATCCTCGTGCAGACCTTCGTCGTCGTCGTCATCGGGGGCGTCGGATCGTTCCCGGGGGCGGTGCTTGGCGGCATCATCGCTGGCGAGATCATCAGCATCACGTCGATGTTCAATCCCGCGTACTCGTACGTGATGCTGTTCGTCGCGATGACGCTCGTGCTCGTGCTGCGGCCGCGCGGGTTGCTCGGCATCGCGGGTCGCGAGTGAGGGCGGTCCGGCGATGCTGACCCGACAACGCCCCTTCGTCATCGAGATCATCGCGGCGATCGCGCTGATCGTTACGCCGTTCGTGCTGCCCCATCTTGGCTTCGCGCCGACGACGATCGACCGGATCCTCATCATGGCTCTGGTCGGGATCGGCTTCGACCTCCTGTTCGGCTACACGGGTCTCCTCTCCTTCGGCCAGTCCGCGTTTTTCGGCACCGGCGGCATGTTCGCCGCGTACCTGCTGACGCAGACGTCGTTCAGCCACACGATCGTCGCGATCATCGCCGGCACGATTGTCGCGGGAATCATCGGCTACCTGGTCGGGCTCGTCGCGCTCAGGCGCACCGGGATCTACTTCGCGATGATCACCGTGGCGATCGCCGAGGTGTTCTTCTTCGTCGAGTTCAACCCCTTGTCGGCCTACACCGGCGGAGAGAACGGCCTCCCCGGCGTGCCGCCGCCGAACCTGAATCTCGGCTTCACGAGCTTCACGTTCGACGGCACCCTGTCGATGTACGCGTTCTTCGCGTTCTGTTATTTCGTCGGGCTGGTGATCGCGCTGCGCATCGTGCGCTCGCCCGTCGGCCTCCTGCTGCGCGCGATCCGCGACAATCCGCTGCGCGCGCAGGCGCTCGGTCACAACATTCATGGCTACAAGCTCGCCGTGTTCGTGATCGGCGCGATGTACGCGGGCTTCGGCGGGGGGCTTCTCGGCCTGATGCAGGGCTTCATGCCGCCCGACGCCTTTACGTTCGATACCTCCGGCCAGATCGTCATCATGACGGCGATCGGCGGCGCGGGGACGCTGATCGGGCCGCTGCTCGGCGCGACGGTCTGGCTCTTCCTTGCCGACTTCTTCCAGGTGACGCTGAAGCTCGGCGCCACGTGGAAGCTCGTTCTCGGCATCGTGTTCGTGCTTCTCGTCGTGTTCCTGCGCCGCGGACTCGTCGGCGGCATCGTCGATCTCTATCACCTGGCCGGCGGGGGCGGGAAGAAGGCGCAGCGGCCGGCCGGGACCGGATCCGCGGCCGGCGCGGCTTCGGCGCCGCCCGCGTCAGCTCCAACATCCGCTGCGGCCGCCTCCCATCCGGCGCGGTCGAATCCCGCCGGTAGCAAGGCAGAGCCGATCCTGCAGGCGACCGGTCTTTCGAAGCACTACGGCGGCGTGATTGCGAACTCGGACATCGACTTTCACGTCCACGCCGGCGAGCTTCGCGGCATCATCGGTCCGAACGGCGCCGGCAAGAGCACGTTCTTCAAGATGCTCACCTGCGAAGTGCCGCCGACGTCGGGCAAGATCGTCTTCGAGGGGCGCGACATCACCGAAATGGATGTCACCGACGCCTGCCACCTCGGGCTCACCAAGAGCTATCAGATCAACCAGCTTTTCGAGCGGTTGACCGTCAGGCAGAACCTCAGCATCGCGGCGCTGGGCGAGATCCGCGGCACGTTCAAGCTCGATCTCTTCAGGAGCGTCCAGAAGGTTCCGGGCCTCGACGCGCGGGTCCGTGGCACCGCGGCGCTCGTTCATCTGACCGAGCGGCTCGATACGCCGGTCTCGGAGCTCGCGTATGGCGAGAAGCGGCGCCTCGAGATCGGGTTGGCGCTCGCGACGTCGCCGAGCCTGCTCCTGCTCGACGAGCCGCTCGCCGGCATGAGCCCGCAGGAGCGCGTCGAGACGGTCGCGCTGCTGAAGTCGATCGCGGCCGGGCGCACGATGATCGTCATCGACCACGACATGGATGCGCTGTTCAACCTCGTCGAGCGCATCACCGTGCTGCAGGAGGGGCGCGTGCTGGTCGAGGGAACGCCCGACGAGATCAAGAGCAACGCCGCGGTGCAGGAGGCCTATCTCGGCGGCGTGCACGAGGAGCTCGCGCGATGAGCCTCCTCGAAGTCAGCGGGCTCAACAGCTATTACGGGGATTCGCACATCCTCTTCGACGTCGATCTGCGCGTCGAGAAGAACGAGGTGGTCGCGCTACTCGGGCGCAACGGCGCCGGCAAGAGCACGACGCTGAAGAGCCTGATGGGCGTGGTGACTCCGCGCGCAGGGTCGGTGAAGCTCGATGGCGTCGAAATGGCCGGCAGGAAGAGCTACTCGATCGCGAACGCCGGCATGCAGCTCGTGCACGAGGATCGCCGCATCTTCGGCAGCCTCAATGTCGAGGAAAACCTGATCCTCGCCGGGCTCACCGCGAAGAGCCGCTGGCCGGTCGAGCGCGTCTACGAGCTGTTCCCGCGCCTCAAGGAGCGCCGCCGCAGCAGCGGCACCGCGCTCTCGGGCGGCGAGCAGCAGATGCTCGCGATCGCGCGCGCGCTGATTCGCGATCCGAAGATTATCCTGCTCGACGAGCCGTTCGAGGGCCTGGCGCCGGTGATCGTCCACGCGCTCGTCGCCGCGTGCCACGATCTCGCCGCAGCGGGGCAGACGATCGTCATCGTCGAGCAGAACATCGCCGCGACGCTGACGCTCGCGCAGCGGGTCTACATCCTCAACAACGGGCACCTCGCGCACGAGGGCCCGGCGAGCGAGATCAAGGCGCAGCCGGACCTCCTGCAACGCTACCTCGGCGTCTGATCGCGCCCACTCGGGCGCTCCGCCACTTCGCTCCATTCGCGCAATCGGCCAGGCGGGCCAGGGTGCCATGCGGTCGCCGACGCTCGAAGTCCGCCAACGCCTGCCGGCGGGTACCCGGCGCTTGCTTCGCAAGGTGTGCGCCGGTGGCCGACCAGGTCCCTGCAGTGCTCGCCGCGCCACCCGCGACGGCAGGCGCTCCCACTCGCGTCGCGACCGCATGGCACCCCGGCGCGCCCAGTCGATCGCGGCTAGTGCGGCACCGCGGCTCGAAGCGGCGGAGCGGCCGGTGTAGAGCGCGGCCGTCGAGCCCGAACCGCCGTCCGGCGCGCTGCTCGGTTCGCGCGCACGGCTGCCTCGGCTTCGGTGGGGATCTCGGCGAATGCGAGTGGAGGCGATTGCCGAGTCCGAGCATTCGCCGAGATCCCCACTGGAGACGAGGCGGCCCGTGCGTGCGACTGCCGAAAACACAACGGGCGCCCGAAGGCGCCCGCTGCGAGAGCGATCCCGGTTACCCGGGATCGATGATGCTCGATCAGAAGAAGTGGATCATGCCCAGCACCAGTCCGCCCGGATCGGCGCCATGCGCCGCGGTCGGGTACGGATTGATGTTGAGGATGTAGCCGCCATTGCTGCCGTTGTTGATCTTCACGTAGCCTGCGTAAACCTGCGTGCGCTTCGACAGCGGATACGTGTACGAGATCTCCCACTGGTCGGCCTTGGTGTCCGAGCCCTTGACGAGACCGCCCACCTGCGTGCCGTCCGCTGCGCTGCCCGTGCCATTGCCGGCGTGACCCCAGAACGCGTAGATCTTGCCCGGGCCCGCGGGAATCGTGCCGCTGACGCCCCAGAAGTTGCGCTTCAGGTCGCCGGTAGCGGTTTCGAACTTCATGTACTCGTACACGCCTGCGAGGCGAACCGGACCGAAGTCGTAACCGCCGGTCAGCGTGAACTCGTTGTCGTTCAGATCCGCGTCACGATACTGCTGGTTATGGTCCCAGTTCGCGCCGATCTGGATCGGGCCGTTGTTGTAGATCGACCCGACGTTGACTGCATACCCGTGACGCAACTCACCGGCATGACCCGACGGATTACACGACGACGTGCCCGACGAATCGCACAGTGAAACCATGCCGCTGAACGTCAGGCCGTTGAACGACGGCGAGTCGTAGCGCAGGTTATTCTGGTTGCGCGTGTCGAAGCCGCCGGCCGCGCGCGAATACTGG
>DASVGI010000122.1:0-14636 GCA_036379595.1 Casimicrobiaceae bacterium | reverse complement strand
GCCGTGCACTTGCCGGCATTGATGAGTGCGATCTCGGGCTTCTTGAACAGCGGATCGGCCAGCACGCGCTCGAACTCGGGGATCGATTCGCGCGCGTGCCCGGTGCCGCACAGGAACGCACCCCAGTTCTCGCGGATCTCCGAGTCGCCCGGAGCGAGCGACAGCGCGCGCTGGAAGTTGTCGCGCGCCTTCTGCTCTTCGCCGAGCATCGCGTAGACGAGCCCGTAGATGTCGTAGACCTTCGCGTTCGACGGATCGAACTTCTGCGCCGTCGCGAGCTCCTGCAGCGCGATATCCATCTGCCCGCGCTGGTAGTAGCCGGCGGCGAGCTCGCGGTGGATCTCGGCGCGCTGCTGCGGCGTCGCCTGCTGCTCGGTGACCGGGGTGGTGTCGGGCTGCGGCGGGGGCTGCGGCGTCGCCGGCTTGGTCGTGGCGCAGCCGGCGAGGGCGAGCACGACGGCCGTGCTGCACAGCGCGAGCCAGGACTGCAGCCGATGCATGCTGCGTCCCGGATTGGCCGCGCCGATGGTATCCATCGCGCCCCTCAGTACGCCACGGCCGGCGCGTTGCGCGCTGCGAGCCGATGACGGGTGCGATCCTGCACGCGGCCGGCGAGCTGTCCGCACGCCGCATCGATGTCGCGGCCGCGCGTCTTCCTGATCGTCGCGACGATGCCGGCATCCTGCAGCACCAGCGCGAAGGCCTCGATGCGCGCGCGTGGCGAAACGCCGAAGGCCGTTCCCGGAAACGGGTTGAACGGTATCAGATTGAGCTTGCACGGGACGTCGCGCACCAGCGCGACGAGCGCCTCGGCGTGGCGCCGCTCGTCGTTGACGCCGTCCAGCATCACGTACTCGAACGTGACGAAGTCGCGCGGTGCATGCTCGAGATAGCGCCGGCATGCCGCCATCAGCTCAACGAGCGGATGCCTGCGGTTGATCGGGACCAGCCGGTTGCGAAGCTCGTCGTCGGGGGCGTGCAGCGAGACGGCGAGCGCGACCGGGCATTCGGCGGCGAGCCGGTCGATCCACGGCACGAGGCCCGACGTCGACAGCGTCACGCGCCGGCGCGACAGGCCGTAAGCGTTGTCGTCGAGGAACAACCGCAGTGCCGGGACGACGCGATCGAAGTTGGCGAGCGGCTCGCCCATGCCCATCATCACGACGTTGGTGATCGGCGCGCGGCCCGCATCGACCCACGGTGCGCGGACGCCGTCGGCGAGCAGAGCGCGGTTGGCGAGCCAGAGCTGGCCGACGATCTCCGCGGTTTCCAGATTGCGATTGAACCCCTGGCGGCCGGTCGCGCAGAACGCGCAATCGAGCGCGCAGCCCGCCTGCGACGAGATGCACAGCGTTCCGCGATCATCCTCGGGGATGTAGACCGCCTCGACGGCATTGCCGTTGCCGGCGTCGAGCAGCCACTTGCGGGTGCCGTCGGCGGCGGTCGTGTCGTGCAGCACCTGCGGCGCCGAGATCCGCGTTTCCTCGGCGAGGGCGGCGCGCAACGGGCGCGCGAGGTCGGTCATCGCCGCGACGTCGTCGACGAGCCGCTGATGCAGCCAGCGCGAGACCTGCCGGGCACGAAACGGCTTCTCGCCGCGGCCGGCGAAGTACTGCGCGAGCGCAGCCGGTTCGAGGTCGAGCAGGTTGATCATCGCGGCTGCGCCGCCTCACGCCCCGTGGTCGTGGCGTGCGTAGACGTTGTGCGCGGGAAAGAAATACGCGATCTCGGTGCGCGCGGTCTCGGGGCTGTCCGAGCCGTGCACGGCGTTGGCATCGATCGATTGCGCAAAGTCGGCGCGAATGGTGCCGCGATCGGCCTTCTTCGGGTCGGTTGCGCCCATCAACTCGCGGTTCTTCGCGATCGCGTTCTCGCCTTCGAGCACCTGCACGAGCACCGGGCCGGTCGTCATGAAATCGACGAGGTCACGGAAGAACGGTCGCTCGCGGTGAACGGCGTAGAACCCTTCCGCATCGGCGCGCGAAAGCTGCAGCATCTTCGCCGCGGCAATCCGCAGTCCGGCGCGCTCGAAGCGGCTCACGATCTCGCCGATGACGTTCTTCGCCACCGCGTCGGGCTTGATGATGGAAAGGGTGCGTTCCACGGCCATGTTTCCGCTCCGGCAGGATAAGCGTAGATAAACAGCGGATTTTAGCATAGCGACCCGTCGGCGGCAGAAGCTCGTCCGGCGGTCGATTCAGCGATCGGCAGGCTGCCATTCGAGGAGCTGCGACGCTTCGCCCTGCGCGGCGCCGAAGTCCGCGTCGACGCCGATGCCCGCCACCGCGGCGAGGGTGTCGTCGCAATAGACGCGCGGCACGGCGAGCCGCTCCCACGGCGGCATTCCGGCCTCGCGCAGGAGCTCGGCGACGGGACGCCGGGCGCGTCCGTCGAGGCGCAGCCGCTCGCCCGGCACGCCGGCCCGGATCGTGACGCGCGATTGCTCGAGGCGCCGCGCTGCGATGCCCGCGCCGGTTGCTGCGACGAAACGAAGCGTGCCGTGCGGCAGCGGCACGGTGCCTGCCCCGGTCCATGCCTGCGCCCACGAGTCGGGGGGCGCGCGGTGCACGACAATGCGGCCGCGATGAACGCCGAGTACCACTCCGGCGTGGGCGAGCGTCACCTGCGCATCGTCGCGGGCGTGCGCGAGTTGCCGCAGCATCTCGGAGAGGCGCGCCGACGACGGCGCCGGGAGATCGTGCCCGCGCAGGAACCAGCGCAGCAGGTTCGCTGCGCGTCGCGGCTCGAGCGCGCATAGCGCGCTCCTTTCGAGCGAGTGTCCGTCGCAGGCGTCGCGCGCGTCGATGGCGGCGAGATCGTCGAGGAGCGCAGCAGCGTCGGCCTGCAGGCGCGCCGCGCGGACGAGCGTGCGCGGATAGCCGGGAGCGATCGCCCGTAACGCCGGCACGACGCTTCCGCGCAGTGCATTGCGGCGATGGCGCGCATCGGCATTGCTGTCGTCGTCGACGTAACGAAGCGCGCGCGCTTCGACACAGGCATCGATCGCCTCGCGCGGCACCTCGAGCAACGGCCGCAGCCAGCGGACGCCGCGGTCGGCCGTGCTCACGCCGCCGCGGTCGGCCGTACTCACGGGCATCGCCGCAAGCCCGCGCGGCCCCGATCCGCGCAGCAACTGGAGCAGCACCGTCTCGGCCTGGTCGTCGGCGTGGTGGGCGAGGAGGACGGCATCGATCGCGTGCGTGCGGGCGAGCTCGGCCAGCGCTTCGTAGCGGCCGTTGCGCGCCGCCGCCTCGATGCCGGCGGGAGACTTCCGCGCGAGGTCGAGGCGGCGGATGTCGAGCGGCACGCCGAGCGCCGCGCAATTCGCGCGGCAGAGATCGGCCCACGCGTCGGCGTGCGCCGAGAGCCCGTGATGGACGTGAAACGCGACGAGATCGAAGCGAAGCTCGCCGCGCAGTTCCGCCGCCGCGTCGAGGAGCGCGCTCGAGTCGCGACCTCCGGAGAGCGCGACGGCGATGCGGGCGCCTTCGAGCCCGGCACGCCGCAGCGCCGATGCGACGCAGGCGCGCAACCCCGAGACCGCCGCCGCAGCGCAGTCAGCCGGCCGGGATCTCCTTGTGGCGTCCATAGGCGAGGATCCTGTCCTCGCGTGTCTCGAGCAGCGACTCGATCGAGTGCTCCTGCAGGTTGCGCAGCGCCTCGGTCAGCGCCTTCTTCAGCGTCACCATCATTGCAGCGTGATCGCGGTGCGCGCCGCCGAGCGGCTCGTTGACGACGCGGTCGATGAGCCCCAGCTGCTTCAGCCGCGTCGCGGTGATGCCGAGCGTCTCGGCCGCGTCGGCCGCGTGCTCGGCGGACTTCCACAGGATCGACGCGCAGCCCTCGGGCGAAATCACCGAGTAGGTCGCGTACTGGAGCATCAGCGTCACGTCGCCGACGGCGATCGCGAGCGCGCCGCCCGAGCCGCCCTCGCCGATCACGGTGACGACGATCGGGATGCGCAGCCCGGCCATCTCGTAGAGATTGCGTCCGATCGCCTCCGACTGTCCGCGCTCCTCCGCGCCGATGCCGGGATAGGCGCCGGGCGTATCGACGAAGGTGAACAGCGGCAGACCGAAGCGTTCGGCGAGCTTCATCAGGCGCAACGCCTTGCGGTAGCCCTCCGGGCGCGGCATGCCGAAGTTGCGGTGGATCTTCTCCTTCGTGTCGCGCCCCTTCTGCTGGCCGATCACCATGCACGGAGCGCCGTTGAATCGCGCAAGGCCACCGACGATCGCCGGATCGTCGGCATACGCGCGGTCGCCGTGGAGCTCGTGGAAGTCCGCGAACAGGCCGCTCACGTAATCGAGCGTGTAGGGACGCTGCGGGTGCCGCGCGACCTGCGCGACCTGCCAGGCCGAGAGCTTGCTGTAGATGTCCTTCGTGAGCTGCTGGCTCTTCCTGGTGAGGCGCGAGATCTCGTCCGAGATATCGACGGCCGAGTCCTCGTGGACGTAGCGGAGCTCGTCGATCTTCTGCTGCAGCTCGGCGATCGGTTGCTCGAAGTCGAGGAAGGTCTGCTTCATCGTCGTGGCGCAGGCGTCGCGCGCGTCGTAGGCGCAGGCGTCGCGCATCGCAGGCGCAAGCGTCGCGCGCATCATAGCGCAGCCGCCGTCCGCGATGGGCGGCCGGCCGGGGGCGTCGCGTCTATAATCGATCGGCGAGGAGGGTCGTCATGGCAGCGCATCGGATCGCCGTCATTCCCGGCGACGGCATCGGCAAGGAAACCGTTCCCGAAGGGCTGCGGGTGCTCGAGGCCGCCGCGGCGCGCTTCGGCGTCGCGCTCGAATTCGCGCACTTCGACTGGAACTGCGACCGCTACCTGCGCACCGGCAGCATGATGCCCGACGACTGGTACGAGACGCTGTCGGGTTTCGAGGCGATCTTCTACGGCGCGGTCGGGTGGCCGGCGAAGGTTCCCGATCATGTCTCGCTGTGGGGGTCGCTGATCCCGTTCCGGCGGCGCTTCGACCAGTACGTCAATCTGCGCCCGTGCCGGCTGATGCCGGGAATCGCGTCGCCGCTCGCCAATCGGCGTCCCGGCGAGATCGATTTCGTCGTCGTGCGCGAGAACACCGAAGGCGAGTATTCGTCGATCGGCGGGCGATTGTTCGAGGGCACCGAGCGCGAGCTCGTCGTGCAGGAGTCGGTGTTCACGCGTCACGGCGTCGATCGCGTGCTGAAATTCGCGTTCGAGCTCGCGAAAACGCGCCCGGCACAGCACGTAACGTCGGCGACGAAATCGAACGGGATCGCGATCACGATGCCGTACTGGGACGAGCGCTTCAAGGCGATGGCCGCGCAGTATCCGGGCATCCGCACCGACCAGTTCCACATCGACATCCTCACCGCGCATTTCGTGCGCTTTCCCGACCGGTTCGACGTCGTCGTCGGCTCGAATCTGTTCGGCGACATCCTCTCCGACCTCGGCCCTGCGGTGTGCGGCACGATCGGCATCGCGCCGTCGGCCAATCTCAATCCGGAGCGCACGCATCCGTCGCTGTTCGAGCCTGTGCACGGGTCGGCGCCGGACATCGCCGGCCAGGGAATCGCGAATCCGATCGGTCAGATCTGGTCGGCAGCGCTGATGCTCGATTTCCTCGGTCACGCCCATGCGGCGAAGGCGGTGGTCGACGCAATCGAGCGACTCCTTGCCGACCCGGCCGCGCCGCGCACTCCCGATCTCGGCGGACGCGCGCGCACCGAAGAGGTCGGCCGGGCGATCGCGGCGCTGGTCTGACCACGAGCGCCACGCCGACGCCATCACGAGCCTGCCGTGCCCGCGTGCGCGCCTCGTCGGCACCGGGCAAGTTGTGGCACGATAGCGCCTGCCCGCGAGGCCAGGCGACGCGCGCCGCGGTCGCGCTTCGGGCGCAACAGGGGATCACACCATGCTGATCGGCATTCCCCGCGAGACGCGAGCGGGGGAGACCCGGGTCGCCGCGACGCCGGAGACCGTGAAGAAGCTCGCCGCGAGCGGGAAGCACGAGGTCGTCGTCGAGGCCGGTGCAGGCGACGCGAGCAGTCTTCGCGATGCGGACTACGCGGCGGCGGGCGCGCGCATCGGGTCGGCCAGCGACGCGCTCGGCGCGGCGCTGGTGCTGAAGGTGCGCGCCCCCGCCGGCGACGAGCTCGCGAGGCTCGCGTCGGGAAGCACGCTCGTCGGCATGCTCGATCCTTACGATGCCGCCGCGATCGAGGCGCTCGCCGCCACCGGCGTCACCGGTCTCGCGCTCGAGAGGCTGCCGCGGATCACGCGCGCCCAGTCGATGGACGTGCTCTCGTCGCAGGCCAACATCGCGGGCTACAAGGCGGTGATTCTCGCCGCCAACGAATACCGCCGCTTCGTGCCGATGCTGATGACCGCAGCCGGCACGGTCAAGGCGGCACGCGTGCTGGTGCTCGGCGTCGGCGTCGCGGGCCTGCAGGCGATCGCGACGGCCAAGCGTCTCGGCGCGGTGATCGAAGCCTCCGACGTGCGCCCGTCGGTCAAGGATCAGGTCGAGTCGCTCGGCGGCAAGTGGGTCGACGTTCCGTACGAAACCGACGAAGAGCGCGAGATCGCCGAAGGCGTCGGCGGCTATGCGCGGCCGATGCCGCCGGCATGGATGGCGCGACAGGCGGCGATCATCGCCGAGCGCTGCCGGCAGATGGACATCGTGATCACGACCGCGCTGATTCCCGGGCGGGCGGCGCCGAAGCTCGTCCGCGCCGATACCGTCGCCGCGATGAAGACCGGCGCGGTGATCGTCGATCTCGCCGTCGAGCAGGGCGGCAACGTCGAAGGCTCCGAGGTCGGTAAGATTGTCGCGAAGGGCGGCGTGACGATCGTCGGGCTGCCCAACCTCGCTGCGCTGGTCCCGGCCGACGCCTCGGCGCTGTACGCGCGCAACGTGCTCAACTTCGTCGCGCTGTCGCTCAACCTCAAGACCGGCGACTATGCGCTCGCGCGCGACGACGAGATCGTCAAGGCGACGCTGGTGTGCGAGAACGGCCGGCCGGTTGCTGCGCGGTGAGAAGCGCGTTCTCCGGCCCCGCAACGGCACGCGGGCGCATCACACGTGTCCGCAACGGCCCGTGGGCGCGTTGAGCGTCGTCGCGGCGAGACGCCGGTGAGTGCCGCGATGAGTGGATCGCGACGACGCTCCAACGCGATCGCGGGCCGGACCACTGCCGATCGCGAACCACCGTTCTGAACAATATCCAGGGGCACACACATGGTCGACCACATCGTCTATTACCTGATCATCTTCGTGCTGGCGATCTTCGTCGGCTACCACGTCGTCTGGAGCGTGACGCCGGCGCTGCATACGCCGCTGATGTCGGTCACCAACGCGATCTCGGCGATCGTCCTCGTCGGAGCGATGCTGGCGGCGGGCCCGGTGGCGTTCGACTGGGGCGGCTGGGTCGGCGTCGCCGCCGTCGTGCTCGCGTCGATCAACGCGGTCGGCGGGTTCCTCGTCACGCAGCGCATGCTCGAGATGTTCAAGCGCAAGGAGCCTGCGGCGAAGCACGCGAAGCCATGAGCGCGAACCAGGTCGCGCTGTGGTACCTGGTCGCGTCGGTGTGCTTCATCCTGGCGCTGAAGGGGCTGTCGCACCCGTCGACGGCGCGACGCGGGAACCTGCTCGGCATCGCCGGCATGGTGATCGCCGTCGTCGTCACGCTCGCGCTCGTCTACTCGCATACGAAGAACATCGGGATGATCCTCGCCGGCGTCGTCGTCGGCGGTGCGATCGGCGTCGTCGTCGCACGACGTGTGCAGATGACGCAGATGCCCGAGCTCGTCGCCGCGTTCCACTCGCTGGTCGGAATGGCGGCGGTGCTGATCGCGATCTCGGCGATCCACGACCCGGCAGCGTTCGGCCTCGCGGTTCCGCTGCCGAGCGGCAACCGCCTCGAGCTCTTCATCGGCACGTTCATCGGCGCAATCACGTTCTCGGGCTCGGTGATCGCGTTCGGCAAGCTGTCGGGGAAGATCCGCAGCGCGCCGGTGGTGTTCGCCGGCCAGCACGTGCTGAACCTGGTGCTGGCGCTGGTGATGATCGGCTTCGGCATCGCGTTCTTCCTCGCCGGCGACGAGTCGAAATGGATCCCGTACATCGTGATGACGGCGATCGCCTTCGTGCTCGGCGTGCTGATCATCATCCCGATCGGCGGCGCCGATATGCCGGTGGTGATCTCGATGCTGAACAGCTACTCGGGCTGGGCGGCCGCGGGCATCGGCTTCTCGCTCAACAACCCGATGCTGATCATCGCCGGATCGCTGGTCGGCTCGTCGGGCGCGATCCTGTCGTACATCATGTGCAAGGCGATGAACCGCTCGTTCATCAACGTGATCCTCGGCGGCTTCGGGGCGGAGCCGGGGACCGTGGCCGCGAGCGGCGAGCAGAAGACGGTGAAGTCGGGTTCGGCCGACGACGCGGCATTCGTGATGGGCAACGCCGAGAGCGTCATCATCGTTCCGGGCTACGGTCTCGCCGTCGCGCGCGCGCAGCACGCGGTGAAGGAGATGGCGACGAAGCTCCGCGCGAAAGGCGTCAACGTCCGTTACGCGATCCACCCGGTCGCGGGCCGCATGCCGGGGCACATGAACGTGCTGCTCGCCGAGGCCGAGGTGCCTTACGATCAGGTGTTCGAGATGGAGGACATCAACGGCGAGTTCGGCACGACCGACGTCGCGCTGATCCTCGGCGCCAACGACGTCGTCAATCCGCTCGCCGAAGAGAAGGGGAGCCCGATCTACGGCATGCCGATCCTCGAGGCGTACAAGGCGCGCACGGTGATCGTCAACAAGCGCTCGATGGCGGCGGGTTACGCGGGCCTCGACAATCCGCTCTTCTATATGGACAAGACGATGATGGTGTTCGGCGACGCGAAGAAGGTCGTCGAGGACATCGTCAAGGCGCTCGACTGATTCGGCGCGCTCGACCGATTCATGCCGCTCGACTGATTCAGGGCGCTCGACCGATTCGAGGCGCTCGACTGATTCCGGAGTCGCGGCTCGGCGCCACGCTTGCGTACATTGCCTTGACCGGCCCAGAGCATATCGAATGACGCGCAAACCTGCGTTCTGGGTTGTCTACGCATTGGTGTCGCTCGCGGCGCTGGCGACCGCGCTCGCGCTGTTCCCGCGCGCGATCCCGATCGTCAACCTCGATATCACGCTGTCGCGCAGCGACGCGGTCGCGCGCGCCCGCGCGATCGCCGCGAAGCACTCGCTGGCACCCACCGATGCGCGCGCAGCGGTCCGCTTTGCACACGACTCGACGACGCAGAATTACGTCGAGCTCGAAGGCGGCGGCAAGGCGGCCTTCGCGAAGCTGACGCGCGGCGACGTCTACGCGCCTTACTGGTGGGAGGTGCGGCTGTTCCGCCTCGGCACGATCGACGAGATGGTGATCCGCCTGGCACCCGACGGACGGATCGACGGCTTCTCGCACCGCGTGCCGGAGACCTGGGTTCGCGATCCCGCGCACAAGGCGCTCGGCGAAGCCGAGGCGCGCACGATCGCCGAGACCACCGCGGCGCGCGACTGGGGCGTCGATCTCACGCGCTACCGCTTCCTCGAGCACTCGCAGCAGACCGAGCCCGGTGGTCGCGTCGACCACCGCTTCACCTACGAGCGGCCGGAAGCGCTCGGCGATGCGCACGTGCGGCTGCGCCTCACCGTCGCCGGCGACGAGCTCATCGGCGTCACGCCGTTCGTTCACGTTCCGGAATCGTTCACGCGGCGTTACGCTGAGCTGCGCAGCGCCAACGATCTCGTCGCGCGTCTCGCCGACATTGCCGCGGGGGTGCTGTACGGGATCGGCGGTTGCGTGCTCGCGGTGCTGTGGCTCGCGCGCCGGCACGCGCTGGTGTTGCGCCCGGCGCTCGTCGCCGGGCTCTCCATCGGAGCGCTGCTCGCTTTGGCGTCGCTCGCAGCAGCGCCGGTCGCCTGGTTCAGTGTCGACACGACGCAGACAGCGGCGACGTTCTGGACGCGCGAGATCGGCACCGCGCTGCTGATCGCGATCGGCGGAGGGCTTGCCTACGCGCTCGCGTTTCTCGCCGCCGAGGGTCTGTCGCGAAGCGCGTTCCCGCGACAACCTCAACTGTGGCGATTGTGGTCGCGCGATGCGGCCGCGAGCCCGCAGGTGCTCGGCCGGACGCTCGGCGGCTACCTGTTCGTGCCGATCGAGCTCGCGCTGATCGCTGCGTTCTACTACGCGACCAATCGCTGGCTCGGCTGGTGGCAACCGTCGGAAGTCCTCACCGATCCCAACGTTCTCGGCTCGGCGGTGCCCGCGGCGGCGCCAATCGCGCTGTCGCTCGAAGCGGGCTTCATGGAGGAATGCGTCTTCCGCGCGATTCCGCTCTCGCTCGGCGCGCTGATCGGAGCGCGGTTCGGTCGCCGCGGGCTCGGCATCGCGATCGCCGTCGTGCTGCAGGCGCTGATCTTCGGCTCGGCGCACGCGAACTATCCTGGCTTTCCGGCGTGGTCGCGACCGGTCGAGCTGTTCGTTCCGGCCATCGTCTGGGCGCTCATCTTCCTGCGCTTCGGCCTGCTGCCGACGATCGTCCTGCACGCGTGCTTCGATTTGTCGCTGTTCTCGATCCCGCTCTTCCTGGTCGCGGCGCGCGGCGCTCACCTGCAGCAGGCGCTGGTGATCGCGGCGGCCGCGGTGCCGCTCGCGGTCGTGTTGTGGCGGAGGGTGCAGAACGGCGCGTGGCGACCGCTCCCCGCGGCGCTCCTGAACGGCGCATGGCGCGCGCGTCCCGCGGCAGCCGAATCGACGCCGCCGGCGGCAGGACCTTCAGGGGCCGGTGCGCTCGCGGCGCAATTCCAGCGCGCACTTCCCGCGCTCGGTATCGCCGGGGTGATTGCGTGGGCGGTCGCGACACCGTTTCGCGCCGATGTGGCGCCGCTGACCCTCGATCGCGTCGGGGCGATCCGCGCCGCCGATGCGGCGCTCGCGTCGCGCGGCGTGACACTCGGAACCGACTGGCATCGCTACGCCGCTCCGAAGCTCGCGAGCACCGACCCGCAGCAATGGGCGTGGCATCGCTTCGTCTGGGACGAAGCGGGCCCTCGCGCCTACCGCAAGCTCGTCGGCGGTATTCTCGCGCCGCCGGTGTGGGAGGTGCGCTACGCGCGCTTCGACGGCGACGTCACGGCGCGGGCCGAGGAGTGGCACATCGGCATCGACAACGACGGCAGTGTGCGGAGTTTCCTGCACGTTCTGCCCGAAGGACGTCCGGGAGCGAGCCTTGCACCCGATGCCGCGCGCACGCTCGCCGCGCGCGAGCTCGCCACGCAGTTCGGCGTCGACGCCTCGAAGCTCACGGCGGTGGCGGCGAACGAGCAGAAGCGACCGGCGCGCGTCGATTGGTCGTTCGTCTGGGGCGACCCGCGAATCGACGTCGGTAAAGGTGCCGAGGCGCGCTACGTGATCGCCGTCGGCGGCGATCAGCCGACGGCGGCGGGTCGCTTCGTGCATCTACCCGAGACGTGGCTGCGGAGCGAGCAGGCGAGAGACAACTGGCTGCAGATCCTCGAGCTCGGCGCCGTCGCGGTGTTCGCCGCGGCCGCACTCGCAGCGCTCGTCGTCGGCATCAGAAGCTGGATCGCGCGGCACGTCGACAGCCGCGCGCTGAAGCGTGCTGCTGCCGCCACGTTCGCGCTCGTCGTGCTTGCCGGCGCGAACGGGTGGCCACAGGTTGCGATGGGGCTGTCGACCACCGACCCGGTCGCCGCGCAGCTTACGATCAGGGTGTTCGCCGTGCTCGCGTCGGCGCTGGTGGCGGCACTCGTCGTCGGCCTCTGCGCCGGTGTCGGCGGCTATGGCGCGCGAACGCTGTCGCCGTTCGCCATCCCCGGCAGGCTCCCGACGACAGCGATCGCGATCGCCGCGGGGGCGTTCGTCGTCGGCCTGCAGACCGTGCTGGCGGCGCTCGGCAGTCGCGACGTCCCGCTGTGGCCCGATCCCGAGTGGCGATCCGCGTATTCGCCGTGGCTCGGCGCGGCGCTCTCCGGCGGCGCCTTCCTGATCACCGCCAGCGCCGAGCTCTTCGTCGTGCACGCCGCGTCGCTCCTGACGCGCGGCTGGACGCGGAGGGTGTGGCTCGCCGTCGCGATCGTCGTCGCGCTCGAGTGCGCGGTGGCGCTCGCGCACGGGCGGAGCGCCCCCGTTGCATCGCTCGCGGCCGGGCTTGCCGGCGGCATCGCGGCAGCGGCGGTGGTGGTCCTCTTCCTGCGCTACGACCTGCGCTGGGTGCCGGCCTTCGCCGCCACCGTCGCGCTGCTCGACGGCTTCGCGCGCGCGCAGCGCGCCGACGCGCTGCCGTGGTTTGTCGTCGACGCGGCGGTGACGCTCCTCGTCGCGTGGCGCATGACGGTGTGGCTCAACGCACGATGGCCGGCTGCGGCGCCCGCGACGCTCGCTGCGGCTTCCGCGACGCCCGCATCGCCGCCCGCGACGCATCCCGGGTGACCAGCGCGCGTCGCGTTCCGCGCGGCGTCGCGTCGCCGGCGCTCGCCTCCGCGCACACGGCGCTCGCCGCAGCGCGCGCGGCACGTGGCGTGGCAAAGCCCGCGATCGAGTTTCCGCCGGAGCTTCCGATCTCCGCGCGCGCCGACGAGATCGCCGCGGCGATCCGCGCGCATCCGGTGGTGATCGTCGCCGGCGAGACCGGCTCGGGCAAGACGACGCAACTGCCGAAGGTCTGCCTCGTCGCCGGGCGCGGCGAGCGCGGCCAGATCGCGCATACGCAGCCGCGCCGCATCGCCGCGCGCTCGGTCGCCGCGCGCCTCGCCCACGAGCTTCACACCGAGCTCGGCGGAGCGGTCGGCTTTCGCGTCCGCTTCAGCGAACGCGCGAGTCGCGAAGGCTACGTGACGCTGATGACCGACGGCATCCTGCTCGCGGAGACCGAGCGCGATCACGATCTCTTTCGCTACGACACGATCATCATCGACGAAGCGCACGAGCGCAGCCTCAACATCGACTTCCTTTTGGGCTACCTGCGTGGCCTCGTGCAGCGTCGCCCAGACCTGCGCGTCGTCATCACGTCCGCAACGCTCGACACCGAGCGCTTTGCGCGCCACTTCGCCGGAGCGAGCGGACCGGCTCCGGTGATCCGCGTCTCCGGCCGCGGCCACCCGGTCGAGATCCGCTACCGGCCGCTCGCCGGCGCGGTTGCCGAGCCCGACGACGAGGAGGCGCTCGAAGACGCGATCGCCGCAGCCGCGGACGAGCTGTGGCGCGAGGGACCCGGCGACATCCTCGCGTTTCTCCCCGGCGAGCGAGAGATCCGCGAGACCGCCGACGTGCTGCGCGCGGCGTTTGCCGCGAAGCCGTGGAGCGCGTCGCTCGAGGTGCTGCCGCTCTACGCGCGGCTCGCGTTCGACGCGCAGCAGCGCGTCTTCGCGCCATCGCGCGGCCGGCGCATCGTGCTCGCGACCAACGTCGCCGAAACCTCGCTCACCGTGCCGGGCATCCGCTACGTGATCGACAGTGGCCTCGCGCGCATCAAGCGCTACTCGCCGCGCAACCGCACGACACAGCTCGCGATCGAGAAGGTGGCGCGCGCGTCGGCCGAGCAGCGCGCGGGACGCTGCGGCCGGCTCGGGCCCGGCGTTTGCGTGCGCCTCTATGCCGAGGACGACTACGCGGCGCGCCCGGCTCACACCGATCCGGAGATCCTGCGGAGCTCGCTCGCCGGGGTCATGCTGCGGATGGCGGCGCTCGATCTCGGCGACGTCGCCGCGTTCCCGTTCATCGACCCGCCGCTGCCGCGCGCGATCGCCGACGGCCGCCGGCTGCTGCAGGAGCTCGGCGCGCTCGATGCCGAGGGTCGCGTGACGCCGGCAGGAAGCGAGCTCGCGCGCTTGCCGCTCGACCCGCGCATCGCGCGCATCGTCCAGGCGGCACGCGAGCGCGGATGCCTTGCCGAGGCGCTCGTCGTCGCGAGCGCGCTCGCGGTGCCGGACCCGCGCGAGCGGCCGCACGAGCGCGCGCAGGCAGCCGACCAGGCGCAGCTTCGCTTTCGCGACGCGCGCTCCGATTTCCTGTCGCTGATCGCGCTGTGGGAATTCTTCGACGGCGCGCTCAACGAGCGCCAGTCGCACCGGCGACGCGTCGAGGCGTGCCGTGCGCACTTCGTATCGTTTCTGCGCCTGTGCGAATGGCGCGACGTGCACGCGCAGCTTCGACGGGCGCTGACCGAGGCCGGATGGCGCTTCGATCCGGCGTTGCCTGCCGCGATCGATGCAGCGCGCTACGAGATGCTGCACCGCGCGCTCCTCGCCGGACTTCTCGGCAACATCGGGACGCGGGCGACGGAGCCGGGCGCCGCGCCCGGCCCGTACGACGGCGCGCGCGGGATCACGTTTCACCTGCACCCGGGCTCGGGCATTGCGAAGAAGCCTCCGCGCTGGGTGGTCGCCGCGGAGCTCACGCAGACCTCGCGGCTCTACGCGCGCTGTGCGGCGCAGGTCGAGCCGGCGTGGATCGAGGCCGAGGCGGGGGCGCGCGCCGAGCGTGACTACTTCGAGCCGCGCTGGGACCGCGCGCGCGGCGAGGTGGTGGCGAGCGAGCGCGTCAGGCTCTACGGCCTCACGCTGTGCGCGAAGCGGGTCGTTTCGTTCGGCG
>DASVGI010000121.1:0-24713 GCA_036379595.1 Casimicrobiaceae bacterium | reverse complement strand
CGCGAGCACCGCCAGATCGTCGACGCGCTGGCGCGCGGCGACGGCGAGCAGGCGGGAAGGCTGCTCTGCGCCCACGCGATCAACAGCCAGAAGCGCCTGCACCGGATTACCCAACGATGACCACATACCAACGATGACCACATACCAACGATGAGCACCCGCCAACGATGAGCCAATCGAGCCTTCCCCTCGTCACTGCCAACGGACGCAGCTATCGCCACGACGGCCGCCCGCACGTGGTCGTCTGCGTCGACGGCTGCGAGCCCGATTACATCACGCAGGCGCTCGAAGCCGGCGTCGCCCCGTACCTGCGCCGCATGTGCGACGAAGGCGCATCGCTCCTGGGCGATTGCGTGATTCCGAGCTTCACCAATCCGAACAACCTGTCGATCGTGACCGGAGCGCCGCCATCGGTCCACGGCATCTGCGGCAACTTCTTCTACGATCCCGAGCGCGGCGAGGAAGTGATGATGAACGACGCGCGTTACCTGCGCGCCGAGACGATCCTCGCGCGCTTCGCCGACGCCGGGGCGCGCGTCGCCGTGGTGACCGCGAAGGACAAGCTGCGCGCCCTCCTCGGCCACCGGCTGCGCGGCGTCTGCTTCTCGGCGGAGAAGGCCGATCAGGCAACTCCCGAGGCGAACGGGATCGGCGGCGTGCTCGAGCTCGTCGGGCGTCCGCTTCCGTCGGTCTACAGCGCCGACCTCTCCGAGTTCGTCTTCGCCGCCGGCGTCGCGCTGCTCGAGCGTGAGCGCTTCGACCTCGTCTATCTGTCGACCACCGACTACGTCCAGCACAAGCACGCCCCCGGCACGCCGCAGGCGAACGCGTTCTATGCGATGATGAGCGGGTATCTCGCGAAGCTCGACGCCCTCGGCGCGACGATCGCGCTCACCGCGGATCACGGGATGAACGCGAAGACCGACGCCGCCGGGCGAGCGCAGATCATTTACCTGCAGGACTGGTTCGATGCACGGCTGGGCACGGGCCGCGCGCGCGTGATCCTGCCGATCACCGACCCGTACGTGATCCATCACGGCTCGCTCGGCTCGTTCGCGACCTGCTACCTGCCCTCCGGCGCCGATGGCGCGAGCCTCGCCGCCGAGCTCGCCGGTGTGCCGGGCGTCGCGGCCGTGCTCGCGCGCGACGACGCCGCACGACGCTTCGAGCTGCCGGCCGATCGCCTGGGCGACCTCGTCGTCCTCGCGCAGCGCATGACGGTGCTGGGAACGGCGCCGTCGCGCCATGACCTGTCGCAGCTCGATGCACCGCTGCGCTCGCACGGCGGCGAATCCGAGCAGACGGTGCCGCTCTTGTTCAACCGCCCGCTTGCGCGGCTCCCGGCGGGGCGCCGCTGGCGCAATTTCGACATCTTCGACCTCGCGCTCAATTACTGCGCGACATGATTACTACGCGCCATGAGACGGACTCAACGACCATGAACGACCGCTTTCCCTCCCAGACTTCTGCACCGCGACACGAATCGATGCGCATCGCCGGCGAACGCGTCGGCGGCGTGCGCCACCTCGAAGTGCGCAATCCGTGGAGCGGCGCACTGGTCGGCACCGTACCGCGGGCCACCGTCGACGACGTGCGCCGCGCGATCGACGTCGCGAAGGCGTACAAGCCGACGCTGACGCGCTTCGACCGCTACGCAATCTGCCAGCGGACCGCGGAGCTGATCAGGAGCCGCATCGACGAGCTCTCGACGCTGATCACCGCCGAATGCGGGATCTGCCTCAAGGATTCGCGCTACGAGGTCGGCCGCGCCTGCGACGTGTTCGTGTTCGCCGGCAACGCCGCACTCGCCGACGACGGACAGGTGTTCTCGTGTGATCTCACTCCGCACGGCAAGTCGCGCAAGGTGTACACGCTGCGCGAGCCGCTGCTCGGCGTGATCGCGGCGATCACCCCGTTCAACCATCCGCTGAACCAGGTCGCGCACAAGGTCGCGCCGTCGATCGCGAGCAATAACCGGATGGTGCTGAAGCCGACCGAGAAGACGCCGCTCGCCGCGCTGGCTCTCGCCGACATCCTCTACGAGGCCGGGCTGCCGCCGCCGATGTTCTCGGTCGTCACCGGCGAGCCGCGCGAGGTCGCCGACGTGATGCTGACCCACGATGCGGTCGACCTCGTCTCGTTCACCGGCGGCGTCGCCGTCGGCAAGTACATCGCGGCGAAGGCGGTCTACAAGCGACAGGTCCTCGAGCTCGGCGGCAACGATCCGATCATCATCATGGAGGACGCCGATCTCGACGAGGCGGCGCTCCTTGCCGCGACCGGCTCGTACAAGAACTCAGGGCAGCGCTGCACGGCGGTGAAGCGGATCCTCGTCCACGAGAAGATCGCCGACGCATTCGTCGAGCGCCTGGTCGCGCGCACCCGCGCGTGGACCTGGGGCGATCCGATGGACCCCGACGTCGAGATGGGAACGGTCATCGATTCGCGTGCGGCGGCGGGCTTCGAGGCGAAGGTCAACGATGCGCTGGCGCACGGCGCGCGGCTTCTCGTCGGCAACGAGCGCGACGGCGCGCTCTACTCGCCGACGGTCATCGACAGCGTCACGCCCGACATGGACGTCGTTCGCACCGAGACCTTCGGCCCGGTGTCGCCGGTCATCCGCTTCCGCGACATCGACGACGCGATTCGTATCTCCAACTCGACCGCCTACGGGCTGTCGTCGTCGGTGTGCACGAACCGCCTCGACTACATCACGCGCTTCGTGCGCGAGCTTGCCGTCGGCACCGTCAACGTGCGCGAGGTGCCGGGCTACCGGCTCGAGCTGACCCCGTTCGGCGGGATCAAGGACTCAGGCCTCGGCTACAAGGAGGGTGTGCAGGAAGCGATGAAGAGTTTCACGAATGTGAAAACGTACTCGCTGCCGTGGTAGGTCGAGGAGTGAGGATCGAGGAGTGAGGATCGAGGAGACTGAGTTCGATCCCCTATCCTCGCTCCTCTATCCTTGCCTTTCCATCCCCTATCCTCACTCCTCTATCCTGACTCCGCCGTCGTTGCCCCTCTGCCCTCCCTCCATAGCGCAGCGTCATGCAGATACTCCTGAACCTTCTCGCCGGCGTCTCGCTCCTCGTCTGGGGCACGCACATCGTGCGCACGGGGATCCTGCGCCTGTACGGCGGGGACCTGCGCCGCGTGCTCCGGCGCAGCGTGTCGAACCGCTTCTCGGCCTTCTTCGCCGGAGTCGGCGTCACTGCGCTGATCCAGAGCAGCACCGCGGCGGCGCTGATCGTCGCGGCATTCGCCGGCCAGGGGCTGATCGGCACGGCGCCGGCGCTCGCCGTCATGCTCGGCGCCGACGTCGGCACCGCGCTCGTCACCGTGCTGCTGTCGTTCGACCTGTCGTGGCTCGCGCCACTCCTGATCTTCAGCGGCATCGTGCTCTACCTGTCGGTCGAGGCGAGCCGCGCCGGGCGCTTCGGGCGCATCCTGATCGGGCTCGGCCTCATCATGTTCGCGCTGCAATGGATCGGCGTCTCCACGCATCCGCTCGTGCAGGCGGCCGGTGTGAAGGTCATCTTCGCTTCGCTCACCGGCGATGTGCTGCTCGACATGCTGGTCGCGGCGCTGTTCACCGTGCTCTGCTACTCGAGCCTCGCCGCCGTGCTGCTGTTCGCGACGCTCGCCGCCTCGCACGTGCTCTCGCTGCCGGTCACCCTCGGCCTCGTCCTCGGCGCGAACCTCGGCAGCGGCGTGCTCGGGATGCTGTCGACGCTGCGCTCGACCCCCGAAGCGCGGCGCGTGACGCTCGGCAACTTCCTGTTTCGGCTGATCGGTTGCGTGATCTGCATCCCGCTCGTCGGCCACCTCGATCGCTGGATCGCCCCGCTCGACATCGACCCCGCGCGCGAGGTCGTGCTGTTCCACCTCGCGTTCAACGTCGCGCTGGCTGCGCTGCTGCTCTACTGGACGCAGCCGATCGCACGCGTCGCCGAGCGCCTGCTTCCCGCGCGTGCGGCATCCGAGGACCCGGCGAAGCCGCGTCACCTCGACCCGTCGGCGCTCGACACGCCGAGCCTCGCGATCGGCTGCGCCGCGCGCGAGGCGCTGCGCATCGGCGACGTCGTCGAGCAGATGCTCGCCGGCATGCTCACCGTGCTGACGACGAACGACCGCATCCTCGCCGAGCGCCTGCGCAAGACCGACGACGTGATCGACCAGCTCTACACGGCGGTGAAGCTCTACCTGACGCAGATCCCGCGCGAGGCGCTCGACAAGCGCGAAGGCAGGCGCTGGGCCGACATCGTGTCGTTCACGATCAACATGGAGCAGATCGGCGACATCGTCGAGCGCATCCTCACCGACCTCGAAGACAAGAAGATCGACAAGGGGCGCAACTTCTCCGAAGCCGGCATGGCCGAGATCTGCGACCTGCACGCACGGCTGATCTCCAATCTACGTCTCGGCCTGTCCGTATTCCTGAACGGAGATCTCAAGAACGCGCAGGAGCTCCTCGCGCAGAAGGTGCTGTTCCGCGACCTCGAGCGCGCGTACGCCAATTCGCACCTCGCCCGGCTCGCCGGCAACACGATCGAAAGCATCGAGACGTCGTCGCTGCACCTCGATCTCATCTCCGACATGCGGCGGATCAATTCGCATATCTGCTCGATCGCCTATCCGATCCTCGAGGAGGCCGGCGTGCTCGCGCACACGCGGCTCAAGACCGAGGAGGCCTTTGCACCGGCTGCGGCCCCTGTGGACGACGCCGCCAAGCCGGGTTGGCAGAAGGGCAAGCCGCACGCGGCGTAACGGGTGCGCGGCCGCCGTGCAGGCGACGCGTCCCGATCTCCCGGAACCGCCTCTCCCTTGATCGACGGGCTGACGCTCCCCATCACGCTCGCGGTGCTCGGCGCCGGGCTGCTGCACGCCGGCTGGAACGCGCTGCTGAAGGCGGCGCCGGGCGGCGATCCGATGCTCGACACGGCAGGCGTCGTCGCGGCATCGTCGGTGTGGGGTTTCGCCGTCCTCGCGTGGCTCCCGCTTCCCGACCCCGCGGCGTGGAAGTTCATCGCCGGCTCGATGACGATCCACTTCGCCTACTACGTCACCCTCGCCCACGCTTACCGGACCGGCGATCTCTCGTTCGCGTATCCGCTGATGCGCGGGACGGCGCCGCTGATCGTCGCATTGCTGGGTATCGTTTTCCTCGGCGAGCTTCCGTCATGGCACGTCGCGGCCGGGATCGTGCTCATCTGCGCGGGCATCGTCAGCATCGCGTTCGTGCGTCGCCGCGCGCATCCGCGCGCCGCGGCCGGCTGGGCGTTCACCAATGCGGCGATCATCGCGAGCTACACGCTGATCGACGGCAGCGGTGCGCGCGCATCGGGCAATGCGCTCGCCTACGTCGCGTGGCTGATCGCGCTCGAAGGCCTCCCGTTCCTCGCGTGGATCGCGTGGCGGCGCGGCGCGGCCGCTGCCGCGTACATGCATCGAAGCTGGCGCAGAAACGTTCTCGGCGGCGCGTGCAGCCTCGGCGCCTACGCAATCGTGCTGTGGGCGATGACGCGCGCCCCGGTCGCCGCGGTGGCGGCGCTGCGCGAGACTTCGGTGCTGTTCGCCGCGCTGATCGGCGCGGTCTGGCTGCGCGAAGGCTTCGGCGCGATGCGTCTCGCCGGTGCGGCGAGTGTCGTCGCCGGCATCGCAGCGCTGAAGCTGTAGCGCCCGTTGACACTACGTACGCAGACGCGCTGCGTCGCGGACCGCTCAGTCGAGTATGTGCGTGCTGCGGAGATGATCGACGATTCGCGTCGCCGCAGCAGCAGCCGGCAGCGTCGCGCTGTCGACGTGGACGTCGGGATGCTCGGGAGGCTCGTACGGCGAATCGATGCCGGTGAAATGCGGCAGCTCGCCGCGTCTCGCCTTCGCGTAGAGTCCCTTGACGTCGCGTGCTTCGGCGACGGCGAGCGGCGCATCGACGAATACCTCGCAGAATTCACCGGTGCCGACGAGCGCGCGTGCCATCCGCCGCTCGGCGCGAAACGGCGAGATGAACGAGACCAGCACGATGAGGCCCGCGTCGGCCATCAGCCGCGCGACCTCCGCGACCCGACGCACGTTCTCGACGCGATCCGCGTCGGTGAAGCCGAGGTCGCGATTGAGGCCGTGGCGCACGTTGTCACCGTCGAGAAGATAGGTGTGGCAACCGCGAAGGTGCAGCGCATTCTCGACCAGGTTGGCGATCGTAGACTTGCCCGCTCCGGAGAGCCCGGTGAACCACACGACGCACGGCCGGTGTCCGTTGAGCGCGGTGCGCGCCGCCCGGTCGACGTCGGTCGCCTGCCACGCGAGATTGTGCGAACGGCGCAACGCAAAATGGAGGCGCCCGACGCCGATCGTCGACGTTTCGGCGCGATCGAGAACGGCGAAGCTTCCGCCGGCGGCGCCGCCGCCGCCCGCGTCGAATGCGACCGGCGCATCGAACATCAGCGTGCCGACGCCGATCGCACCCTGTGCGAGCGTCCTTGCCGCGAGATGGTCGAGCGTGTCCGGGCCGACGACGTACTTGAGCTGCGCGAACGTCGCGCCGAGAGTCTCGGCGCCGACGCGGATGCGGTAGCGCCGGCCGGGCAGCAGCGGATCCGGCGCGAGCCAGGCGAGCGTCACCTCGAACTGATCGGCGATCTCGGGCGGCTTCGCTTCGGGTTGCACGGCACGATCGCCGGTCGCCGGCGCCTGCTCGAGCCACTCGAGAAGCGACGGTCCGGCGTACCACGCGAGATGCTCGCTCGGCGACGCGAGATTGTCTCCGGTGCGCGCCGAGACCGGAATGCATTCGACGGCAGCAGCACCGATCGCGGCGACAAATGCGCGGACCTCGGCGGCGAGCGCGTCGTATGCCTCGCGCGAGAAGTCGACCGCATCGAGCTTGTTCGCGACGAGGGCGACCCGCCGCGCACCGAGGAGGTGCGCGAGGCGCAGCGCGCGGCGCAGCCCGGTGTCGAGGCCGTGGCGAACGTCGGCGACGACGACGGCTGCGTCGGATCCCGCGGCGGCTGCGACGTCGGCGCTGTCGCCATCGCCGCCGCGAGTCTCGGCCAGGTCGAAAGCGCTGCGCTCGGCACCGGGCTCGCGGGCGCGCGCGGCCGCTTCCTTCAGCACGCGCGCGATCAGCGTCGACTTGCCGGCTCCCTCGCTGCCGCAGGCGACGATGCGGGCGCGATGCGTCGCGGCGTGCCCGGTTTCCGGAAGGGGTCGACTCATCGAAGGCGTTCCTGCGGCAGCGCGTCGGATTGCGCCGAACGCGAAACGATAGCAGACTGCCGTCCGTGATCCTTCCGCCACGACCTGCCGGCGCCCGGCGTGGCCGCACGCCATCGCATCCCGGCGCCGAGACCGCGCAGGTGCAGAGCCTCACGCGCGGGCTGTCGATCCTGCAATGCCTCGCGCGCACCGAGGGTGGCCTCACGCTCACCGACATCGCACACCGCGTGCAGCTCCCGCCGTCGACGACGCATCGGCTGCTGTCGACGCTCGAAAAGATGGGTTACGTGTTCCAGGCCGGCGACCTCGGGTTGTGGTACGTCGGCATCGAGGCGTTCACCGTCGGCTCGAGCTTTCTCGCCAACCGCGACTTCGTCGCGCAGAGCCACGCGTTCATGCGGCGGCTGATGGAGCAGGCCGGCGAGACCACCAATCTCGCCATCCTCGACGGCACCGAAGCGGTGTTCATCGACCAGGTGCAGTGCCGCGAGACGATGCGCACGATCGTCAAGCTGGGGAGCCGCGTGCCGCTCCATGCATCGGGTGTCGGCAAGGCGATCTTCGCCTCGCTTCCGGACGACCAGATCGACGCGATGCTGAAGATCCGCGGCCTGCCGCGCATCACCGAGAACACGATCACCTCGCCCGAGACGATGTGGGCGAGCATCCGCGTCATCCGCCAGCGCGGGTGGTCATTCGACGACGAGGAGCACCTGCCGGGCACGCGCTGCGTCGCGGCGCCGTTCTACGACGAGCACGCCGAGCCGCTCGGCGCGATCTCGGTCGCGGGACCGCTGTCACGGCTCTCCGACGAGCGCATCCGCCAGCTCGGCCCGCTGGTGTCGCACACCGCCGAAGAGATCACCCGCAGGCTCGGCGGGCAATGGCCGCATCCGCACTGAAGGAGGATGCATGGACGGGCTGATGATGAACGTGCCATTGTCGATCCCGGCGCTGATCCGCCACGCCGATCGCTGCCATGGCGACACCGAGGTCGTGTCGCGCTCGATCGAGGGCCCGATCCATCGCTACACCTACCGCGACGCACACCGGCGCTCGCGTCAGCTCGCCCGTGCGCTGCTGCGCCGTGGTGTGACCCGCGGCGACCGCATCGGAACGCTGGCGTGGAACGGCTACCGCCACCTCGAGCTCTACTACGGCGTCTCGGGCATCGGCGCCGTCGTGCACACGATCAACCCGCGCCTCTTCCACGACCAGCTCGTCTACATCGTCAATCACGCCGACGATCGGCTGGTGTTCTTCGACCTCACGTTCACCGCGCTCGTCGAGAAGCTCGCGCCGCGATGTCCGGGCGTTGCCGGCTGGGTCGCGATGACCGATGCCGCGCACCTTCCCGTGGCGCAGATTCCGAACCTCCTCTGCTACGAGGACCTCGTCGGCGCCGAGGACGACGATTACGAATGGCCCGAGCTCGACGAGAACACCGCGTCCGGCCTCTGCTACACGTCGGGCACCACCGGCAATCCCAAGGGCGTGCTCTACAGCCACCGCTCGACGGTGCTGCACGCGCTTACTGTATCGCTCGCCGACGTCGTCAACCTCAGCGCCGCGAGCGTGGTGCTGCCGATCGTGCCGATGTTCCACGTCAACGCCTGGGGCATGCCGTACGCGGCGCCGCTCGTCGGAGCGAAGCTCGTGTTCCCCGGCGCGGCGCTCGACGGCAAGAGCCTGTACGCGCTGTTCGAGGACGAGGGAGTCACGCACTCGGCGGGCGTGCCGACGGTGTGGCTCGGCCTGATTCAGTACATGAAGGCGAACGGTTTGCGCTTCTCCACGTTCCGGGAGACGATCATCGGCGGCTCCGCGTGCCCGCCGGCGATGATGCGAACGCTGCGCGAGGAGTTCGGCGTCGACGTGAAGCACGGCTGGGGCATGACCGAGACGAGCCCGATCGGGACGGCCGGAGTCCTCAAGGGCAAGCACGCGAAGCTCACCGAGGCCGAGCAGACGGCGATCCGCGAGAAGCAGGGTCGGCCGCTCTTCGGCGTCGAATTGAAGATCGTCGACGCCGCGGGGCACGAGCTTCCGCACGACGGCAGGACGCCCGGCAACGTGATGGTGCGCGGGCCGTGGATCGCCAGCGCCTACTACCGCGGCGAAGGCGGCGACGTTCTCGCGCCGGGCGGATGGTTCCCGACCGGCGACGTCGGCACGATCGACGCCGACCACTACCTGCAGATCACCGACCGCTCGAAGGACGTCATCAAGTCGGGCGGCGAGTGGATCAGCTCGATCGATCTCGAGAACATCGCGTTCGCGCATCCCGAGGTGGCGGAGGCCGCGGTGATCGGCCTGCCGCATCCGAAGTGGGACGAACGCCCGCTGCTCGTCGCCGTTCGCAAGCCCGGATCGACGCTCGACCGCGACACGCTGCTCGCCTGGTTCGACGGCCGCACCGCGCGCTGGTGGACCCCCGACGACGTCGTATTCGTCGACGAGCTTCCGCATACCGCCACCGGCAAGCTGTCGAAGCTCATGCTGCGCGAGCGCTTCAAGGATCACCGCTGGCCCGCCGACAGGAACGCCGCGGGACCCGTCACCAGCGGGTAGATTGCCGACGCGTCGGCCGCGCGACCCGTCACCAGCGGGTAGAGTGCCGGCGCGGCGGCCGCGCGACGCCGTGCTCAGCGCCGCGACATCCGCGCGTAGCGGCGCGCGAGCGCAGGCTGGGGTGGAGGCTGCCAGCGGGCGAGCAGGTCGTCCATCGCGTCGAAGCCGTTGCAGACGAGCACGACGTCGCAGCCCGCGGCAATCGACGCATTGGCGCGCGCCACGATGTCGCCCGCCGAGTGCGCACCCGCCATCTCGAGGTCGTCGGAGAACACGAGGCCGTCGAACGCGAGCCGTCCCCGCAACACCTCGCCGATCCACACCGGCGAAAAGCCCGCCGGTCGCGCGTCGACCGCGGAGTACTGGACGTGCGCCGGCATGATCGCTTCGATCCCCTGCGCAATCAGCGCGGCAAACGGAACGATGTCGTCGCGCAGGATCACGTCGAGCGGCCGCGGATCGACGGGCAGGCAGTCGTGCGAATCGGCGTCGACGTGTCCGTGTCCGGGGAAGTGCTTGCCGACCGCGGCCATTCCTCGATGCGCGAGGCCGCGGACGAGGTGACCCGCGAGATCGGCGACCACCACGGGATCGGAGTGGAACGCGCGGTCGCCGATCACGGTGCTTCGACCCGAGTCGACGTCGAGCACCGGCGCAAAGCTGAAATCGATGCCGTGCGCGCCAAGCTCGCGCCCGATCGTCTCGCCATGCCGCTCGGCAGATCGCCGCGCCGCCGCGGGATCGGAATCCCAGAGCTTGCCGAGCGAGCGCATCGCGGGAAGCTGCGTGAACCCGCCGCCGACGAAGCGCTGGACGTGGCCGCCCTCGTGGTCGACGGCGATGACGAGCTCGCGGCGCAGCGCACGAACGGAAGCGGTCAATGCACGAAGCTGTTGCGACGACTCGAAGTTGCGCGCGAACAGGATCACGCCCCCGACGCGGGGATCCACGAGCCGCGCGCAATCGCGCTCGGTCAGCGCGAGTCCCTCGACGCCCAGCATCACGGGTCCTCGTTCGCTCATCGCCTCTCCTCCTGTCGCGTCAGCCGTGCGCGCTCATTGTGCGCCACTCGCGTCCGGCGCAACGCGCTTCGCACCCGTGAGCCGCACGCGTGATCGCGCGACGGGCTCAGCTGACGATTCGCGCGCGACGCAGACGTGAGCACGACCACGGCGGCACGACGGGATGAGCGGTTCGCGTGTCGCACGCGCGAGTGTGCGCAGCCGCAGTGGCGCGACAGGGCGAGCGGCTCACGTGCCGCGCGCGCGCGTGTGCGCGCCGGCCGTAGCGGGTGGCGCGGGGAGCCCAGCACGCCCTCACGCACGCCGGCAGTCGCACACCTGGCGAGGCTGCGCCGGGCACCCGCAGGCGGGCGTTGGCGCACTCCGAGCGCGGCGCGGCACACGAGCCGCTCACCCTGTCGCGCAACACCCGTCATGCACGCCATGCGGCGCGGCACGCGAGCCACTCGCCCTGTCCCGCCACGGCCGCAGCGCGCGCTCACGCCGCAGCCTCGCGGATCAGCGCCTTCATCTCGCGCACCGCCTCGCGCAGCCCGACGAACACGCTGCGCGCGACGATCGCGTGCCCGATGTGCAGCTCGCGCAGCCCCGGCAGCGCCGCGACCGGCTGCACGTTGAAGTAATTGAGCGCGTGCCCGGCGTTGAAGCGCATCCCGTGTCCGCGCACCGCTTCGCCCGCGCTGCGCAGCTTCGCGAGCTCGGCCGTCACCGCCGGGCTCTCGGCATCGCGGCCGCGCGCGTGAAAGGCGTGCGCATACGGACCCGTGTGGAGCTCGCAGACGCGCGCACCGATCCGCGCCGCGGCGTCGACCTGCGCGAGCTCGGCGTCGATGAACACCGATGTGACGATCCCGGCGCCGGCGAGCCGCGCGACGGCGTCAGCGAGCCTCGCCTCCTGCGCGACGATGTCGAGCCCGCCCTCGGTCGTAACCTCCTCGCGTCCTTCGGGCACCAGCATCGCCATCTCGGGCTTCAGTGCGCAGGCGATGCCGATCATTTCGTCGGTCGCCGCCATTTCGAGATTGAGCTTGATGTGGACGAGGTCGCGCAGGCGGCGCACGTCGGCGTCCTGGATGTGCCGGCGATCCTCGCGCAGATGGACGGTGATGCCGTCGGCGCCGCCCAGGTGCGCCTCCACCGCCGCCCACACCGGGTCAGGCTCGTAGGTCCTGCGCGCCTGGCGCAGCGTTGCGACATGGTCGATGTTGACGCCGAGCTCGATCACCTCTTCTCCCTCCGTTTCAACCCGCGTCGCCGTCGTCGTCGAGCGCAGCGAGGTCCTGCACGATCCGCCGGCTGAAGATCCGTCGATGCTCGAGATAATGATCGAGCACCCGGCGCATCAGCCGTTTCGCCTCCCCGGCCGTCTCCGCATCGGGATAGCTGCCGCTCGCGAGCGCAATCAGCGTGCTTCCGCGCACTGTCGGCCAGGCGTCCGCCGGCTCCGCTGCATGGCGCAGCGGACCGCGGTCGATTGCGTAATGGTAGCTTTGTCGCGGATCGATCGGCGCGCCGGAGCCGCCTTCCGAGGTCAGCGTCATCGCGTAGCCGAGCTCGGCCAGCAACCTGAGCTCGAAGCTGCGCAGCATGCCCGCCTGCACCGCGCGATCGCGACGCTCGCCGAGCGTGCGGATCGATTCGGCATAGGCGTCCCACAGCGCGGGATGCGGATCCTCGCGCGGGAGCAGCTTCAGCACGAGCTCGTTCAGGTAGAACGCCGACAGCAGTGCCGCCCCCGACGGCAGCGCGGCGCCGCCGGTCCACTCGGCCTTGACGAGGGTCTTCAGCTCGCCCGCGCCGGTCCACGACAGCACGAGCGGCTGGAACGCCTGCAGGAGGCCGCGCAACTCCGAGCGCGGCCGCTTCGCGCCGCGCGCGACGAGCGCGATCCGTCCGGCGGCGCGCCCGAATGCCTCGACGATGAGGCTCGTCTCGCGATACGCGCGGGCATGCAACACCCACGCCGGCTCGTTGTCGTGCTGCGCGCGCGCCGGGCGCACGTCAGTATCCGAGGCGCGTCAGCAGCGCGTCGTTGCGCGCCCAACCGGCCTTGACCCGCACCCACACTTCGAGGTAGACGCGGCCGCCGAACGCGCGCTCCATGTCGGCGCGCGCGGCCGACGCGATCGACTTCATTCGCGCGCCGCCATCACCGACGAGGATCGCGCGCTGACCCGGCTTGTCGACGAGGATCGTCGCACGGATGCGGCGCAGCGACCCCGTATGCTCGAAGCTTTCGATGACGACCGCGGTCGCGTACGGCACCTCTTCGCCGAGCTGGCGAAACAGCTTCTCGCGAATGAACTCGGCAGCGAGGAAGCGCTCGTCGCGGTCGGTGAGCTGATCGTCCGGGTAGAGCGCCTGCGATGCCGGCAGCAGCCCGGCGAGCGCCACCTTCAGGCGGTCGAGCCCGATGCCGCGCTCGGCCGACACCGGTACGATCGCGGCGAACTCGCGCTGCGTCGACAGCGCGGCAATCGCCGGCAGCAGCGCGTCGCGATTGTCGAGCATGTCGATCTTGTTGAGCGCCGCGACGACCGGCACGCGCGGCGGCAGCAGCGCCAGCACCTCGCGATCGGCGGCGGTGAGACGCGCCCCTTCGACGACGAACACGATCGCATCGGCCGACGCGAGCCCGTCGGTGACCGCGCGATTGAGTCGATCGTTGAGCGGCGAGCGATGGCGCGTCTGGAATCCCGGCGTGTCGACGAACAGGAACTGCACGCCGGGCTCGGTGACGATGCCGGTGATCCGGTGGCGCGTGGTTTGCGGCTTCTTCGACGTGATGCTGATGCGGTCGCCGACGAGCGCGTTCAGCAACGTCGACTTGCCGACCGACGGACGACCGACGATCGCGATGAACCCGCAGCGGTGCGGGCCGGTCCGGGTGTCCGCGCCCGTCCGACTGCCCGCGCGCGTCCGCGTGTCAGGCATGGCCCGACGCGCGCAGCGCCGCGAGCGCGTGCGCGGCGGCGTCCTGCTCGGCGCTGCGCCGGCTCGGCCCCTCGCCGGTCGCCGTCAACGCCAATGCGCCGATCCGGCACTCGACGACGAAGCTCTGCGCGTGGGCGTCGCCGCGCGTCGCGACGATCGCGTATTCGGGCACCGCGATGTGCCGCGCCTGCACGAGCTCCTGCAGGCGGGTCTTCGGATCCTTGCCGAGCACGGCGGGGTCGGCGTCGCGCAGGAGGTCGGCGAACACCGCGTCGATGACGCGCTCGGCCGCGGCGAACCCGCCGTCCTCGGCCACCGCGCCGAACACCGCCTCGAGCGCGTCGGCGAGCGTCGACGGACGGTCGGCGCCGCCGCTCTTCGCCTCGCCCTCGCCGAGCCGGAGCGCCGCGCCGAGGCCGAGGCCGCGCGCGAGGCGCGCGAGCGTATCACGGTTGACGAGATGCGCACGGATGCGCGACAGCTCTCCCTCGGCGAGCGCCGGGAAGCGATCGTACAGCCGCAGCGCGATCACGCAGTTCAGCACCGCGTCGCCGACGAACTCGAGGCGCTCGTTGTGCGGAGTGCCGAAACTGCGGTGGGTGAGCGCCTGGCGCAAGAGCTCCGGGACGCGGAACGCGTGATCGATCGCGAAAGGCACGCGGTGCGCGCTGAGGGCGGATAACGCTACGGACGCGGGCGTTACCGGCTCGAGCGCGCCTCGAAGTCGAGGAGGATGCTGGCGTTGCCGATCATCGGCAGGATCTTCTGCCAGGTCAGCGACGCAACGATCGCGTTGCCCTCGCGCCCGACGAGCACGTCCGAGGCGCGCACCGAGTCGACGTATTCGGCCGAGAGCCGGCGGTCCATCGAGCGGCGGATCGCATCGGGCGTCGGATTCTGCACTTCCTGCATCGTCTGGTCGAGCGCCTTCTGGACCGTGAAGTATTCGATGTACGACGGTCCGACGCGGAAGGCGATCAGCGCGATGACGATCACCACCGCGGTCGTGAACAGGAAGCCGATCATCGACAGGCCGCGTTCGTTGACTGCAGTCATGCGTCCTCCCTCCGGGGTGAGCGGTGAGCCGTGCTCAGTGGATTGTCGTGCCGACACGCTTGAACTCGAACGATGCGATGTCGTCCCAGTTGAACCAGATGAAGAAGGCCTTGCCGCGGATGTCAGCGTCGGGGACGAAGCCCCAATAGCGGCTGTCGTCGCTGTTGTCGCGGTTGTCGCCCATCATGAAGTAGTGGCCTGCGGGAACCCGGCACTTGAAGCCGTGCTCATTGTAGTCGCAGTTCTCGCGCCCCGGGAACGGCCGCACGTTGCCGGGGTAGACCGGCAGCGCCTGAGTGTTGACGGCGATCGTATGGCCCTTCGCCGCGTCGCCGTCGGTGCGCTCGAGCAGCCGCTGCAGCGTCTCGAAGCGCAGCCCTTCGAGGTAGCTGTAGCTGTCGTCGGACTGCTGCGGCCACGGCACGCCGTTGACGGTGAGCTTCTTGTCGCGATACTCGACGACGTCGCCGCCGACGCCGATCACGCGCTTGATGAAGTCCTGCGACGGGTTGAGCGGGTACTTGAACACGACGACGTCGCCGCGCTGCGGATCGGAGATCGGGATCACCTTGCGGTCGATGATCGGCAGCCGGATCCCGTAGGTGAACTTGTTCACCAGGATGAAATCGCCGACGGCGAGCGTCGGCCGCATCGACGACGACGGGATCTGGAACGGCTCGACGACGAACGAGCGCAGCAGGAACACGGCGAGCAGCACCGGGAAGAACGATTTCGCGTACTCGACCCAGACCGGCTCGCGCGCGCCCGGGGCGCGCTTCGCGGCGAGGAACAGGCGGTCGACGAGCCAGGCCACGCCCGAGATCACGGTGAGCACGAAGAGGAGCAGGGCAAAGTTCATCGCAATCGGGTCGTATTCGGATGGATTTCGCGCACGGCGGGCGCCCGGCCGCGCGGCGGGCGCGCCATTGTCTCACGCAGCGCCCGGCTCACTTGCCGCCCGCCTGCAGCACGGCCAGGAACGCCTCCTGCGGGATCTCGACGCTGCCGACGGCCTTCATCCGCTTCTTGCCGGCCTTCTGCTTCTCGAGGAGCTTCTTCTTGCGGGTGACGTCACCGCCGTAGCACTTGGCGAGCACGTTCTTCCGCAGCGCCTTGATCGTCTCGCGCGCGATGACCTGCGAGCCGATCGCCGCCTGCACGGCGACGTCGAACATCTGGCGCGGGATCAGCGAGCGCAGCTTCGCCGCGACCTCGCGCCCGCGGTACGTCGCCACCGACCGGTGCACCATCACCGACAGCGCGTCGACGCGCTCGCCGTTGATCAGGATGTCGAGCTTGACGACGTCCGCCGCGCGGAACTCGCGGAACTCGTAGTCGAGCGACGCATAGCCGCGCGACACCGACTTCAGCTTGTCGAAGAAGTCCATCACCACCTCGGCCATCGGAAGCTCGTAGGTCAGCACGACCTGGCGGCCGACGTACTGCATGTTCTTCTGCACGCCGCGCTTCTCGGTGGCGAGCGTGATCACCGGCCCGACGTACTCCTGCGGCAACAGGATCGTCGCGGTGATCACCGGCTCGCGGATCTCCTCGACGCGCGACGGGTCGGGAAGCTTCGACGGGTTCTCGATCTCCTGCACGCTGCCGTCCTTCAGCAGCACCTGGTAGACGACCGTCGGCGCGGTCGTGATGAGATCCATGTCGTACTCGCGCTCGAGCCGCTCCTGCACGATGTCGAGGTGCAGGAGCCCGAGGAAGCCGCAGCGAAAGCCGAAGCCGAGCGCCTGCGAGACCTCGGGCTCGTAGCGCAGCGACGCATCGTTCAGCTTCAGCTTGTCGAGCGCATCGCGCAGCGCCTCGTACTGATTCGATTCGACCGGGTAGAGGCCGGCGAACACCTGCGGCTTCACCTCCTTGAATCCCGGGAGCGGCGCCGCGGCCGGTCGCGACGCGAGCGTGACGGTGTCGCCGACCTTTGCGGCTGTCAGCTCCTTGATGCCGGCGACGACGAAGCCGACGTCGCCGGCAGCGAGCGCCTCGCGGGTCGCCGACCGCGGGGTGAAGACGCCGACCTGCTCGCAGGTGTATGCGGCGCCGGTCGCCATCAGCTGGATCCGGTCGCGTGGTTTGAGGGTGCCGTCGAACACGCGCACCAGCATCACGACGCCGACGTAGTTGTCGAACCACGAGTCGATGATGAGCGCAGCCAGCGGCGCCGCGGGATCGCCTTTCGGGGGCGGAATGCGCGCGATCACCGCTTCGAGGATGTCGTCGATCCCTTCGCCGGTCTTGGCGCTCGCGCGAATGGCGTCGGTCGCGTCGATGCCGATGATGTCCTCGATCTCGCTGATCACGCGCGCCGGGTCGGCCGAGGGGAGGTCGATCTTGTTCAGCACCGGGATCACCTCGACCCCCTGCTCGATCGCCGTGTAGCAGTTCGCCACCGTCTGCGCCTCGACGCCCTGCGACGCATCGACCACCAGCAGGGCACCCTCGCAGGCGGCGAGCGAGCGCGACACTTCGTAAGCGAAGTCGACGTGCCCGGGAGTGTCGATCAGATGGAGCTCGTAGCGCGTACCGTCGCGCGCCACGTAGGAGAGCGCAGCGGTCTGTGCCTTGATCGTGATGCCGCGCTCGCGCTCCAAGTCCATCGAGTCGAGGACCTGCTCGCTCATCTCGCGATCGGTGAGGCCGCCGCAGCGCTGGATGAAGCGGTCCGCCAGCGTCGACTTGCCGTGGTCGATGTGCGCGATGATCGAGAAGTTGCGGACGTTTTGCATCGGCAAAGCTCGCTATTCTAGCCGATGCTGCGGGTTCACCCGGCCCCGCCGCCGGTGATGACCGCCAGCACGCGCGTTTCGTCGAGGAAGTAGTGGCAGAGCTCGCGCCCCTCTTCGACCGGGCCCGCGAAGAGCACCGGCACGAGCTCGCCGAAGCGCGCCTCGAGCGCGGGGAAGGCGTCGACGTCGAGCTCGTCCACCACGACGTCGTGCCCCGCCGCGAGCCGGCGGAGCCCCTCGCGCATGTCGTCGCAGAGGTGGCAGTAGGCGCGCGCGAGGAGCGTCAGCCGCGGCACGGCGTCAGTACCGGCCACGGCGCCACCGTCGACCTCGAGACGTTCACGCGGCTACTGCGTCACCGGCGCCGCCGGCTTGATCGTCGCGAAGAACTGATTGTCGCCGCGCCTCACCTGCAGCGTCACCGCCGACGCCGGATCGATCGCGGCGAGCGATTCGTTGACCTGCGCCGCCGATTTCGCGGTTCGGAGCTGGCCGTCGCGGACGATCGCGAGGATCACGTCGCCGGGCTGCACGTTCCCGCGCACGACGCCGACGACGTCCTCGATCAGCACCCCACCCGACGGGACGTCGAGCTCGCGCCGTTGCTCGTCGGAAAGATCCGCGAGGGCGAGTCCCATCCGGTTCGCCTTCGGTCGCGGCTTCGCGGTCGGCGATTCGCGACCGGAGGTCGCCGGAGCGCGATCCTTGAGCTCGGCGACGACGAGGCTCACGTCGGTCGGCGCGCCGTCGCGCCACAGCCTGAGATCGATCTTCGTTCCCGGCCGGATCGCCGCGATGATGCGCGGCAGGTCCGCCGACGACGCGACGCTGCGGTGGTCGACGCGCGTGATGATGTCGCCGGCGCGCACCCCCGCCTTGGCGGCCGGGCCGTCGGCATCGACGGCGTTGACGAGCGCCCCGGCGGCCTCCTTCAGCCCGAACGCAGTCGCCGCGTCGGTCGAAAGATTCTGGATCTGCACGCCGATGCGCCCGCGCGTCACGTGGCCGTGCGCACGCAGCTGGTCGATCGCGCTCATCGCGACGTCGATCGGCACGGCGAAGGCGAGCCCCATATAGCCGCCGGTGCGCGAGTAGATCAGCGAATTGATGCCGATGACTTCGCCGTGCATGTTGAAGAGCGGGCCGCCCGAGTTGCCCGGATTGATCGCGACGTCGGTCTGAATGAACGGGACCAGGTTCTCCTGCGGCAGGTCGCGCCCTTTCGCGCTGACGATCCCGGCGGTCATCGTGTTGTCGAGCCCGAACGGCTTGCCGATCGCCACCACCCACTCGCCGACCTTGAGCCGCGACGGGTCGCCGATGCTGACGCGCGGGAGGCTCCTCGCGTCGATCTTGAGCAGCGCGACGTCGGTGCGCGCGTCGGTGCCGACAACGCGCGCCGTGAAGTCGCGCTTGTCGGAGAGGTGGACGGTGACCTCGCTCGCGTCGTCGACGACGTGGGCGTTGGTGACGACGTAGCCGTCGGACGAGATGATGAATCCGGAGCCGGTCGACTGCGCCTCGAACTCGCGGTCGCGCCCGCCGGGACCGCGCCCGCCCTGATCGCGCCCGCCCTGGTCGCGCCCGGGTGGCTGACCGAAGCGCCGGAAGAACTGCGAGAACGGATCGTCGTCGGAGAGGCCCGACCCGCGCGCACGCCGCGGCTTTTGCGTCACGTCGATCGACACCACCGCCGCGCTCTGATGCGCGTAAAGCTCGGTGAAATCGGGCAGTGCGCTGCCGCGCCCCTGGCCCGAGGCCGCAGTGGAGGCAGCGAGCGCAACGAAGGCGGCCAGCGCGAGCGCCGGCAGGCTGCGCGTTGCGCAGGTTTGCGCGGACATCATGGTTCTCCCTTTTGCGATGCAGCCCGGGGGCTGGGCGCTATCGATGTTCGACCGAATTGGCGATCTGGCGCACCGTCGCACCGGGGGTCTCCCCCATCACCGTCACCAGGTGGTCGCCGCGGCGCACGCTGTAGACATTGAGTCCGCCCTGATGAACGAAGCCGGCGGAGCTGTGCGTGGCCGAAATGGGCTCGACGAACACCGAGACGGACACCAGCCCGTCGCTGTACACGAGGTGGGCCACCGGGTCGGCTCGCCCATGAAGCTTGCGGTAGCCCTCCATGATCTTGGAGAAGCCGGCCGGAACGCGCGTGACGACCCAGCCGGTGTCCTCGACGGCGAGGTCGCCGGCGGTGCCCTCGATCACCTTCCAGTCGGAAGGTGTCGCCGGCCACGACGGCGCCACGAGCGCGCGGTCGGGCGGTACGTCGAGCGTGATGTCGGTGAACGCGAACTGCTCGATGCCGTCACCGGCTTCGTTGACGAGCCGCGCTTTCAGCAGGAGGCCGGTCGCGCTGTCGGACCAGAAGCGGTGACCGTAGCGCAATCCGTCGCGCGGGTGAAACACGACGACCTCGGCCGCGCGCCCGCTGACGCGATCGTCGCCGACGACGCGAAAGTCGTAGTACTGCGACAGCGTGCGGCGCTGCTCGCCGGAGAGCGACGGGAACACGTTGCGGAACGTGCGCGGCTCGACGCGCACCAGCTTCGCATCGGGGTAGTAGCAGCGGACCTCGCCGCGGGTGCGGATCAGCTCGCGCGCCGGGCCGTCGAGATTGGTGAGCTTCTCGAACTGCCTGCCGCCGTCGTTGATGTGCGCGATCCGCGACGATTCGACGTGCGGGCCGATCTGATAGACGATGGTGCCGACGTAGTTCGTGTTGCGCGCAGCCTTCGCCGCGCGCGTCAGCCACTGCAGCGCGTCCTCGGTGTGCGCGGCCGGTGCGGCAAGCGCGTCTTCAGCGTGCGCGGCCGGTGCGGCAAGCGCGACGACGAGCGCGACGGGCGCGAGCCACGCCGCCGCGCTGCGGACGAAGCCGGGGACGACGCCGCGCATCAAGGCTTGACTTCGCGCGTCACGGCAACGTCGCGCAGGTATGGGCCGACGCCCTGCAGCAGCGCCGACGGCGCATATTCCTGATGCGCGAGCAGGTAATCGGTGGAGACCGTCGCCGGGCTGATCTCGCCGCCGCGCATGCTCCCCGCGACGACCGCGTCGGAGAGCCCCGCCGGCGTCGCGTCGACGAGCGACCACGCCGTCCAGCCGACGACCGCGACCGCGGCGAGGGTCGCCGCGACCGCCCACGCCCACGCGGCCGGGCGCGACGGCGCCGGTGCGTGCGGCGCGAGCACGGTCGGCTCGTCGGCAAGGCGCCTGGCGACGTCGTGACGCAGATCGCGCGTCAGGCCGAGCTCGCCGCGCAGCGCGTCGCCGATCGCGTGGTAGCAGGTCCAGGTGACGATCGCGTGAGGATGCCGGAGCGCCTGCCAGATCGCGTGCATCTCAACACCCTCGACCTCACCGTCCATCAAACGTGAGATATCCTCGCTCATCACCATCTCCGGTTTCCGTCGACATCGAGCAGCGGCCGCAGCTCGGCGGCGATCGACTCGCGGGCGCGGAAGATCCGCGACCGCACGGTTCCGATCGGACAGTTCATCACCGTCGCGATTTCCTCGTACGACAAGCCCTCGATCTCGCGCAGCGTGATCGCCGTGCGCAGATCGTCGGGTAGCTGTTCCATCGCGCGATTGACCGTCGTCGCGATCTGCTTGCCGAGGAGCTCGGCCTCGGGCGTTGCGGTGTCGCGCAGCTGCTCGGCGTCTTCGAAGGATTCGGCGTCCTCGTGGTCGAAGCCGGTCGACGTCGGTGCGCGGCGCCCCATCGCCACCAGGTAGTTCTTCGCCGTGTTGATCGCGATCCGGTAGAGCCACGTGTAGAACGCGCTGTCCCCGCGAAAGCTTGGCAGTGCCCGGTACGCCTTGATGAAAGCCTCCTGCGTCACATCCTCGACTTCGGCGGGATCGCGTACGAGGCGCGAAAGCAGCCGGCCCAGCTTGCGCTGATACTTCGCCACCAGCAGCTCGAACGCGTGCTTGTCGCCACGCTGCGCCCGCAGCACGAGCTGCTGATCGACCTCGCGATCACCCATCAAGCGGGCAGTCCCTGATTCGCGTCGTTGTTATGCCCGCCGGACGGCGGATGCGGCGCCGGAAAGCCACCCGGCACCGGGTGGAAGGCGCCGCGCGCGTCGACACCGCGCGCGCTTGCACGAAGAGACCGTGCCGGATGCGCCAAGTTCATCGCCTGCCTTCGGCGCCCGACGCGAGGAGACGGGAACCCGGCATCCGCAGGGCGAGTGCCGGCCGCAGCTCCCCCGTCACCGTTCCCCGATAGTTGGTGAGATCGCGCCGCGCCCAGGGGGCGAGCTCGGCGCGTGCCGCGGCGTCGAGGAGGCCGAGCGCGTCGAGCACGGCGACGACCGCGGGATAGAGCCCGCGCTTCTGGCCGTCGACGGCCTTGACCGCGATGCCGATGCCGCGGCTGCGCACGCCGAGCGCCTGCACCCCCTCGGCGCCGATCTTGCTGACCCAGTCCCCGCGGCCCGCGCGCATCAGCGCGAGGTCGCTCCGGGCGGCCCCCGACACCATTTCGGGATGCGCAGCCATTGCATCGGCGATCATGCGCGGGGCGTGACCGAATTCGCCGTCGCCGCGGTCGGAGGCAAGCCGCGCGAAGGCGAGTGCCAGCCGCGACAGCGGCACCGCGTAGTTGGGCGCCGAGCAGCCGTCGATCCCCGCGCGCAGATCCGCTTCGGGAACGCCGGTCAGCGTGGCTACGGCGCGCCGGATCGCCTGCTGCAGCGGGTGATCGAAATCGAGGTAGCGCGTGCGATCCCAGCCGCACTGCGCGCAGTGAGCCAGCATCCCCGCATGCTTGCCCGAGCAATTGTGCGCGAGTGGCGAATACGGCGGTGGCGGCGGAAACTGCGACGTCGCCTCGTAGAAGCCCGGGACGTGAGTGCCGCATTGCAGGTCTTCCGGGCGGTTGCCCGCGCGCGCGAGCATGTCGGCGACACCCTCGACGTGGCGCGGCTCGCCCGAATGGCTCGCGCACATCAGCGCGACCTCGGCCTGCGAGAAGCCGAAGCGCTCGACCCCGCCCGCCGCGACGAACGGCAGCGCCTGCAGCGGCTTCAACGCGCTGCGCGTGAAGGTGAGGAACTCGGGGTCGCCGGCGGCCGCGAGCAGCGTTCCGTCGCGATCGACGACGGCGACCGAGCCCAGATGGATGCTCTCGACGACGCCGCCGCGAGTCGCCTCGGCGAGCGGGACGTGCGCCGACGCCGGCGCGCGCGCGGCGTCGGCATCGGTGGCGGTCATGGCGGTCGCAGCGGGCACGCCGCCATTATCGCCGATCGCGCGTCGTGCTCAGGACGGCGGCGGCGAGCCGGCAAGCGCCGCGCGAATCTGCTCGAGCGCCGAAGGATCCTCGATCGTCGTGAGGTCACCCGGATCGCGTCCCTCGGCGAGCGCCTGAATCGAACGCCGCAGGAGCTTTCCCGAGCGCGTCTTCGGCAGCAGCGTCACGAAGTGGACGCGGGCCGGGCGGGCGATCGCGCCGAGCTCGTGGTCGACCGTCTGCATCACCTCGTTCTGCAGCGTGGCGGCGCCGTCGGCAGCGCCGAGCCGCGCCGGGTCCTTCACCACCGCGAACGCGACCGGAACCTGGCCCTTCACCGGATCCTGGACGCCGACCACGGCGACCTCGGCGATGCCGGCATGCGCCTGCACGGCCTCCTCGATCTCGCGCGTGCCGATCCGGTGCCCGGCGACGTTGATGACGTCGTCGGTGCGGCCGAGGACGAAGTAATAGCCATCGTCGTCGCGCGTCGCCCAGTCGAACGTCGAATAGACCTGGCGTCCCGGAACGGTTTCGAAATAGGTCTTGACGAAGCGCGCGTCGTCGCCCCAGACGGTGCTCATGCAGCCCGGCGGCAGCGGCGGCGCGATCGCGAGCACGCCCTTTTCCCCGGTGGCCGAATCGGCGCCGGTGGCGCCGTCGATCAGGCGCACGTCGTAACCGTACACCGGGAACGACGGCGAGCCGAACTTGCGCGGCGTGTCCGCGACGCCGGGCTGCGCCGACAGGATCGGCCAGCCGGTCTCGGTCTGCCAGTAGTTGTCGACGACCGCGACGCCGAGCGCGTCCGCCGCCCAGCGCGCGGTCGGCTCGTCGAGCGGCTCGCCGGCGAGGAACAGGTAGCGCAGCGACGACAGGTCGTGGCGCTTCATGTACGACGGATCCTGCTTCTTCAGCACGCGGATCGCCGTCGGCGACGTGAACATCGTGCGCGGGCGCTCGTCTGCGACGATCTTCCACCAGATGCCGGGATCCGGGCGGATCGGCAGCCCCTCGTACATGATCGTCGTCGACCCGTTCAGGAGCGGCCCGTACACGATGTACGAGTGCCCGACCACCCAGCCGATGTCGCTCGTCGTGAACATCGCCTCGCCCGGCGCCACCGAGAAGATGCGCCGCATCGACGAGACGAGCGCCACCGCGTGGCCGCCGGTGTCGCGCTGCACGCCCTTGGGCTGCCCGGTCGTTCCCGACGTGTAGAGGATGTACGACGGCTCCGACGATTCGAGCCATTCGCAGTCGACGCGCGCCCCACGATGGCCGGCGGCGAGCGTCGCCCAGTCGACGTCGCGCGGAGCCTTCATCGCGTGCTCGCGATCGAGCCCGCGGTCGAACAGCAGCACGTGCCGCGGCGGATGCCGCGCGATCGACAACGCCTCGTCGACGAGCGGCTTGTACGGCAGCACCTTGCCGCCGCGCATGCCGGCGTCGGCGGTGACGAGCAGCACCGGCTTCGCGTCGTCGATGCGCGTGGCGAGGCTCGCCGATGCGAAGCCGCCAAAGACCACCGAGTGGATCGCCCCGATGCGCGCGCAGGCGAGCATCGCGAACGCCGCTTCGGCGATCATCGGCATGTAGATCAGCACGCGGTCGCCGCGCCCGACGCCGAGCGCCTTCAGCATCGACGCGCAGCGGTTCACCTCGTCGTGAAGCTCGCGGAAGCTGTAGCGCGTCGACTGGCCGGTCTCGGTCGAGATGTAGACGAGCGCAGCGGTGTCGCCGCGCGTTGCGAGGTGACGGTCGACCGCGTTATGACAGAGGTTCGTCGTGCCGCCGACGAACCAGCGCGCGAACGGCGGCCGCGAGTAGTCGAGCACGCGCTCGAACGGACGATGCCACTCGATGAGCTGCGCCTCGTCGCGCCAGAAGCCGTCGCGGTCGTCGAGGGAGCGCCGATGGAAGTCGC
>DASVGI010000120.1:0-18953 GCA_036379595.1 Casimicrobiaceae bacterium | reverse complement strand
CAGGGAGTGGGGTACCGTGACGCGCGAGTTCGGCCGCGGAACGCGGCCGGTGTTTGAGCCCGTCACGGTACCCCACTCCCTCGGCCTCCGCGGTCGAACTCGCGCGCCGCAGCATCCCCACCGCTACCCGGCGCGTCCCTGCAATCGGGGCCGCCGCGGTTATCCCAGAAACGTGGTACGTCCCGGGTTTCCCGTCCCGGGTTGCTCGTCAGTGCACGACCTGCGCGAGCTCGCCCGAGCGGTAGCGCTGCGCCATCCGGTCGAGCGGCACCGGCACGATCTTCGGCGCCATGCCGGCGCAGCCGAACTGCTCGTAGCGCTCCTTGCAGATCGCCTTCGCGGCGAGCATCGCCGGCTTCAGGTATTCGCGTGGATCGAACTTCGCCGGGTTCTCTGCGAGGAAGCGGCGGATCGCGCCGGTCATCGCGAGGCGGATGTCGGTGTCGATGTTCACCTTGCGCACACCGTGCTTGATGCCTTCCTGGATCTCCGTCACGGGTACGCCGTAGGTCTCCTTCATGTTGCCGCCGAACGCGCGGATCTCGGCCAGCAGGTTCTGCGGCACCGACGAGCTGCCGTGCATCACGAGATGCGTGTTCGGGATGCGGCGATGGATCTCCTTGATGCGGTCGATCGCGAGGATGTCGCCGGTCGGCTTGCGCGAGAACTTGTAGGCGCCGTGCGACGTTCCGATCGCGATCGCCAGCGCGTCGAGCTGCGTCGCCTTGACGAATTCGGCGGCCTGGTCGGGGTCGGTCAGCAGCATCTCGCGCGTCATCGTCCCTTCGGCGCCGTGATCGTCCTCCTTGTCGCCCCGCATCGTTTCGAGCGATCCGAGGCAGCCGAGCTCGCCTTCGACGGTGACGCCCCGCGCGTGCGCGAGCTCGACGACCTTGTGTGTCACGCCGACGTTGTAGTCGTAGCTCGCGATGCTCTTGCCGTCTTCCTGCAGCGAGCCATCCATCATCACCGACGAGAAGCCGAGCTTCATCGCCGATTCGCAGACCGCGGGCGACTGTCCGTGATCCTGATGCATGACGACCGGGATCTTCGGGTAGCTCTCGACCGCGGCCTCGATCAGGTGGCGCAGGAACGTCTCGCCGGCGTATTTCCTCGCGCCGGCCGACGCCTGCATGATCACCGGGCTGTCGGTCTCGGCTGCCGCGGCCATGATCGCCTGCACCTGTTCGAGATTGTTGACGTTGAATGCCGGCAGGCCGTAGTCGTGCTCGGCGGCGTGGTCGAGAAGCTGGCGCATCGAAACGAGGGGCATGGGACGCCTCCGTCAAAGGTCGGTGAATTAGGGCCTGTTAACGCTATGAACGCGAGCGCGAACGGTAGCCACGGGCTGCCAATCGAGGCGCATGACGAAGCGCAGGCCGGGTGCCTGCGCGAGGAGAGCAACGAAGAGTGGCGGCCCGTGGCTACCGTTCGCGCTCGCGTTCATAGCGTTAACAGGCCCTACCGATTTTACGCGGCGCGCAGGTTGCCGCACGCCCGTCGCGTCGCGTCAGTCGCCCGCTCGGGCCTCTGGCTTCGCGGCAGCGAGCGTGCGCATCGTGTCGAGCGCGAGGTTCGAATGCGCATAGGCGGCGCCCGCGCGCATCTCGGCGGCGACCCAGATCGCCTCCATCACTTCCTTCTCGGAGGCGCCGCTCTTGATCGCGGCTTCGGTGTGCCCGCGGATGCAGTACGGGCATTGTGTCGTATGCGCGACGGCAACGGCGATCAGCTGCTTCATCTTCGTCGGCAGCGCGCCGTCGGCGAATGCCGCCTGGCTGAACGCGCGGAATGCCGCGAGTTGCTCGGGGGCGAGCTCGCGCCGCAAAGCGTAGAGATCGCGTGTCGATTCGGGATACATCGGGTGTTCCATGGCAGTGCTCCGGGGTCAGTGGTCGGCGGCAGGCTTGCCCGCCGGCCGGTAGGTGCCGGGCGGCTTCGCAAAGGCGATCGAGAGCCGGTTCCAGCCGTTGATGGCGACGATGGCGAGCGTCAGATCGACGAGCTCCTTGTCGCTGAAGTGTTCGCGCGCGGCGGCGAAGTCGGCGTCGGTCACGCCGCCGTCGGCGATGCGCGTCACCGCCTCGGTCCAGGCGAGCGCCGCGCGCTCGCGCGGCGAGAAGAACGGCGTCTCGCGCCACGCCGGAAGGGTGTAAAGGCGCTGCTCGGTCTCGCCGGCCGCACGCGCATCGATCGTGTGCATGTCGAGGCAGAACGCGCAATGGTTGATCTGCGACGCGCGCGTCTTGACGAGCTCGAGCAGGCGATGCTCGAGACCGCTCGCGCGGACATAGCGCTCGAGCCCGAGCATCGCTGCATAGGCGCCGGGCGCGGTTGCGTTGAGGTTGATTCGTTCGCTCATCTTCGATCCATCTCCAGTTCAGTGAGTCTGCGGCCGGTGGTCTCCGACCCTGACGATCTTCATCGTGTTGGTGCCGCCCGATTTGCCCATCGGCTCGCCGATCGTGAGCACGATGAGATCGCCGCGCGCGACGAGCGCCCGCGACAGCAGAAGCTCCTCCGCATCGCGGAGCACGACGTCGCGCTCGGGGCTCTGCTCGAGATAGAGCGCGGTGACGTTGCGCAAGAGCGCCATCTTGCGCTGGGTCTCGACGTGCGGCGTGATCGCGAAGATCGGGCACGGCGAATGGTGCCGCGACATCCACAGCGCGGTCGCTCCCGAGTCGGTGAGCGAGGCGATCGCCGTGGCCTTCAGGTGGTACGCGGTGAACAGCGTCGCCATCGCGATCGACTGGTCGATGCGGGTGAACGTGCGATGCGTGAAATCGTGGTCGAGCTCGACCGGATCGGACTTCTCGGCCTCGACGCAGATCTGCGCCATCGCCTCGACCGTCTCGGCGGGGTAGCGCCCGGTCGCCGTCTCGGCCGACAGCATCACCGCATCGGTGCCGTCGAGTACCGCGTTGGCGACGTCGGAGACCTCGGCGCGCGTCGGCACCGGATTATGGATCATCGACTCCATCATCTGCGTCGCGGTGATCGTCAGCTTGTTGTGCTCGCGCGCGAGCCGGATCATCCGCTTCTGCAGCCCCGGCACCGCGGCGGTGCCGACTTCGATCGCGAGGTCGCCGCGCGCGACCATGATGCCGTCGGAGGCGTCGATGATCTCGGCGAGCGCATCGATCGCCTCGCGCCGCTCGATCTTTGCGATCAGGAGCGCGTGTCCGCCGGCGGCGCGCATCAGTTGCCGCGCCATGTACATGTCCTCGCGGCTTTTCGGGAACGACACCGCGAGATAATCGGCTTCGAGCGCCGCCGCGGTCTTGACGTCGTCCATGTCCTTTGGCGGCAACGCCGGCGCCGTCAGTCCACCACCCTGGCGATTGATGCCCTTGTTGTTCGACAGCACGCCGCCGGCGCGCACGCAGGTGACGATGCGCGGTCCGTCGACCGCTTCGACTTCGAGCCTGATCAGGCCGTCGTTCAGGAGGAGCACCGCGCCCGGCTCGACGTCCTGCGGCAGCTCGCGGTAGTCGAGGCCGACGCGGCTCGCGTCGCCGATCTCGCATTCGGCGTCGAGAACGAAGCGCTCCCCGGCGACGAGGTCGACCTTGCCGTCGCGGAACCTGCCGATGCGGATCTTCGGTCCCTGGAGGTCCGCCATCACCGCCACTTCGCGGCCCAGCGCGCGCGCGGTCTCGCGCACCTCGCGCGCGCGCTTCACGTGATCGGCAGCGCTTCCGTGCGAGAAATTGAGGCGCACGACGTCGACGCCGGCAGCGAGCGTGCGCCGCAGCGCATCGGGCTCGCTGCTGGCCGGCCCCAGCGTGGCGACGATCTTGGTGGCGCGCGGCAACGGCTTCTCGAAACGGGTGACCTGCAGCCCGATGTTACGCCTGCGCGCGCCGCAGGCTTACGTCCGTGCGCACTGCGCGGGCGAGCGCGTCACTGCAATGCGCAGTCCTCGAGCGAGCGCGTCACTGCAACGCCCGCTCCTCGAGCACCGCGATCGCCGGGAGCGTGCGCCCTTCGAGGAATTCGAGGAACGCTCCGCCCGCGGTCGAGATGTAGTCGATGCGCGGCCCGACGCCGAAGTGGTTGATCGCGGCGACCGTGTCGCCGCCGCCGGCAATCGACCATGCGGGTGAGTCGGCAATCGCGTTGGCGAGCGCGCGCGTGCCTGCGGCGAACGGCTCGAGCTCGAACACGCCTACGGGACCGTTCCAGACGATCGTTCCCGCGCGCGCGACGATGGCGGCGAGCGCACCGACGCTCTGCGGCCCGAGGTCGAGAATGAGGTCGTCGTCGGCGACGTCGCCGACCTGCTTCGTCTCGGCGGCCGCGTCGGCGGCGAAGCGCTTCGCGCAGACGACGTCGATCGGCAGCGGGACCTTGCCCGGCCACGCGTCGAGGATCGCCTTCGCCTCACCGACGAGGCCGGCTTCGGCGAGCGACTTCCCGATGCGTCCGCCCGCGGCGAGCACGAACGTGTTGGCGATGCCCCCGCCGACGATCAGCGTGTCGACCTTCGCCGCGAGCGCGCGCAGCAGCGTGAGTTTGGTCGAGACCTTGGCGCCGCCGACGATCGCAACGAGCGGCCGCTTCGGCTCATTGAGCGCGCGCGTCAGCGCGTCGATCTCGGCCGCGACGAGCGGGCCGGCGCAGGCGATTGGAGCGACGCGCGCGAGCGCATGGGTGGTCGCCTCGGCGCGGTGCGCCGCGCCGAATGCATCGTTGCAATAGACGTCGAAGAGCTTCGCCATCCGCTGCGCGAGGTCGACGCTGTCCGCTTTCTCACCGACGTTGAGACGGCAGTTTTCGAGGAGCACCACCGCCCCCGGCGTGAGCGCGCGCTGCCAGTCGCCGCCGTCGACCCAGTCGTGCACGAGCGGCACGTCGTGCCCGAGGAGCTCGCCGAGGCGCTTCGCGACCGGCGCGAGCGTGTCGGCGGGCGCTGGCTTTCCTTCGACCGGGCGTCCGAGGTGTGACGTGACCATCACCGCGGCGCCGCGCGCGAGCGCATCGCGAATGCCTTCGAGCGACGCGCGGATGCGCGTGTCGTCGGTGATCGCTCCCGCTGCATCGAGCGGCACGTTGAGGTCGGCGCGGATGAACACGCGCTTCCCGCGAACGTCGACTTCGGCGAGCCGCGTCAGCTTCATCGGCCGCCCCGCATCACCTGGCGGTCAGCAGCGCGATCGCCGCATCGAGCATGCGATTCGAGAATCCCCACTCGTTGTCGTACCAGCTCGCGACCTTGACGAGGCGCCCCGACACCTTGGTGAGCGTCGCATCGAACGTCGACGACGCCGGGTCGTGATTGAAATCGACCGAGACCAGCGGCTCGGTGCTGTAGCGCAGGATCCCTCCCGACAGCGGCCCCGACTCGGACGCTGCCTTCATCACGCCGTTGACTTCGTCGACGGTGACATCGCGCGCAGCGATGAACGTGAGATCGACGATCGAGACGTTGATCGTCGGCACGCGAATCGCATAGCCGTCGAGCCTGCCGGTCATCTCGGGGAGCACGAGCCCGAGCGCCGACGCGGCGCCGGTCTTCGTCGGGATCATGCTCATCGTCGCCGAGCGCGCGCGGCGCAGATCCGTGTGGTAGACGTCGGTCAGCACCTGGTCGTTCGTGTAGGCGTGAACCGTCGTCATCAGGCCGTTGACGATGCCGATCTTGTCGTGCAGCGGCTTTACCAGCGGCGCCAGGCAGTTCGTCGTGCACGACGCATTGGAGATCACCGTGTGCGTCGACTCGAGGATCTGGTGGTTGACTCCGTAGACGATCGTCGCGTCGACGTCCTTGCCTCCGGGCGCCGAGATGATGACCTTCTTCGCTCCGCCCGCGAGGTGCGCCGAGGCCTTCTCCTTGCTCGCGAAGAGGCCCGTGCATTCGAGCACCACGTCGACGCCGAGCGAGCCCCACGGCAGCCGCGACGGGTCGCGCTCGGCGAACACGCGGATGCGATCGCCGTCGACGACCATCGCGTCGCCGTCGACGTCGACGGTGCCGGGAAACCTGCCGTGCGCGGTGTCGTGGCGCGTCAGGTGCGCGTTGATCGCGGGGCTGCCGAGATCGTTGATCGCGACGAATTCGAGATCGTGCTTCCTGCCGTCCTCGTAATGGGCGCGCAGGACGTTGCGGCCGATGCGGCCGTAACCGTTGATGGCAACTTTGAAGGGCATATCGACTCCGATGTCAGTGTAGCGTGCCGGGCGCGGCAGCCGGCCAGTCGTTGCACCGCGCGACGAGCGCGTCGAGATCGCGGAACGCGTAGCCCGCCTCGAAGAGCTCCATCCCATCCCACTCGAACGGCTGCTCGACGAGGAGCTCGCCGCCCAATCGCTCGAAGAAGGCTCGCCCGGCGCGATTTCGCGCGAGGGCCCAGGCGATCATTCCGCTCGCTCCGCGCGCACGCTGCGTGCGCACTGCCTCCTGCACCAGGCGATGCCCGACTCCGGAACGTCGCCACGGAGGAAGGAGATAGATCGCGGTTAGCTCGCTGTCCATCCCGTGCTTCGGCTCGGAGAGCCGGTTCGACGCGGCGAAGCCGATCACCTCGTCGGCGTCGGTGGCGACGAATACGCTTACGGTGCTCGAGCCGGCCGCGAGCACGCGCTCCCACATCGCCGCGCTCGGCTCCTCCTGCATCGCGTCGAGGTACGCATCCGGAACGATGCCGCGGTAGGCCGTGCGCCAGCCGGCGATGCGCACCCGCGCGATCGCGGCGGCATCACCGGGCGTCGCGGAGCGGATGGTGACCGTCACGCTGCAACCGTCACGCTGCGATCGTCATGCGCGGGACGGCGCGCCGACGACACGGCGCACGGCGTCGGCGACGTGCTCCGCAGTGAAACCGAAATGCTTGAACAGCACGCCCGCCGGAGCCGATTCGCCGAAGCGGTCGATCCCGATCACCGCGGCCGTGGCGCTGTCGGCCGCACCGACATAGCGATACCAGCCGCCGGTCGCTCCCGCTTCGACGGCGACCCGCGGCGTTCCCGCGGGCAGCACGGCGGCGCGGTACGCGGCGTCCTGGCGGTCGAAGGCCTGCGTGCACGGCATCGACACGACTCTGACGTCGATGTCCTCCGCGGCGAGCGCCGCGCGTGCGGCGAGGGCCAGCGGCACTTCGGAGCCGGTCGCGATCACGACGGCACGGTGCCCGCTGCCGTCGAAATCAGCGACGACGTAGCCGCCGCGCACAATCGACGCGAGCGCATCCGTGCTGCGTGCCGTCGCCGCGACGTTCTGGCGCGTCAGCACGAGGGCGGTCGGCCCGTCGCGGCGCAGGAGTGCACAGCGCCACGCGACCGCGGTCTCGGCGGCGTCGCATGGGCGCCAGACGTCGAGGCCGGGAATGAGGCGCAGGCTCGCCGTATGCTCGATCGACTGGTGCGTCGGCCCGTCCTCGCCGAGCCCGATCGAATCGTGTGTGAACACGAGGATCGAGCGGATGCGCATCATCGCCGCCATGCGAATGGCGTTGCGCATGTAATCGGAAAACGTGAGGAAGGTTCCGGCGTAGGGGATGAATCCGCCGTGGAGCGCAACGCCGCTGGCGATCGCGGCCATGCCGAATTCGCGCACGCCGTAGTTCACGTAGTTGCCGACCCCGCCGCTGCCAACCGAGTTACCAACCGCGGAGTTCCCAACCGCAGCGCTCGGCGCTTCGGCGCGGACGGGAACGCTTCCCGACCAGTTCGTGAACACCGAGCCGGTGAGGTCGGCCGCACCGCCCAGCATCTCGGGAAGCACGCGCGCGAACGCCTCGATTGCCTGCTGCGAGGCCTTGCGCGTGGCGATCGACTCGGCTTTCGCCGATTGTTGCGCGACGAAATCGGCTGCGACGCGATCGAAGGATTGCGGCAGATCGCCGGCCGAGCGTCGCACGAACTCGGCGGCGAGATCGGGATAGCGCGCGGCGTAGTCGGCGAAACGGGCGTTCCAGTCGCGCTCGACTTCGGCGCCGTGCGCGTGCGCGTTCCAGCGCTCGTAGATCTGTGGCGGGATCTCGAACGGCGGATAGTTCCAGCCAAGTGCCTTGCGCGTCGCCGCCGCCTCGCGCTCGCCGAGCGCCGCGCCGTGCGCATCGGCGCTGCCGGCTTTCCCCGGCGAGCCGCGCCCGATCGTCGTGCGGCAGCAGACGATCGTCGGTCGCGCGCGCTCGGCTTTCGCGCGCGCGATCGCGCGACTCACCGCCTCGACGTCGTGTCCGTCGACGCCGGCGATCACGTTCCATCCGTAGGCTTCGAAGCGACGCGGCGTGTCGTCGGTGAACCAACCCGAAGTCGGACCGTCGATCGAGATGCCGTTGTCGTCGTAGATCGCGACGAGCTTCGCGAGGCCGAGGGTTCCCGCGAGCGAGCACGCCTCGTGCGAGATTCCTTCCATCAGGCAGCCATCGCCGACGAAGACGTACGTGTGGTGATCGACAATCGCGTGGCCGGGCCGATTGAAGGTCTCCGCGAGCAGGCGCTCGGCGAGCGCCATGCCGACTGCGTTGGCGAGGCCCTGTCCGAGCGGGCCGGTCGTCGTCTCGACGCCCGGAGTGACGCCGGTCTCGGGATGGCCCGGAGTCTTCGAATGGAGCTGCCTGAATGCGCGCAGCTCGGCGATCGGCAGATCGTAGCCGGTGAGATGAAGCAGCGCGTACTGCAGCATCGAGCCGTGACCGTTCGACAGCACGAAGCGGTCGCGATCGAGCCAGCGTGGATTGCCGGGATTGTGCTTCAGGTGGCGCGTCCACAACGCGACGGCGATATCGGCCATCCCCATCGGCATGCCGGGGTGGCCGGACTTCGCCGCCTCCACAGCATCGATCGCGAGGAAGCGGATCGAGTTGGCGAGATCGGCGTCGGACACGTCAAAGGCCGCGTGCGCGGGCTTTTGGAACGTCGCGGACGAGTCAGGCATCGTCGATGGCGGGGGCAGGAAGCGGGACGGCCCTTACGGGACGCGAATGACGAACGCGGAAAACTGTCGCCAAACCCGCATAGTGTGCCATAATTTCGCATTTCGCCGGGCGGACGACGTTTCCGCCTTGTGCAGCGGGGCCGGCGCCATGGTGCCGGCGGGGGGAAGAACACAGCACCGGTTGCTCCGGGATCCGGCATGGGCCGCGCGGGGAGCAGTTCCTGGAGGGAAACACCATGGACGGGATCCATCTGCTGGGCGAGTGGTACGGCTGCCCGGCCGACAACCCCGCGCTCACGCAGGCCGCGGCCTTGCGCGAGCTCTGCATTCGCGCGGTCGGCGCGTCGGGATTGACGATCGTCGGCGACCGCTTCCACCAGTTCGAGCCGCAGGGCGTGACCGGCACCGTCCTGCTCGCCGAATCGCACCTCGCGATCCACACCTGGCCCGAAGCGAGCTTCGTGACCGTCGATGTCTACGTGTGCAATTACACGACCGACAACACGGGTAAGGCCGAGCGTGTGTTCAATGCGCTCGAAGCCGCACTGAAGCCGAAGCGCAAGCGCTTCCAGGCCATTCATCGCGGCGGGAAGGATGACTGAGCGCGCGCGCGCTGCAGGCGGCGATCTCGCGCAGTCGGGTGGCGATCTCGCGCCGGGCGTGATGACCGAGTACGTCACCGACGACTGGGGGATGTTCATCCGCTCGCGCGCGCTGCTCGAAAAGTTCCGCTCGCCGTACCAGGAAGTCGAGGTCCACGACAGCGTGCCGTTCGGCAGGCTGTTCCGCCTCGACGGCCATTTCATGACCTCGGAGAAGGACGAGTTCTATTACCACGAGAATCTCGTCCACATCCCTGGCCTCGCGCATCCGGGTCCCGAGCGCGCGCTGGTGATCGGCGGCGGCGACGGCGGCTCGACCGAGGAGCTCCTCAAGTATCCGTCGATGCGCTCGGTGACGCTCGCCGAGATCGACGCCACGGTGGTCGACATCTCGCGGCGCCACCTCGCCGCGGTTCACCGCGGTGCGTTCGACGATCCGCGCGTCACGCTCCACATCGGCGACGGCTTCCGCTTCGTCGCCGACGACACCGGCGCCTACGACCTCATCGTGCTCGACCTCACCGATCCCGGGGGGCCGTCGACCGCGCTCTACACGCCGGAGTTCTACGCCGCGTGCGCGCGGCGGCTGACGCCGTCGGGCGCGCTCAGCATGCACGTCGGCAGCCCCGTCTCGCACGGCGAGCGTGTCCGCGCGGCGCTCGCCGATCTCGAGCGCGCGTTTCCGCGCGTCACGCCGTATCTCGCGTCGATTCCGCTCTACGGCGGGCTGTGGATGATGGCCTGCGCGGCGCCGGGCCTCGATCCGCGCGCCCATTCGGCGGCGTCGATCGACGAGCGCATCGCCGCGCGCGGCATCGGCGCGCTGCAATACATCAACGGCGAGACCTACCGCGCGGCGCTCGCGCTGCCGAACTTCGTCCGCGACCTCGTCGCCTGAGCCGCCGCGCCGTGCAGAAGCCGCGCGGGGCCATGTCGCATCGCGACACAGAGGGTCGCAGAATTTCGCGCCGAGGCATTGACCGGCGCCGTTATATGCGAATATTCTGATGGAGCTTCTCGGTGCATTTGCATCCACGCGGCAATCAGGGAGGAACGGGATGGACAGACACCGCAGGCAGGTCCTGAAATCGGGAGGGGGCCTGTCATTCTTCGCGCTGCTCGCGGCTGCCGGCTGGATCGACCCGGCCGTCGCTGCGACGACCGCGCCCTGGAACTCGGCCGCGTTCCAGACTCACGACATGGATGCGACGCTGAAGGCGCTCGGCGACGGCAAGCCGGTGCCGAGTGCCGACGTCGTGTTCTTCTCGACCCCCGATATCGCCGAGAACGGCGCGGTCGTGCCGATCGGCATCACCAGCAAGGTTCCGAATACCGAAGCGATCGCGATCCTGATCGAGAAGAACCCGAACATGCTGGCTGCGCTGTTCGATCTGCCGCCCGGAACCGAGCCGTCGCTCTCCACGCGCGTCAAGATGCGTGAGACATCGAACGTCTACGCGCTCGTCAAGGCCGGCGGCAACTACTACATGACGTCGAAGGAAATCAAGGTCACGCTCGGCGGCTGCGGCGGCTGAGCGAGCTTTCCTGCACTCCGGAGGAGTCGATGCCAGATCCGATGAAAATCCGGGCGAATCTCGTCGGAGATTCGACCGAGGTCAAAGTGTTGATGAGCCACGAGATGGATACCGGTCTCGCCAAGGATTCGTCCGGCAAGGTCATCCCGGCCTGGTTCATTCAGACGGTGACCGTGCTGCACAACGACAAGCCGGTTCTCCATGCGCAATGGGGCACCGCAGTCTCCAAGAATCCGTTCATGTCGTTCAAATTCAAGGGTGGCGCCAGGGGCGACAAGGTGACGATCACCTGGGTCGACAACCACAACGAGTCGCGCACCGACAGCGCGACCATCGCGTAACACCCGCAATCGACAGGAGGAGACCCTGATGCTCAGGAAGTCAATCAGCGCGTCGGGCGCGGTGGCGGCATTGGCACTCGCCGTCGCAGCGTCCGTGCTTTCGCTCGTGCCCGCCGTCGCCACGGCGGCGGACACGTCGGTCGAGCAGGCGATCGAGCAGTACCGGCAGGACCTGCAGGGCGGCAACCCCGCCGAGCTGTGGGAGGCCCGCGGCGAAGAGATCTGGAACGCGCCGCGCGGGCCGAAGCACGTGTCGTTCAAGTCCTGCGACCTCGGCCTCGGGCCCGGCGTCGTGAAGGGCGCCTACGCGCAGCTTCCGCGCTATTTTCCCGATGCCGGCCGCGTGCTCGACCTCGAGTCGAGGCTCGTCTGGTGCATGGTGAACGAGCAGGGATTCACCCATGCCGAGGCGACGAAAGTGACGTTCGGCAAGGGTTCGCACAAGCGCTCGGATCTCGAGGCGCTCGTCGCGTACGTCGTTGCGCAATCGGATGGCGCGAAGATGAATGTGTCGCTCGCCGACCCGCACGTGCGCGAGATGTACGAGATCGGCGAGAGAATGTTCTTCTACCGCGCCGGTACGCACGATTTCGCCTGCTCGACCTGCCACGGCTCCGACGGCAAGCGCATCCGGCTGCAGGATCTGCCCAACCTCACGACGAAGGCGGGCGCGCAGAAGGCGTACACGACGTGGCCCGCCTACCGCGTCTCGCAGGGCGAGGTGCGCACGTTCCAGTGGCGCCTGCACGATTGCCTCCGGCAGCAGCGCTTCCCCGACCTGATCTACGGCTCGGATGCATCGATCGCACTCACCACCTATCTCGCGGCGCGCGCGAATGGCGCCGCCTACGCCGGTCCCGGCATGAAGCGCTGACGGAGGATGACACCGATGAAATCCCGCATCTCCGCGGCACGGCTCGCCGGTGCCGCAGTGCTGGTCGCCGGAGCGGCCGCAATTCTCTACGGCTGTGCCGGCGCACCGTCCCACGACGACTCGGCTTCGCTCGAAGCGCGCACGATCGCGATGATGAAGGAGTCGTTCAAGGCGCACGGCCAGGCCGGGCTCGACCGCCTCGACCAGGACGACACGCAGCGCCTCTGCAGCAAGTACCGGACGACACCTCCTCCGAAAGCGGTCGCAACGAAGATCGAGGCCGAGAATCTCGCGAAGGTCCAGTATCCGGCCGATGGCAAGCTGATGGGCGACTGGAAGAAGGGCGAGAAGATCGCGCAGCTCGGGCGCGGCATGCAGTTCTCCGACGATCCGTCGAAGCCCGCCGGAGCCAACTGCTACGCGTGCCACCAGCTCTCGCCGAAGGAGCTCTCCTACGGCACGATGGGGCCATCGCTGTACGAGTTCGGCAAGAGGTACGGCTTCACCGACAAGTCGCGTCGCTACGCGTGGGCGAAGGTCTACGACGCGGAAGCGTTTTCGGCGTGCACCAACATGCCGCGCTTCGGCGAGCGCCATATCCTGACCGAGGACCAGATTCGCGACGTCGTGGCGTTGCTGATGGACCCCGAATCGCCGGTGAACCGCTGACGCGCATGGAGTCGCCGCGATGAGGCGGCGCGAGTTTCTCCAGGGAATCGCCGCGGCCGCATTCGCCGGGCTGCCGGTCGATCGCGTCCGCGCCGCGGGTCCCGATGCGCGCGAGGCGGCGCATTTCTACGATGCGCTGCCGCCGATCGGCAACGTCGGGATCCTGCACATCACCGACACGCACGCGCAGCTTCTGCCGATCCGGTTTCGCGAGCCTTCGGTCAACCTCGGCGTCGGCGTTGCGCGGGGCCAGCCGCCGCATCTCGTCGGCGAGGCGCTCTTGCGCCACTTTGCCATCGCTCCCGGCACGCGCGATGCGCACGCATTCACCTGTCTCGATTTCGAGCGTGCGTCGCGCGCGTTCGGCGCGATGGGCGGCTTCGCGCCGCTCGCGACGCTGGTGAAGCGACTGCGCGCGGCGCGCCCGGGCTCGCTCCTTCTCGACGGCGGCGACACCTGGCAGGGCTCGGCGACCTCGCTGTGGACGCGCGGGCAGGACATGATCGACGCGCAGAAGCTCCTCGGCGTCGACGTGATGACCGCGCACTGGGAGTTCACCTACGGCTCGCAGCGCGTCAAGGACGTGGTGGCGAAGGATTTCGCCGGCCACGTCGACTTCGTCGCGCAGAACGTGCGCACCGCCGATTTCGACGATCCGGTGTTCAAGCCGTACGTCGTGAAGGAGGTCAACGGCGTTCCGGTCGCGATCATCGGGCAGGCATTTCCGTACACGCCGATCGCGCACCCGCGCTACCTGATGGCCGACCTCACGTTCGGCATTCGCGACCAGGATCTGCAGAAAGTCGTCACCGAGGCACGCGGGAAGGGCGCGCAGGTCGTTCTCCTGCTGTCGCACAACGGGATGGACGTCGACCTGAAGCTCGCGACGCGCGTCACCGGCATCGACGTGATCCTCGGCGGACACACGCACGACGGCGTGCCGCAGCCGACCGTGGTCGCCAACCACGGCGGCAAGACGCTCGTGACGAACGCCGGGAGCAATGGCAAGTTCGTCGGGGTCCTCGATCTCGACGTTCGCGGCGGCAAGGTCGCCGACGCGCGCTATCGGCTGCTGCCCGTCTTCGCCGATCTCCTGCCCGCCGACGCCGCGATGGCGGCGCTGATCGAGCGCGTGCGCGCACCGTATCGCGCGAAGCTCGACGAGCCGCTCGCCGTCACCGAGGGCCTTCTCTACCGGCGCGGCAACTTCAACGGCAGCTACGACCAGCTCATTCTCGACGCGCTGATGGCCGAGAAGAATGCCGAGATCGCGTTCTCGCCCGGCTTCCGCTGGGGGACGACGCTCTTGCCCGGCGACACGATCCGCTACGAGCGCCTGATGGACCAGACGGCGATCACCTATCCGTGGGTCACCGTCACGCCAATGACCGGCGCGACGATCAAGACGATCATGGAGGACGTTGCCGACAACCTGTTCAACCCCGATCCCTACTATCAGCAGGGCGGCGACATGGTGCGCGTCGGCGGCATGCGCTACGCGATCGATCCGAACGCGCCGATGGGGAAGCGGATCACCGCGATGGAGCTCGCCGGGACGCCGATCGACGCCGCGAAGACCTACAACGTTGCCGGCTGGGCGCCGGTGTCGGAAGCCGCGCGCGACGCGCATCTCGAGCCGGTGTGGGACGTCGTCGCGCGCTGGCTGCGCTCGAAGAAGACCGTGTCACCGCGCACGCCCGAGTTGCCGAAGCTCGTCGGCATCCGCGACGATCCCGGCCTCACGGCCTGATAACCGGGACGTACCACGTTTTTCGGCAATACCGGGACAGACCCGATGGGAGGGATCCGCCGCGCGCGGAGCCATATGGTCGCGACGCGAGTGGGAGCGCCTGCCGTCGCGGGTGGCGCGGCGAGCACTGCACGAATTTGGTCGACCACCGGCGCACACCTTGCGAAGCAAGCGCCGGGACCCGCCGGCAGGCGTTTGCGGATTTCGAGCGTCGCGACCGTGTGGCTCCGCGCGCGGCGGATCCCTCCCATCGGGTCTGTCCCGGTGTTGCCGAAAAACGTGGTACGTCCCGGTTTTCCTATTTCACCGTCACGCGCGCGAAGCGGCGCTTGCCCGCCTGCACGACGACGGTGCTTCCCGCGGCGACGACGAGTGCCTTGTCGGTCACCGTGTCGCCGTCGACCTTGAGGCCGCGCTGCGCGATCAACCGCAGTGCTTCGGACGTCGACGTGGCGATCCCCGCGTCCTTCGCGAGCCTCGCGATCGCGATGCCGGCTCCGTCCGCATGCAGCGTGACCTCGGGCATGTCGTCCGGAAGCGCGTGCTCGCGAAAGCGCGCCTCGAACTCGGCGAGTGCCGCCTCGGCAGCGCTTCGCGAATGGAAGCGCGCGACGATCTCCTGCGCGAGCATGACCTTCGCATCACGCGGGTTGCGCCCCGCATCGCACTCGCGCTTGAGGGCAGCGATTTCGGTCGCGTCGCGAAACGACAGCAAGTCGTAGTAGCGCCACATCAACGGGTCCGAGATCGACATCAGCTTGCCGAACATCGAACCGGCCGGCTCGGTGATGCCGACATAGTTGTCGAGCGATTTCGACATCTTGTTGACGCCGTCGAGCCCTTCGAGCAGCGGCAGCGTCAGGATGCACTGCGGCTCCTGGCCGTAGTGGCGCTGCAGTTCGCGCCCGACGAGGAGGTTGAACTTCTGGTCGGTTCCGCCGAGCTCGACGTCGGCCTCGAGCGCGACCGAGTCGTAGCCCTGCGCGAGCGGATAGAGGAACTCGTGGATCGCGATCGGCTGCTCGGCGCGAAAGCGCCGCGCGAAGTCGTCGCGCTCGAGCATCCGCGCGACCGTATAGCGCGCGGCGAGGCGGATCATCCCGTCGGCGCCGAGTGCTCCCAGCCATTTCGAGTTGAACGCAACCTCGGTGCGTTCGCGATCGAGGATCAGGAACACCTGGTCGGTGTAGGTCTTCGCGTTGGCGTCGATCTCCTCGCGCGAGAGTGGCGGACGCGTCACGTTGCGCCCGGTCGGGTCGCCGATCAGTCCGGTGAAATCGCCGATCAGGAACACGATGCGGTGACCGAGCTCCTGGAGCTGGCGGAGCTTGTTGAACTGGACCGTGTGCCCGAGATGGAGGTCGGGTCGCGTCGGGTCGAAGCCCTCCTTGATCGTCAGCGGCTTGCCACGCGCGAGCCTGGCGCGAAGCTCCGACTCGACGAGGAGTTCGTCGGCGCCGCGGCGGAAGACCGCGACGTGGTGGTCGATGTCGAAGCTCATCGTGACGCCGCCCGTTCCGGACCGGGAACGCACTGCGGTCCCGGAACGGGCTGAATCGAACGATGGTTCAGCCGTCCCGACCGACGGTCGCGGTGCCGACCGGCCATGCTCTTGTCATGGTGAATGAGCCTGCTACAATCGCGGCCGGAGCCCGCGGGACTTTGCTCCTTCGCAGTGTTTGCAGTCGTGGTATTCGCTGTACCCATCGTTGTTGCGGTCATCGGTCGATGCGCGTTGCCCTGCGCGCAGGAAGCGTTTTTTGAATACGAACAAACTCCGGATTCTAGCGCAGGCACTTCGACGGACGTCGCTCGCCGCAGCCGCGCTCCCGGCGCGCCTCGCCGCGCTGCGTCGCTTCCGACTCCGCTCGCTCTCGCCGGGACAGACGCTCGCGGTCTCGGTGCTGGCACTCTCGGGTGTCGCGGCCTTCGGCATCACTCCGGGAACGACGCTCGACACCATGCCGACGCACCTCGTCACGCGCACGCTGACGGTGCCGGCACTCACCGACCTCGATCCGTCCGACGATCGCTTCTGGCACGAGGAGCGCGTTCGGCGCGGCGATACGATCGGCAGCCTGCTTGCGCGCGCGGGCGTCGACGATCCCGATGCGATGGCGTTCCTGCGCACCAATCCCGCCGCGCGGCCGCTCTATCAACTGCGCCCGGGACGAGCGCTTCGCGTCGCCACCGATTCGGACGGCAACCTGCTCGCGCTGCGCTTTCTCGCCGGCGGCGGCGAGATGCTGTCGGTCACGCGCGACGGTGACGCGTTCGCGGTGCGGATGCAGGGCGAGCCGCCGGATGTCCGCGTCACGCTGAGGAGCGGCGAGATCGAGAGCTCGCTCTTCGCGGCTGCCGACGATGCCGGGATGCCAGACGCGATCACCCGCGCGCTGATCGACGTCTTCGCGAGCAACATCGATTTCTACCACGACGTGCATCGCGGCGACCGCTTCGCGGTCGTCTACGAGACGCGCTACGCCGACGGCGAGCCGGTCGGAACCGGGCGCATCCTCGCCGCGGAGTTCGACAATCACGGCGTCGCGTACCGCGCGTTTCTGTGGCGCGCGCCCGACGGCAGCGATTCCTACTACACCGACGACGGACACAGCCTGCATCGCGCGTTCCTGCGCTCGCCGCTCGCGTTCTCGCGCATCACGTCGGGATTCACGCTGTCGCGCTATCACCCGTTCCTGCACAGGTGGCTCGCGCACACCGGAACCGACTTCGCCGCTCCGGTCGGGACGCCGGTGCACGCGACCGCCGACGGTGAGATCGCGTTCGTCGGCCAGCAGACGGGCTACGGCGACGTCGTATTCATCCGCCATGACGCGACGTACACGAGCGTGTATGCGCACCTGTCGCACTTCGAGACCGGGCTTCACGTCGGCGAGAAGGTGCAGCAGGGCGACGTGATCGGCTACGTCGGCATGACCGGCTGGGCGACGGGTCCGCATCTGCATTACGAGATGCGCGTCGCCGGAATTCCGCGTGACCCGATGAAAGTCGCGCTGCCGGCCGCGACGCCGATCACACCCGACATGCGGGCGGACTTCGCCGGCGACATCGCGCCGCTCGTGAGCGAGCTCGCGGTCGTCGATCGCATGCCGGTGAACGAGGTGGTGGCCGCCGAATAGGCGCTCACTCGCGCGGGTGGCAGTCGAGGCCGTCGCAGGGCGGGAAATTTACGCCGGCGTGATGTCGGGCACGAGCCTCGACGGGATCGATGCCGTCGTCGCCGACTTCGCTCCCGCGACGGGAGCCGCGTGCCAGTCGCTCGGCGCCGCCCACGTTCCCTATCCGACGATGCTGCGCGACGAATTGCTCGCGCTGCAGACACCCGGCAACAACGAGCTCGCGCGCCTCGGGGCGGCAGCGAACGTGCTCGCCGAGCTCTACGCCGACGCGATCGGCAACGCGCTCGCCGCGGTGAAGGTCGCCGCCGCCGACGTGCGCGCCGCCGGAGTGCACGGGCAGACGCTGCGCCATCGTCCCGATCGCGGCTTCACGTTCCAGCTCAACAATCCTGCGCGTGTCGTCGAGCGCTCGGGGGTCGCCGTCGTCGCCGATTTCCGCAGCCGCGACGTCGCGGCGGGCGGCCAGGGCGCGCCGCTCGTGCCGGGCTTCCATGCGGCGATGTTCGCGCGGCCCGGCGTCTATCGCGTCATCGTCAACATCGGCGGCATCGCCAACATCACCGATCTGCCGCCGGATGGCGACGTGCGCGGCTTCGACACCGGTCCCGGCAACGTGCTTTCGGATCTGTGGTGCGCGAAGTGCCGCGGCACGCCATTCGACGCGCATGGCGCGTGGGCCGCGACCGGCAAGGTCGACACGGCGCTGCTCGATGCGCTGCTCGAGGATCCGTTCTTCGCCGCACCGCCGCCGAAGAGCACGCACCGCGACCGCTTCAATCTCGCGTGGCTCGACGAGCGGCTGGGACGTGCAGGGCGCCAGATCGAAGCCGAGAACGTTCAGGCGACGCTCGTCGCGCTGACGGCGCGCACGATCGCCGACGCGATTCGCGCCAGCGCATCGGACTCGACTGACGTGCTCGTCTCCGGAGGCGGCGCCAACAACGCCGCGCTGATGTCCGATCTCACGCGCGAGCTTGCGCCGCGCAGGGTCAGGACGACGGCCGACGACGGGATCGCCGTCGACCAGGTGGAAGCGCTCGCGTTTGCCTGGCTTGCGCGCGAGACGCTTGCCGGGCGACCGGGGAACATCCCGGCCGTCACCGGCGCGAAGGGTCCGCGGGTGCTCGGCGCGATTTATCCAAGGGGTCAGGTCTTGCA
>DASVGI010000119.1:0-43671 GCA_036379595.1 Casimicrobiaceae bacterium | reverse complement strand
CCCATCAATCCTTCGCCAGCACGAACTTCCCGTCGCGCACGGTGATCAGCGCCTGGCCGCGCTGGTCGAATCCCGAGTGGTCCTGCGGCGACAGGTTGATCACGCCCTGCGAAGTCACGAGATTATGTGTGGCTTCGATCGCGTCGCGCAGCGCGGCGCGGAACTCGGGCGTGCCGGGCTTGCCCCTCTTCTCCGCTTCGGGAAGCGCGTGCGCCAGCAGCATCCCTGCGTCGTAGACGCCCGCGGCGAAAATCGGCGGCCTGGTGCCGAACTGCTTGTCGTAGCTCGACACGAACTCGAGCGCGACCCTCTTCGACGACACGCTGTCGGGGATCTCGCCCAGCACCAGCAGCATCGGCCCGACGATCAGCGCGCCCTCGACCTTCCTGCCGCCGACCTGCACGAACGCTCCGGAGGCCGAGCCGTGCGTGTGATAAATCGCACCCTTGTAGCCTGCATCGACGAGCTGCATGTGCGGCAGCGCCGCTCCCGCCGCCACGCCGGCAACCAGCACCGCGTCGGGCCTGGCCGCGATCAGCTTCGCCACCTGTCCGGTCACGCTGGTGTCGGTGCGTGCGTAGCGCTCGTTGGCGACGATGTTGATGCCGGCCTTCTGCGCCATCGGCGCGAAGGTCTTGTACCAGCTCTCGCCGTACGGATCGTTGTAGCCGATGAAGCCGAGCGTCTTGACGCCGCGCTTCGTCATCGCCGCGATCAATCCCTCGGCGATCACGTCGTCGTTCGGGTGGGTCTTGAACACCCAGTGCTTCCGTTCGTCCATCGGCACGACCACCGCCGACGTGCCGACCGGTGCCAGCATCGGCGTCTTCGCCTCGGCCATGAACTGCAGCACGCCCATCGCGTTGGGCGAGCCGCTGGGCCCGATCAGTGCGTCGATCCTGTCTTCGGACAGCAGCTTCCTGACGAGCTGCACGCTCTGCGTCGGGTCGCTCGCATCGTCGTAGACAATGTATTCGATCGTGAGGTCACCCGCCTTCTTCGGCAGCAGCGCCACCGCGTTCTTCTGCGGAATGCCGACGAACGCGGTCGGGCCAGTGGCCGACGTGATCACGCCGACCTTCACCTGCGCGAAGGCCGTTGCGGCGACGAGCGACGCCGCGAGTGCGAGGATGCCCTTGAGCTTCATCTGTCTTTCTCCTGGGAGTGAATCGATGGTCTAGCCGGTCGTGCCGAAATCGGGCTTGCGTCCTTCCCGATTCGCCTGGATGCCTTCGCGCGCCGCCGCGGTGCAGGCGGAGGCGCCGAACGCGCGGTAGCCGATGTCGAGCGCTTGCGCGAGCGTTGGCGCCGCAGCCGCCCGGCGCACCGAGTCTTCGAGGATCGCCAGCACCTCGCGGCTCAGCGTCTGCCCGCTGGCTGACTGCGGCTCGATCGGCGCCAGGGGAGCGATCGCAACCGGCGCGGAAGCGATCGATGGCTTGCGCGACGCCAGCGCATGCACGCGTGCAACCGCGCGCTGAATCAACGTTCCGATGTCGTCGGCCAGTTCGTCGACGACGCCGAGCTCGTGCGCGCGCGCCGCCGTCAATCGTTCGGCGCGGCGGAGCATGCCGTGGAACGTCTCGGCCGCCTGCGGCCAGCGCCGATATGGCACGACCATCGCGCCGATGCCCGGCACGATGCCGAGCGTGATCTCGGGAAACTGCAGGAACGCACTGCGGACCGCGACGATGCCGTGGCAGCGGATCGCGAGCTCCAGTCCGCCGCCGAGCGCCATGCCGTTCAGCGCCGCGACCACCGGCTTCCTCATATCATCGAGATGCACCAACAGCCGCGAGCAGTCGCGCGCGTACTGCGCGGACGCGCCGGCGTCGCCCAGCATCGACGGAAAGCGGCCGATGTCGGCGCCGGCACAGAACGCGCGCGCACCGAAGCCGGTGAGCACGAAGCCGCGCACCGCTGTATCGTTCTCGTATCGCTTGATCACCGCGAGCACTTCGTCGGTCAGCTCGTCGTGCAGCGCATTGAGCGCTTCCGGTCGGCGGAGCGTGATGACCTTGACGTCGCCCACGTCGTCGACCAGCACGTGGCGCAGGAAGTCCTGATACGCGGTGAGCGGCCGTTGCGGCAGCGGCATACCGGGACGATCGGAGCCGAAACGATCGAGAATGCGGCGTGTCTCGGCCTCGCCCAGATCGCGCATCAGGTCGAGCGGGCCCCGCTTGAAGCCCAGCGCGAGCCGGCAGCCGAGATCGAGATCGGCCGGCTGGCCGATGCCGCGGTCGAGGATGTCGGCCGACTGCGAGAACAGCACGCCGAGCAGCCGGTCGCGGATCACGGCGTCGGTTTCCGCATGCACTTCGATACGCTTGCCCGGCGCGACGGTGAGCCAGTTGTCGACCGAACGGAAGATCGGCGCCGGGCGGTAGTGCTCGCCCTCCTCGTTCGCCTGCAGCGTGTTGGTCTCGGTGATGATCGGGTTGCCGTGCGCGAGGTTCAGCACGAAGAACGGCCCGGCGTGCACGAAGGCACAGGCACTGCTGTCGATCTCGGCGGCGGTCGCACCGTCGAGCAGCAGCGCCGCGTCGTTGCACCAGTTGTCGAACACGCGGTCGAGCATGAAGCACACGGCATCGGCCGTCACCAGCGGCAGCTTTCCGGTCATCGCGAAGGCCCAGCGCAGGTACGCAAGAACGTCGCAATCGCACTTGTCCCAGTCGATCACCTCTACCACCGGATTGCGCCACGCCGGCGCGAAGAAGTGCGTGACGGTCGCGCGCTGCGGATGTTTCAGCTCGCCGAAGATGCGCGCGGCCGGCAACGAGCTGGTGTTGGACGTAATCAGGCACTGCGCGGACACAACGCTTTCGAGCTGCGCGAAGATGTCGCGCTTCAATTGCAGGTTCTCGGTCGCCGCCTCGATCACCCAGTCGCAATCGGCAAGCTGCGCATAGTCCTGCGTGGCGGCGATGTTCGCCGTCACCGCCGCGGCCTGTTTCTCGGTCATCTTGCCGCGCGCGACCGCCCTGGCCGCATATTCGCGGTAGCGCGCGAGCGCCTTGTCGAGCGCCGGCTGCGCGATGTCGACCAGCGTCAGCCGGATGCCTGGCAGCGCACTCTTCAGGTAGTAGCCGATGTCGGGGCCGATCGTGCCCGCACCGATGATCGCGACGTGCTTCGGCAGCGGACGCGAAGGCGTGACGAGCAGCGGGTTATGCATGGGCAACGTTCTGTGCGGCGTCGTACACGATGCCGCTCTTCGACAATCGTTCGATCTCGACCGCGGACACGCCTGCCTCGCGCAGCACCGAGTGCGTGTGCTCGCCGTAATGCGCCGGGAAGCGCAGCTCGCGCGGCACGCCGGGCAGGTCGACCGCGAGCGGCTGCATCCGCACTTCGTCGCCGCTCGGCGTGCGCGTGCGCGTGACGCGGCTCGCGATCGCGGGCAGCGCGCGTACGGCGGGAATGTCGTGGATGGGTGCGTGCGGGATCGTCGCCTGGCGGAAGTCGGCGGCGATGTCGGCGGTGGCGTAGCGCTTCGTCACATTCGCCATGTCGCGATGGATCGACTCGCGCTCGTTGTGGCGCCCTTCGTTGGTCACGCGCGTCGCGTTGGCGACCTCGGTGAACTTCGGGATCTCGGTCAGTCGCTTCCACTGCACGTCGCTGCCGATCGCCATGTAGATGAAGCCATCCGCCGTCGGATAGACGTTGGTCGGGATGAACTTGCGGTGCTCGTTGCCGCAGCGGGTGATCTCGCTCTTCTGACAGTCGAAGTCGAGGAGCGGCAGCGTCGTGATCAGCCACGACGCAGCGGCCTGCAGCATCGATACGTCGATGCGGCGGCCTTTGCCCGTCTCCGCGCGCTCGAGCAGCGCGAGCATCACGTTCGCGTACACCTCGTCGCCCGCCTTCAGATCGATCAGCGGCACGCCGGTGAGCGTCGGCGGCCCGTCGGCGGGACCGGTCAATTCCATGTAGCCGGCCATCGCCTGGATCACGGGGTCGTAGCCCGGCACGTCCGGGTACTCTGGTCCCAGCGCTGAGATGCCGGCCCAGATCAGTCCCGGTCTGGCAGCGCTCAACGTCTCGTAATCGATGCCGAGCTGCGCATAGCGGCGCGGCACGGTGTTGCAGCAGAACACGTCGGCGTCGAGCTCGGTGAGGAGCCGGCGCAGCAACGCCTGCCCGTCGGGGTGCTTCAGATTCAGTGCAATCGCCTCCTTGCCGACGTTGGGTGCGATGAAGTAGCTGCGCCGGTCGTCGTCGACCGCGCGCGCGCCGATGTAGCGGTTCGGGTCGCCCGGCAGCCCGTAGCCGCTCGGCGTCGACTCGATGCGGATCACGCGCCAGCCGAGCTGCGCGAAGCGCAGCGTTGCGTACGGCATCGACAGCGCCTGCTCCATCGACAGGATGGTGCGACGCCTCATGCGGCCGTTCCTTCTTCGCACAGGATATTCAGGGTGCTCCCCTCAGCCGCCCGCGATCGGGGGGACCAGAATGACTTCGTCCTCGTCGTGCACGGGGTGGTCGCGATCTGCGTACTGGGAATTGACCGAGATCAGCACGACGTCGATGTACTCGAGTGCTCTCTTGAAGCGCTCGTCCCGCGTCGGAAGCCAGTCGAGCAACATACCCACATTTCTGATCTCGTTCGGCAGAACGATGTCTTCAGAGTCGCATCCCATGCTGGCCCGAAGCCAGGCGAAGTACTTCAGCTTCATTCGCGTTCAAACCGCCATGCCTTCCAGGTGAACCGTCTCCTTGTCGGGAGTCGCCTTCGTCCGCTTGTCGTGAATGGCGCGGGCGACCGTTTCCGGTGACATCGGCGGATCGAAAATGCGGACCCCGGTCGCGTTGTACAGCGCATTGGCAACGGCCGGCGCAATGACGATCGTCGGCAGCTCGGAAACGCCTTTGGCGCCATACGGACCTTCGGCACAATGGCTTTCGATGAAGTGCAGATCGAGCTGCGGCATCTCCGGCGCCGTGATGAGCTTGTAATCACGGAAGCAGGCGTTCCTCAACCTGCCGTCTTCGAGCCGCATGTTCTCGCAGAGCGCGTAGCCGAGCCCCATGGCGATGCCGCCTTCGACCTGGCCTTCGAGACCCATGCGGTTGATGACACGGCCGACGTCCTGTGCCACTGTGACCTTGTCCACCTTGATCTCGCCGGTCAGCGTGTCGACGGTGATCTCGGCGACGTGCACGGCGTGGGCGTACGCAGCGGAGTGGTCGGAGACGTGCGTCGCACCCTCCGGCTCGCTCTTCGGCTCGTAATAGTCGGTCACCATCACCAGCTCGGGATCCGCCTGGAAATGCATCTGGCGCAGCAGGCGCTCGAGCTTGATGAGCGGAGTGCCATCGCGCTCGCGGACGACCGAGCCATCGCGCAGGTCGAGATCCTGGGCGGGTTCGCCGAGCATCCTCGCGGCGGCGGCGAGGATCTGCGCCTTTGCCTTGCGCGCGGCGCGGCGCGTTCCGTTGCCGGCGATGAAGGTGGTGCGCGAGGCGTGCACGCCAACGTCCCACGGCGCGATGTCGGAATCGTTGTTGACGATGGTCACGTGCTCGAGCGGCACACCCAGCTCTTCGGCGACGATCAGCGTGATGACCGCGTCGATGCCCTGACCGATCTCCGAGGCGCCGGTGATGACCGTCACCCGCGCGTAATCGTCCACCTTGAGAATGGTGCCGATGCCGTCCGACTTGTGAATCTTGGCGCCGCCGGCGTTGTGGATTGCGGAGGCGAGGCCGATGCCCTTCTTGTAGCGGCCCGGCTTGTCGCGCAGCGCTGCATACTCCGCGCGCTTGCGGCGGTAGTCGCTGGCTTCGGCGGCGGTTACGAGGCACTCCGCCAGAGCGCACTCGCGCAGGAACGATTTCTGCGGCGTGACTTCGCCGGATTTCTGCGCGTTCCTGAGGTGGAATTCGAGCGGGTCAAGGCCCGACGCTTGCGCCACCATTTCGGCAAGCATGTCCATCTGCTGTGCGGTGGCCCAGGTGGTCTGCACGTTGCCGTAGCCGCGGAAGGAGCCGGCGTACGGGTTGTTGGTGTAGATCGCCTGTGCCTTGAAGTCGACCACCGGCACGCGATAGTGGCCCGACGTGGTGCGCATCATGACGACCGGAATGGTCGGCCCCCATGAGGTGTAAGCGCCGTTGTCCAGCAGCGCGTCGACGGCACGGAAGGTGAGCACACCGTCGCGGGTGCATCCGGTGCGCATGTGGATGATCGCCGCCTGCCGCGTCGGCGATGCCCTGAACTCCTCCTCGCGGCTGTAGATGACCTTGACCGGTCGGCCGGTCTTCTTCGCCAGCAGCGCGGCGATCGGCTCGTAGGGGTAGACGTCGAGCTTGGAGCCGAACGCGCCGCCGACGGGCGGCTGGATGGCCCTGATGTCGCCGGGATTGATGCCGAGCGCCGGAGCGAGGTCCATCTTGTAGTTGTACGGATACTGCGTCTGCGTCCAGATCGTCAGCTTGCCGTTTTGGTCGAAATCGGCGATCGCACACGATGTGCCCATGCAGCAGTGCGTCACGTGGTGCGGACGGAACACGCTGTCGACGACGAGATCGGAGGCTGCCTCGGCCGCAGCGAGATCGCCGTGCCTGAACTCGAAATGGAGGCTCTTGTTGCCGGGGAAGTTCTCGTGGATCAGCGGCGCGCCCTCGCTGGCGCCGGCTTCGGGCGTGAACACGCCGGGAAGATCCTCGTACTCGACTTCGATGAGCTCGAGCGCGCGTAACGCGATCTCTTCCGTCTCGGCCGCGACGGCGGCGATCTCGTCGTGCTCGCAGCGCACCTTGTCCTTGAGCGCGACGTTGTCGCGCACGAAGCCGAACTCGAGGCCGGCGGCGTCCTTGCCGGTCAGCACCGCGTGCACGCCCGGCAGCTTCTCGGCCGCCGCGGTGTCGATGCGAACGATCCTCGCGTGGGGCCGGCCGGCGAACAGCACCTTGGCCGTAAGCATCTGCGGCAACACCATGTCGTTGATGTAGCGCGTCTTGCCCATCGCTTTGTCCGGGGCGTCGGGTTTCCTGACGCGCGTGCCGATCAGCGTCTTCTTCGTCACGGGCGTGGCGGTCTTGTTCATGGCTTGGCTCCGCGGGCCACGGCCTCGACGGCGTCCAGCACCTTCGTGTAGCCGGTGCAGCGGCAGAGATTGCCCTCGAGGCCCCGTTGCGCCTCTTCGCGCGTCAGGTTGGGATTGTTTTCGATCAGGTACTGCGCCTGCATGATCATGCCCGGCATGCAGAAGCCGCACTGCACGGCGCCGTGGTCGACGAAGGCCTGCTGCACCGGGTGAAGGCCTTCCGGCGTGCGCAGCCCTTCGATGGTCACGACCTCGCGTCCGTCGCAATCGGCGGCGTACATCAGGCAACTGTTGATGGTCTTGCCGTCGACCTCGATCGTGCAGGCGCCGCACTCGCCTTCGCCGCAGGCGTACTTGGTTCCGGTCAGGCCGAGCCTGTCGCGCAGCATGGCCAGCGCCTTCATGGCGACGGGCACCTTCAGGCAGACCTCGCGGCCATTGAGCTTGAAGCGGATTTCAGTTTCGACGGACGTCATCGAGCACCTCTTCGACGAACACGCGAACAAGATGGCCGCGATACCACGCACTGGCACGCACGTCATCGATGGGTTTGGCATCCTCGGCTGCCGCGGCGACGGCCGCGGCGATGGTCGCGGCGTCGAGGAGCTGTCCTTCGAGCGCGGCCTCCGCATGGCGGGCGCGCAACGGCGTCGGCGCAACCGACCCCATCGCGATACGCACGTCGCGGAGCCGGCCGCCGGCGAGGCGAGCGCCGAGGGCGACCGAAACGGTGGAGATTTCGAGCGCCGGACGCGGGCCCGACTTGCGGAACCTGCCGACGAAGCCGGCTGCAGGCCGGTCGAACACGACAGCAGTCAGCAACTCTTCCGGCTGCCTGACGGTCTTGCCGGGGCCGAGGAAGAAGCGCTCCAGCGGCACCCGCCGCGTCTTCACGGCGCCGTCGCGCCAGCATGCGAGCTCGGCGGAAGCGCCCAGCACCAGCAGAGGCGGGATCATGTCGCCGGCTGGCGAGCCGTTGCAGAGGTTGCCGCCCACCGAGGCCGCATTGCGAATCTGATCGCTGGCGAAGTGCTCGGCCGCCTCGACCAGCAACGGCGCGATCCGGGCGAGCGCGGAGTTGCCGCGGATTTCGCTGACGGTCGTCACGGCACCGATGCGAATCTCGTCATCCTCGGCCTCGATGCCGCCCAGGCCCTCGATGCGGCGAATGTTCAATAGCGTCGCCTTGTATTGCCGCGCGCCGGATTCGGTCTGCGGCGCGAGGTCGGTGCCGCCGCAGAACACCGTGGCGTTGCGGTCGGCCATCGCCTGCAGGGCCCGATCCAGGCGGTGAGGCGCCAGGTAAGCGGATATCTCCTGCACGATTCGATCTCGGTTGCGATTCATATCATTCAGAACCTTATCGGCTCGCGGTAGCTGCCGAACACCTTGCGCATCTCGTTCGTGATTTCGCCGACGCTGGCGTACGCCTTCACCGCGTCGACGATCGCCGGCATCAGGTTCACGCCCGAGCGGGCATCGGCCGCGACGCGCGCGAGTGCGTTATCCACCGTCGTGCTGTCGCGTTCGGCGCGCACGCGGTCGAGCGCCGCGATCTGCGCGCGCGCGTCGTCTTCCTTGTACGGATGGAACTCGACCACGCGCTCGGATTCCTCCTCGCTCTGGTAGCAGTTGACGCCGACCTTGCGGAACCTGCCCGACTCGAGGTCGCGCTGGCGCTGATACGCCTGCGCCGACACGCGCGCCTGCACGATCCCTTCGGACACCAGCCGCACGATGCCGCCTTCGGCGTCGACCTCGGCCATGATGCGCTCCATCTCGGCGCGCATCTGGTTGGTCAGCGTCTCCACGAAGAACGAGCCGCCGAGCGGGTCAGCGGTGTCGGTGAGCCCCATCTCCTCGATCAGAAGCTGCATCGTGCGCAGCGAGATGCGCTGCGCTCGTTCGCTCGGGATCGTGTACGCCTCGTCGAAGCAGCACAGCGCCATCGTCTGCGCGCCGGACAACGCCGAGATCAGTGCGTAGTACGCGCCGCGCACGATGTTGTTCTCCGGCTGCTCGGCGGTCAGCCCGCCGCCGCCGCCGCCCGCGATCATCCGCAGCCACATCGAGCCCGGCTGCGTCGCGCCGTACTGCTCCTTCATGATCTTCGCCCACAGGCTGCGGCCGGCGCGAAACTTGGCGACCTGCTCGAAGATGTTGCCGAAGATGTTGAAGTTGTAGGAAAGCCGCCCGGCGAACTCGTCGACCGGCAGCCCGCGCTTGATGACTTCATCGGCATAGGCTTTGGCGATGCAGAACGCGTAGGCCATCTCCTGCGTCGGCGTCGCGCCCGATTCGCGGATGTGATAGCCGCACACCGACACCGGGCTGTACTTGGGCGCGTGCTTCGCGCAGTACTCGATCGTGTCGCCGACGAGGCGGATCGAAGGCTGCACCGGGAAGATCCACGTGCCGCGGCCGATGAACTCCTTCAGGATGTCGTTCTGCGCGGTGCCGCGGAGCTTCCTGACGTCGTAGCCGCGCTTCTCCGCCATCGCGAGATACATCGCGATCAGGATCGCCGCGGCGCCGTTGATCGTCAGCGACACGGTGATCCTGTCGAGGTCGATGCCGTCGAACGCGATCTCGAAGTCGCGCAGCGTATCGATCGCCATGCCGACGCGGCCGACTTCACCCTCCGCCTGCGCGTCGTCGGAGTCCAGCCCGCACTGCGTCGGCAGGTCGAACGCTACGTTGAGGCCCGTCTGCCCGTTGGCGATCAGGTACTTGAAGCGTGCATTGGTGTCGGCCGCGTTGCCGAAGCCCGTGTACTGCCTCATCGTCCACGGCTGCCTGCGGTACATCAGCGGATGGATGCCGCGGGTGAACGGATACTCTCCGGGACGGCCGATCGCCAGTCCGCCGCTCGCCTCGACGTCGTCGGCCGTGTACAGCGGCGCGATCGCGATGCCGGATTCGTTGAATCGCGGCTCGAGCTCGGCTGTCTGGTCGCGCTTCATGGAGCGTTCTCTCGAATGAAATCGCAGATCGCATCGAGCTTCGAGCTGGTGGGAAATATCCCCCTGAAGCCGAGCTCGCGCAGTTCGCCGTGGTCCTGCGCCGGCAGGTTGCCGCCGATGATCCACAGCTTGTCGGTGAGGTCAGCTTCCTCGAGCAGCGGCTTCAAGCGCCGGCAGAACGACAGGTGCGAACCCGCCATGCTGGAGAGCGCGATCACGTCGACATCCTCCTGCGCGGCGATCTCGGTGATCTGCTCCGGCGTCTGGCGCAACCCGGTGTAGATCACCTCGAAACCGGCATCGCGCAGCGCGCGCGCGACGACCTTCGCGCCCTGGTCGTGGCCGTCGAGCCCCGGCTTGGCGAGCACGATGCGGATGCTCTTTGCATCGCTCATGCAGCGACCTCCTTCGCGATGACGAGCTTCAGGATCTCGCTCGTGCCACCGCCGATCAGCGTGAAACGCACGTCGCGCAGATACCGTTGCACCGGGTACTCCATCGCGTAGCCATAGGAAGCGAGCACGCGCGCGGCCTGATCGCAGATCGTCGCCGCCGTTTCGGTCGCGTTCAGCTTGCACATCGCCGCTTCCTTGTGATGCGGCCGGTCGTTGTCGCGCAGCCACGCCGCGTAGTAGACGAGCTGCGTGGCGGCCTCCAGCCCGGTCGCCATGTCGGCGAGCTTGAACTGAATCGCCTGGTAGCGGTTGATCGGCTTGCCGAACTGCCTGCGCTCGGCGGCGTAGCGAGTCGCCTCCGACAGTGCCGCACGCGCGACACCCAACGCGATCGCGCCGGTGAGGATGCGGATCTCCGCCAGCGTCTTGCGCAGATGGCCTTCGCCGTCGCCTTCTTCCTTCGACAGCCGGTGCGATTCGGGCACGAAGCAATCGTCGAACGCGACCTCGGACGTTGGCAGCGCCCACACGCCCATTTTGTGGATCGCGCGACCGACCGTCAGCCCCTTGAACGAGCGCTCGACCAGGAAGATCGTCAGCTTCTTCTCGCTCCCTGCGCGCGCGAACACGGTGAAGAAGTCCGCCACCGGCGCCGACGTGATCCACGTCTTCTGCCCGTTCAGCGCATAGCCGCCGTCGACCTTCTTCGCCGCGGTGGCGATGCCACCGAGGTCGGAGCCCGCGTTGGGCTCCGTCATGCAGATCGCGCCGATCTTCACGCCTTTGAGCGCAGGCTTGAACAGCCGCTCGACGATGTCGGCATTGCCGAGCATGTGCAGGAACTTCGTCCCCATCAGCGACTGCATCGCCGCCGCGCCCGCGAGCGACACCGAGCCGCGCGCGATCTCCGCGAGCGCGAGGCAGAACTCGGTCAGGCCCAGGCCGGTGCCGCCGACGTCCTCCGGATAGCGCATGCCGAAGAAGCCGAGGCGAGCCAGCTCGTCGAACAGCGCGCGCGGAAACGCATGCGCCTCGTCGATCGCCGCCGCCTGCGGCGCGATGCGCTCGTCGGCGAAGCGCGCGAAGGTGTCGCGCACCGCGCGCTGGTCGGGGGTCAGGTCGAAGTCCATTGCGTGGTTCAGCTTTCGATGGTCCCGAGCGGCGAAGGGGCGTGCGGACAGGCCTCCGCGCACCGCTGTGGCGGTCGGCGCGTAGCGCCGACTTCCCTCCGATGCTCGCGGCCATCGCCCGTCGCGTAACTCACTTCGCTCCCTGCGATCGCTTCGTTCGGACAGACGCGCCGAGTTGGTTTACGTGGCGCGCTGGCGCGCGCGGCGACGGCCGCTGCGCTTCTCGGCGCCGCAGAGGCGCGCCGCGACCTGCCCGCACACCCCTTTGCGGGCACGGTGTTCGACTGCGCGCAGGCTGACGACGTCTCGAGAGCGGTGGTCGATACCCGGCAGGGGCGATTTGTGGGGCGACGAGAAGCACAGGCCTGAGGTCGGCGCGCTTCAGCGCGCTTCCTGATCCAACTCGCCGCAGCTGTCCGAGCGCAGCGAACGCAGTGAGCGCAGCGAGTTCTGCGGCGCGACCTCAGGCCGAGCATCGGAGTGGAGTCGGCCTGCAAGGCCGACCGCCCCACCATGAGCCCGTGCCGGGTACCGGCCGCCGCGACGCTCGGAGCCTCGCCCTGATGCGTCATTTCACCCCCCAAACCCATACAACCGCCGCGCTGCCTCCAGCGAAATCACGCCGTTCTTCACTTCCTCCGCCAGCACCTTCCGATCGCGCAGCTTCGGGTCGCCATACCCGCCGCCGCCGCCCGCGACCTGGTGATAGATCGTTCCCTTCGGCACGCCGGTGAGCAGGTCCTTGTTCTTCGGCACGACCTCGGTGCCGTCCGGATAGCGCAGCTTGATGAAGTTCAAGCCTGCGCCGCCGCCGCCGAAGAGGCCGAACGCGCCCTCGAAATCGCCGTCGCCGAAGGTCACGAGCTGCGTGTCGTTCGAGCCGATCTCGAAGATCGTCTCGACGCCAAGACCGCCGCGCCACTGGCCCGCTCCGGCGGAATCGGTCAGCAGTTCGTGCCGGAGCAGCCGGTGCGGCGTCTGCTGCTCGAACATCTCGTAATCCTGATCGAGCACACCGCCCGAGGCGTCGATCATGCCAATGTGGTCGTAGCCGTCAGTGCCCTTTAGTGCACCCGACCCGCCCTTCAGTCCCATGAAGCCGATGTCGACGTAGGTCTCGTTCTTCTGCGGATCGGTTCCGGTCGTGAGCGAACACAGAAGGTTATTCCAGCCCGCGGTCACGCGCTCGGGCATGACAGGCGCCAGCGCGCGCTGGATCGCGTCGGCGTTCGGCGGGCACAGGTGGTTGCCGAACGTGGTCGCCTTCGGATACGCGGCGTTCAGGATCGTGCCCTCGGGGATCACGATCTCGATCGGCTGCACCATGCCCTCGTTGTGCGGGATGTCAGGGTTGACCATCTGCAGCAGCGTCAGGATCGTCGCCGACGCGCTCGACGTGAACGTGCCGTTGACGAAACCGTTGGTCTGCGCGTCGGTGCGCGAGTAGTCGAACCTGATCGACGTATCCTTCACCTCGATGTCGACGCGGATCGTGTACTTGCTGCCGGCGTTCCTGCCGTCGTAGTACACGTAGCCTTCGCCCGCATAGCGACCGTTCGGGATCCTGGCGATCTCCGCTTCCATCATCCTGCGCGTGGCCTCGAACAGCGCCTGCTTGTGCGACGCGAAGCTTTCGAGCCCGTACTTGGCGATCAATTCCAGCAGCCGCCGCTCGCCGACCGTGCAGGCGCCGATCTCGGCCTTCATGTCGTGCTGGACGATGTCCAGGCGAATGTTGGCGAAGATCAGGTTCCACACGTCGCGACGCAGCTTGCCGCGCTCATAGACCTTGACCGCGGGGATACGCAGCGCCTCCTGCCACACCTCGACCGCGTTCGGGTTGTAGCCGCCGCGCACATTGCCGCCGATGTCGGCCTGATGCCCTTTCACCGCCGTCCACGCAACCAGCCTGTCGCCGTGGAACACCGGCTTGTAGACGGCGACGTCGTTGTTCTGGTTGCCGAGCGAGAACACGTCGTTGTGGAAGATCACGTCGCCCGGATAGATCTCGTCGCCGAAGTACTCTTTGATGTACTTGCAGACAGGGGCGAGCGAGAATGCCAGGATCGGCAGGTTCTCGGTCTGCTCGAGCATGTTGCCGTCGGCGTCGTACAGGCCGGTCACGTAATCCCTGGCCTCGCACAGGATCGGCGAGCGTGTGGTCTTCTCCATCGAGATGCTCATCTCGTCGGTAATCGACTTGAACGTGCGCGCGTAGACCGAGAGCAGTATCGGGTCGATCCTGTGGCTCATGCCGTCACCTCTTCGTCTTTGCGAAAGCAGGTGGCGACGAGGTCTTCGCGCCCCTTGGCGAACAGCGCGAACGAGCCGAGCGCATCGACGACGCAGTCGTACGACCTGCTCACGAACACCGCCGTCGTCTCCTGCTCGATCAGCGCGGGTCCATCGACCCGGTTGCCGTAGCGCAGCCGGTGGCCGTCGTACACCGACACGTCGGCGAACCTGCGCGTCTCCGGCATATACACGCTGCGCCGGCCCTTCAACGCGTGCGCCACCTCAGTGCCGGCCCATGTCTCGTCGCGGTACGCAGGCTTCTCGGTCGCGCCGATGGCCTGCACGCGCAGGTTGATGATCTCGATCGGCGCCGCCTCCTGCGCGAGCGAATAGCCGAACAGGCGGTTGTGCTCGGCATGGAAGGCCTCGGCGATCCCGGCGGTGTCGCGGCGATCGATCAGCTCGCGCGACACGGGCAGCGACACCTCGTGGTACTGCTTGATGTAGCGGCAATCGAGCCGCACGTCGTAGCGGCGCTGCGCGGCGGGGATGCGTTCCTCCGCGAGTTGCTTCTCGCCGTCGCGCTGCATGGCGTCGGCAAGTTCCGCCAGGCCCGCCCAGTCGATGGCGTCGAGGCGCGAGACGAACGTGCGCACGAAGTCGTGCTTCAGCTCGCTCATCAGCATGCCGAACGCGCACAGCACCGACGCCTCGCGCGGCACGATCTGCAGCGGAATTTCCAGCTCCTGGCAGATCAGGCAGGCGTGGATCGGTCCGGCGCCGCCGGCCGGGATGAACGGGAATTCGCGCGGATCGAAGCCGCGCTTGATCGTCACCTCGCGCACGCCCTGCGCCATGTTGTTGCAGGCGACGCGGTACATGCCGGCGGCGGCTTCCTCGACCGAGAGGCCCATCGGCTTCGCGATGTGCTCCTCGATCGCGCGCCGCGCCGCGGCCGCGTCGAGCTTCATCCTGCCGCCGGCGAAGTAGTCGGGGTCGAGATAGCCGAGCACGACGTTGGCGTCGGTCGTAGTAGGAAGCTTTCCGCCCTTGCCGTAGCACGCCGGCCCCGGATCGGCGCCCGCGCTCTGCGGGCCCATACGCAAGAGGCCGCCCTCGTCGAGCCAGCCGATCGAGCCGCCGCCGGCGCCGATGGTGTGGATGTCGAGCATCGGCAGCGCGATCCTGTGGCGCGCGATCTCACCGTCGTTCCTGACCATCGGTGCGCGCACCGCGACCGACGCCTCGAAGCTGGTGCCGCCCATGTCGGTCGTGATGCACCTGTCCTGCCCGTGCGCGCGCACGTAGAAGAGGCCCGCCCCAGGCCCGCCGGCCGGCCCCGACAGCAGCGTCAGCGCCGCGCGGTCGCGCGCGAGCTGCGGCGAGATCACGCCGCCGTTGGACTGCATGATCAGCAGCAGGCCCTTGAAGCCGATTCCGGCGAGCCGCCCCACCAACTGATCGAGATAGTGATTGAGCTTCGGCCCGACGTACGCATTCAGCGCCGTGGTGCTGACGCGCTCGTAGAAGCGGATCGACGGCAATACGTCAGTCGACACGGACAGATACGCGCCCGGCAGCTCGCGCCTGACCAGCTCCGCCGCGGCCTGCTCGTGCGCGGGGTTGGCGAACGAGTTCATGAAGCAGATTGCGACGGCCGCGACACCCTCGCGCTTGAAGAGATCGATCGCGCTGCGCACACCATCGAGATCGAGCGGCGCCAGTTCGCGCCCATTGCGGTCGAGCCGGCCGCGGATGCCGGCGCGCAGATAACGCGCGACCAGCGGCTTCACGTTCGTGTAACGGTTGTTGTACTGCTCCTCGCGGATGCCGCGCCGCATCTCGAGCGCATCGCGCACACCTTCGGTGGTCAGCAACCCGCACTTTGCACCCGTGTGCGTCAGCGTCGCGTTGGTCGTGACGGTCGTGCCGTGCACCAGCGTATCGATCGTCTCGGTGAATGTGTGCAATGGCAGCGGCGGCGTCTGGCTCGCCGCGATCTTTGCCAGCCCGTCGACGACCGCGATCGACGGGTCAGACGGCGTCGACAGCGTCTTGTAAATCACCGGCGGCGCGCCGTCGCGCACGACGACGAAATCGGTGAACGTGCCGCCGACGTCGATTCCGATCTTCAGGGTCATTGCTTCGGGTTCCTTATTGTTGAAGCGACCTTCTCCCTCAACCTCCGGCCGTCTCCGCCACCAACCGCCTCACGTCTTCCTTGCGCACTTTGCCCAGCGCCGTCTTCGGCAGCTCGTCGACAACCAGCATCTGGCGCGGATGCTTGTAGCGCGCGATGCGGCCGTCGAGCATCGACAGCAGGCGTTCGGAGGTCAGCGCGCGGCCGTCCTTCGGCGCAACGACCGCGACCACCACTTCGCCCCAGTTCGCGTCGGGCCGGCCGACCACCGCGACCTCGGCCACGTCGGGACATTCGAGCAGCACGTTCTCGATTTCGGCCGGCGCGATGTTCTCGCCGCCGGAGATGATCATGTCCTTCGCGCGGCCGTCGATCCACAGGAAGCCGTCGGCGTCGAAGTGACCGATGTCGCCGCTATGAAACCAGCCGCCGGCGAGCGCGACGGTCGTGGCCTGCGGCTGCTTCCAGTAGCCCGCCATCACGTTGTCACCGCGGATCAGGATCTCGCCGCGCACGCCCGGTGCGACATCGCGGTCGTCGGAGTCGACCACGCGTACTTCGCAGCATGGCGCCGCCTTGCCCGTCGAGCCCGCCTTGCGCATCGCGTCCTCGGGACGCAGGTAGGCGGCGATCGGGCAGGTCTCGGTCAGGCCGTAGATCTGCACCAGCGGCACACCGCGCCCGTGCACGGCGCGGATCAGGTGCTCGGGCACGATCGTCGATCCGGTGGTGATCATCCGCAGACGGGAGAAGTCGGCCGATTGCCAGCGCGGCAGCGCCATCATCATTGTCAGTTGCGTGGGCACCAGCACGGTGAGCGTGATGCGCTCCTGCTCGATCGCGTCGAACGTTGCGGCCGGATCGAATTTCGAGTGCAGTACGACCGTCGCGCCCGCCTGCAGCGCCGGCGTGGTCTGGTTGTTCAACCCCCCGACGTGGAATAAGGGCAGGTTGGTCAGGATGCGGTCGTCGGCCGTCATGTCGTGCAGCGCGACGCTGTTGGCGGCGTTCGTGATCAGCGCGCCTTGTGTGAGCAGCACGCCCTTGGGCTGGCCGGTGGAGCCCGAGGTGTGGCAGACGAGGAGCGGTTGTCGCGGCGCGATCGCCTGATCGTGTACCGGCGCGCTCGCCTGCGCGAGCAGTGCCTCGAAAGTGATCCAGCCTTCCGGCGCTGCACCGATCGCCACCCGCGTCATCGGCGGCAGCGTGTCAGCGTACGCGACGGTTTGCGCGACGAAGCCGTCCTCGACCACCAGCACCGCCGGCGGGCAGTCGAGCAGGCGCTCGCGATGCTCGGGCGCTGCCAGGCGCCAGTTGAGCGGCATGAACAACGCGCCGAGCCGCGCGCAGGCGAACAGCAGCGCGAGCTCTTCGGGGCGGTTCAGGCCCAGATACGAAACGCAGCGACCCATGCGCACGCCGCACGCGGCGAGCGCAGAAGCGACGCGCTCGATCTGCTGCGCGAATGCAGCGTAGGTCAGGTCATGGCCATCGAAGCGGATGGCCGTCCGGTTCGGCGCTCGCTGCGCGTGGTCCCTGATCCAGTCCGCAATGTCCATCGCGTGCTCAGACGTTCACGTCACGCGTCGCCCACTTCCAGCACGACCGCCATCGCGGTGTCGCCGGCGGCGCAGCCGGTGAACAGTCCCCAGCCGCCGCCGCGCAGCGCGAGCTCCTCGATCAATTCGATGATCGAGCGCGTGCCCATCGGCGCCTGCGGATGGCCCCACACCAGCGAGCAGCCGTAATGGTTGATCGATGTCAGATCGACGCCGGTCTCACTGGCGAAGTAGAGATCGTTGACCGCGAACGGGTTGTGCGTCTTGATCGCGTCCATCTCTCGCACACCACGGCCCGCCTGCGCGAGCGCGCGCTGCGCGGCGGGCACGGTCGACTCCGGCATGTACGCAAGCGGCGCGCGCGCCAGCCCGAATCCGTGCAGTCGCACCGCGATACGCCGGTCCGTCGTGAGTTCGCGCGCGCGTTCGCGCGTGGTGACGACGATCCCCGCGTTGCCGTCGGCGGGATGGGTCTGCCCGCCGTAGGTGACGGTGCCGCCCTCCGCCACCGGCTTCAGCTTCGCCAGTCCCTCGGGCGTCGACTGCGACACGCCTTCGTCACCCGCCAGCGTCGCGGCCGTCTTTCGATATCCCGGCGCGGGCACCTCGAACGGCAACGTGATGAAGCGCTTCAGGAATGCGCAGTCGTTATCCAATGCGCTCCGGTATTGCTGCTCGCGCAGCAGCACCACCTCGTGCTGTTGCGCGGTGGTGAAGCCGTGCTTCGCCGCGACGTTCTCCGCGGTCTGCAGCATCGAGTGCGGGCCGAGCGGATCGCAGCCGAAGTTGTCCATCACCCAGTCCTCGGCCGCTCCAGTTCCGCCGGGGCCGCGCGGGTTGGGGTAATAGAGGTGCGGGCCGTTGGACACGCGGTCGCAGTTGACGACCAGCGCGGTCGTCGCCATGCCGACTTCGATCTCCTGCGCGGCGGCGAGCAGCGTGCGCACGCCCGTGGCGCAGGCCTGCATCAGCGTCGGCCCGCCGGCCTGCCCGGCGCCGACCATACCCGTGAGCCAGGGCAGGCCGTAGAAGGCGTGCTGCTGCGGCACCGAGATGCCCAGCACGCCGTAGTCGAGCACGTGCGGATCGATGCTGCGCCTGGCCAGCTCATTGCGCGCCACGTGCGCGGCGAACTCGATCGAGTGCAGGTTGGCAAAGCTGCCCTGCCAGCGCGCGAACGGCGTGCTCCAGTACGCGCCGTACGGGATCTCGGCTTTGTAGTTCATCTCCCTCTGCTCCTGCCGCGCTCAGCTTTCGCTGATCCCCATCGCGTCGATGAACGCGCGCTTGGCCTCGGTCAGCGTCGCGGTCATCGCCTCGACGGCGGCGTCGCCGTTGCCTTCGGCGAGCGCCGCGGCGACGCGGCGATAGCCCTTCAGCACGATCGCGCGCACCTGCGGCGTGCCGAGCGTCAGCGCGCGGATGTGCTGCAGGTGATCGGCGTACTGCTCGACGGCCCGCACCAGCCGGCGGTTGGGCACCAGCGCGAGCCACGCCGCGCGGAACCGCTGGTGCGCGGCGCCAAACGCTTCCGCGTCGCCGGCCCTATGCGCGGCGGCAGCGGCCGCGAGCGCCGCTTCGAGCGGCGCGCGAGAGGCCTTGTGGGTGGTGAACGCGGCCACACTGCGGATCGCGGCCGGCTCGATCAGAAAGCGCACCTCGTAGATGTCGTCGACGTCGCGCAGCGTCAGCTTCGGCACCACGAAGCTGCGGCCGTCGGAAACCAGCAGGCCTTCGCTCGCCAGCCGCGTCATCGCCTGCCGCACGGGGGTGCGCGACACGCCGAGCCGCTCCGCGAGCTGAATCTCCTGCAGCGGCTGGCCGTGCGGGATCTGGCCGCTTCGAAGCAGCGCGCGCAGCGAGAGATAGACCTGCTCGCCGAGAGCGAGCGGGCGTTCGACGGGTCTTAGCGCGAGATTCAAGGCAGCGCCCCGCAGGAATCCCGAATTGGGGCGACAGGCTACGGGACGCTGGATACATTGAAAATGATCTGCGTCAAGCGCGCAGCCCTGAGACGGGTCGCAGGGTTTGCGCCGCGGCGGGTGGCCCCGCGGGGCGCATCGGCGCCCGGTTGATTCTTACTTCGGAATCACCGCCGTGGCCTCCAACTCGATCTTGCCCGGGTTGTCGAGCAGGTCCGACACGAAGATCATGCTCATCGCGGGGAAATGCTTTCCCATGTGCTTGCGCCAGATCCCGCCGAGGTCCTTGCGCGCGGCCATGTAGGCGGGCTTGTCGCAGCAGTACGCGGTGATGCGACAGATGTGCTCCGGTCGGCCGCCGGCCTGCGCGAGCACGGCGAGGATGTTCTCCAGCGCCTGCTCGAACTGCGGCGCGATCGCCTCGGAGTGGAACTTCTGCTGCGCATCCCAGCCTACCTGGCCGGCGATGAACACGATGCGGCCAGCATCGACTGCAATGCCGTTGGAGTAGCCGATTGGCGGCGCCCAGCCTTCGGGTAGCAATACCTGCATTTCGTCTCCTTGTTTGCGACCTCGTCTCCGCGAACGCGGTGACCCGGTGCGCCTGAAACCGCTGGATTCCCGCTGGACCCTGCCGTCACCGCAGCGGTGAAACCGCGGCGCGCCAGTACCGAGACGACCCATCTGCGGACCGCGGCGTCATCGTCAAGGTCACCGTCGTACGTGATGTCGGGGACAAGCGCCTCGTTATTGCCGCGCAAACGGTTGCGCCACACTTTCAACGGCAGAATCAGGTGATTGCCGCTGGGCAGGCGTACCGTTCCCGTGTCGATGTAGACCGAATCGGCACCAGTCGTCGCGCCGAGCTGCAGCGCGCCCGGTACCTGACGCACCAGGTCCACGAAGTCGAGACACGCGCTCATGCAGTACTCATCGGTCAGCACTGCAATCGGCCCTGAGAAGCGACGCAGGCGCGCATACCTGTGCTTCATCTCGTCGCGGGTGAGCCGGCGCTCGCCCATGTCCTGCCGCGCCCACGGCTTTCCGGCCGCCTGGGCGACGAGGAGTGATCGCAAGTGGTCGCGAAACCAGTCGACCGTGCTGCTGCCGGGACCGGACACCCGCAATGCGTTCGCGAGACCGGTCTTCGCGGCTTCGATCGATATCGCCGACACGCGCCACTCGGCATAGATTGCGGGAAGCCTCTCGAGACCGCGGTGGTCGTATTGGAGACCGCCGGTCGCGGCCTCGAAGATCATTCCGCCAATTTCACTATTGCCACCGCCATTGCCGCGCACGTCGAAGACGATCGCGCGAACGCCGTGAAGGTGACGGAGCCGCCGGAGCATCGATTCGAGCGCGGCGTACTGCTCGTGATCAGGGTAGAAATTCTGTGCGCGTATCCACAGCAGTCCGTCCCTCGGATCGTAGTCGTTGATCCGCACGCGCTGGGGTCGATGGTCAGAGATGATCGATGCCCAGTCCTCGAACGTCAGCGGCCGATAGACGACGTTCAACGTCATCACCGCGTGACTATCGGGAGGTGTGAACGTGCACGACTTCAACCGTTTCCCCATTGCGAGCACCGGTTCGCCAATGAATTCGGCGGCCTCCTGTCGGCTCAAAGGTAAGTCCCGTCGATCGATGTACGGAGCGACGTCTTCGGTGGCGATCGCCTGGGGTGAGCGTCCATCGCATGAAAGCACGGTTGCTCCTGTGGGTGGTAGCGGGGCCGGCCAGTCCGCAGCGACGTTCGTCACGACGAAGTGGCCGTGGCGGAGTGCCACGCCCCACCCTTTGGAAGGATTCAGCTCATCGGCCGGGCGGGTATCGTCGGAGAGGATCAGGTGACCATCGCGAAAGCCGGTGACGTACCAGCGTACGGCATTGAGCGCCGTGCTGTAATCGGTGACGTCCGGCAACCGTGCCAGCGCTTGCCGGTACCCATCCTCCATCCAGATCCGGAACGACGGATTCGCGGCGTCGATCGCGCCGGGATGTGCCTCGACGATCGTCTTGTACACCGCGTCGAGGTCGGCGCGCGCAACCGCGCGCCAATGCGCTTCGTCCGTGCTCTGCGCAATCGCCGGGCGTATCGGCAGTACGATGCCGAGCAGGAACAGCCACCGGAGGAACCGGAACCGTATGCGCATATGAAAGACAGGCGGAGAGTGAGGGATTCGAGCCTACCCTAAGCGACCTTGAGCCGATCGCGATCCGAGTACGGATCGATCTCGACGATGATCTTCTTGACGGCAACGTTCGGAGCCTTGCGGCGGCCGACCGATTTCATCGTGATGAAACCCGCGGATGCCATTTTCGCCAGCGTGCGCGTGAGGTTCGGTTGAGCGCGCCCGGTCATCTCCACGAGCTCGGCAACCGATTGGGGCTTACGATCCCGAATAATGGCGAGAAGCTTCCGGTTTTCTGGTGTCAGCAGCCGCACCAAGGCGTCGACCGAGTTGAAACTCGGTTTCCTGGCGTCGGCCGGCGCGCGACGCTCGCCTCGCGCCACAGCCTTCATTTCCTCGCGCAAGGAGCGCAGATTTTGAACTTTGTACCTGCTCATTTCGACCTCCGTGTCTCTTCCACTGCGACGACCGTCGTTTCGACTCCGCGCTCACCCAACACCCGTTCCACTTCGTCAAAAAAGTCGTCGATCAATGTCTCAGCATCCTTGAACTGATACCGCCGTCCGGGATCGGTCTCCGTTCGGTGCCAATGATCGCTCGACAGCGGCTTTGGTTTGAATCGAGACCCTGCGTCAGCCACACCGTGGGCGTTGTCGAAGCCGACCAGCCGCCTGCCATCCGGTCCATGCAGCGTGAACGAACAGGACAGGCCATGTGGTCGCTCCCTGGTCGCCTTGACGCGCTCGATCTCGAACTTTATCCAGTAACCTTCTTCGAGATGATGAATGCGCCCATCGAAAGCGAGCAGGAACTCGAGTCCATATTCGGGTGCACGACCCATGCATATCATCTCAGCATATGATTATGTAATATATTCTTCACCCCCGTCAAGGTCACGATGAACTGTGGTCTTCGCGCCACGGAGACTGTCAAAGGACGATCCCGGCCCTCGCTGGACTACGCAGAGCGGGTTTTCAGAGGGAAAACCGGGGAACGACTGGACTTGCCGGGACGTTGCCGGAAGTCAGCACGCGTACCACCCACGGCTTCTCGTGCGCGACGCCCGTCCCGCTGCGCGCCGACCGCGTCACGCCGATCTTGCCGTGCTCGGTTCCGGTCTGCGCAGCGACGTCGCCGGCGATCAGAAGGGGCAGCCACGCCGGAGCGAGCACGAGGAACCCTACGCGTTCACCACGCTGGAAGCGCTGCTCGAAGATTTTCAGGCCGACGTGATTCGACTAACTGCGGAGTGAGCTATGAAAGCCATCATCGAAATTGCCGGTGACACCGAGATGCACCGACGGGCCATCGGCGCAGCGCGCGCGCTGGCTGCGGGCAAGGTGGAAGCTGCCGATTACCGGCTGGGCTTCACGAGCGCCGGGGAAGTGTTCGCTGAGCTCACGGCCGAACGTTTGCGCACGTTGGAAACCCTGCGGCGCGAGGGCGCGCAGAGCGTCTACGCGCTGGCAAAGACACTGGGGCGCAACTACAGCAACGTGCACAGGGACGTGCAGCGGCTGATGGCGCTGGGGCTGGTGGAACGCGACGACGACGGGGTGCGTGTGCCGTTCGACGAGCTCGAGATTCATGTCCCGCTGGGCGCGCGGGCAGCGTGAGCTCTGGACCGCGATCTGCGCGGGAAGGCCGGTACCGACGCGCCAGCGCGGAAACTGGCGGAGAGTGAGGGATTCGAACCCCCGTTAGGTTGCCCTAAACCTGATTTCGAGTCAGGCGCCTTCGACCACTCGGCCAACTCTCCGTGGCCGGCGATTATAGCCGACGCAGCGGCTACTTCTTCTTCTCGGCTGCCTTGTGCTCTGGCGCCTTGTGCTCGGACGCTGCCGGCATTTGCGCGTGCGTTTCGACGCCCTTCGCCTTCATGTTCGCCTGGTAGTTCGCCACTGCGCGATCCTGGGCCGCAGTAAGTTCCGCCGCCGTCTTTTCCGCGGCCGCCTTCTTCTTCGCTGCAGCTTCGGCCTGCTGCTCGGGGCTGAGCGGCGGCTTCGGCGGCAGCTTGGCCATGGCGACACCGAAGGGCGCCACGATCAAGAGGGCGGCAATCAGGTTGCGCAGCGCATTTCGCATGGTTCGTCTCCGATGCCCGTCAGGCAGGCTTCTGCTCGAGTTTGCCCGCCGGCCCCTGCGGCATTTCCAGCGCGTCGGGAATCTTGCCGGCCTTGATGTCGTTGTACCAGTACTCGTGGTGCTCCTTCGCCCAGGTTTCGTCGACGTACCCGGTGCGCATCGCGTCGTAGGCACCGGCCATCCCGATGGTGCCCATGTAGATGTGCCCGAGCCCGGCCAGCATGAAGAGCGTCGCGATAGTGATGTGGACGAGATCCGCGATCTGCATCGTGCTGCGCGTCTGGTTGAAGTTCGGAAAATCGAGGACAAGGCCGCTCGCCGCGACGAGCACGCCGCAGATGAAGACCCCACCCCAGAACCAGAGCTTCTCACCCCCGTTGAACTTGCCCGACGGCACTTCCTTGTTCGAGAACAGCCCGCCGAAGCGCCCGAGCCAGGTGAAGTCGTGCGCGCGCCAGATGTTGTCGCGCACGAAGGTGAAGAAGATCAGCACCGTGCAGATGATGAACAGCGGTCCGACGAAGTTGTGCAGGTTCTTCGACAGGATCGCGAGCCACGAGAACAGCGTGTAGCCGATCAGCGGCAGCAGGATGTTCTTGCCGAACAGGATGATGAGCCCGGTGATCGCGAGGATGACGAACGTGATCGCTGTCGCCCAGTGGATCGAGCGCTGCCACGCGCCAAAGCGCTTGACCTTCCTTCCGGTCGGCTTTCCCGAAAGCTGCAGCGTTCCGCGCACGAGATAGTACGCGGCGATGATCAGCACCAGCACGACGAGTGCCCAGCCGGCGACGACCGAGAACCACGAGTTGCGAAACGCGCGCCAGCTCTGCCCGGCCGACTGGATCAGCACGTTGGTCTCGCGGCCGGTGACCGTGGTCACCAGCGGAACGCCCGAGCGGACCTCCTTCCACACCGGCTGATTGTTGAGCGGCTGCTCGATCTGCTGCTGCTGCTGCGCCTTCGCGGCCGCGGCAAGCGCGGGGTCGAGCGCAGGCGACTGCGCCGCTGCGACACCCGGCGCAAGCAGCAAGAGCGCCGCGAACACGGCGACGAGGATACCGACGATGCGCTGATGCATGCCCGCCTCCCTATCCGCCCATCCGCTTGTACTCGTTCTGATCCTGGACGCGCTGGCGCATCGCGTCTTCCCACTGCTGCTTGTTGCCGTTCCACGGCGCGACACTCCACGGCTGCTGATCGGTCTTGCCCTGGTAGGTGCCCTGCTTGTAGACGACCGCCTGCGGGCGCTCGCCGCAACCGGTCAGCACGAAGGCCGCCGCAACGGCCACGGCGATGGCAACGCTCTGCACTGGCCTCGCGATCATGACCTGGTCCCTCCGTTCGCCGCGGGCGGCGGCGTGCCCTTGCCGGGCGGCAGCTTGTAGGCGGTGGCCCAACCCCAGACCTCGGCACCCTTGCCGCGGCGAAGCACACGGTCGCGGTAGATGTCGGCAATCATGTCGCCGTCACCGCCGAGGAGCGCCTTGGTCGCGCACATCTCGGCGCAAACGGGGAGCTTGCCTTCGGCGAGGCGGTTGCGCCCGTACTGCTTGAATTCGGCCTCGGAGAAATCGGGCTCGGGCCCGCCGGCGCAGAACGTGCACTTGTCCATCTTGCCGCGCACGCCGAGCGCGCCGGCCTGCGGGAACTGCGGCGCGCCGAACGGGCACGCGTAGAAGCAGTAGCCGCAGCCGATACAGAGGTCCTTGTCGTGCAGGACCAGCCCTTCGTCGGTGTGATAGAAGCAGTCGACCGGGCACACCGCCATGCACGGCGCGTCGGTGCAGTGCATGCACGCGACCGAGATCGCACGCTGCCCGGGAACGCCTTCGTTCATCGTCACCACCCGGCGGCGATTGACGCCCCACGGAATCTCGTGCTCCTGCTTGCACGCGGTGACGCAGCCGTTGCACTCGATGCAGCGCTCGGCATCGCACAGGAATTTCATTCTCGCCATGGCTAGCGTCTCCTCGTCACGCCGTGAACTTCTCGACCTGGCACAGCGTCGTCTTCGATTCCTGCATCATCGTCACCGAGTCGTAGCCATAGGTGGTCGCCGTGTTGACCGCCTCGCCGCGCACGATCGGATGGGCGCCGTCCGGATAGAACTCGAGCATATCCTTGCCCATCCACCAGCCCGAGAAGTGGAACGGCACGAACGCGGTACCGGAGCCCACCGCCTCGGTGACGGTGGCCCGCACCTTGAGCTGTGCGCCGGTCGGGGTCTTCACCCAGACGTACTCGCCGTTCTTTACCCCGCGGTCGTTCGCGTCCTTCGGATTGATCTGCACGAAGTTATCGGGACGCAGCTCGGCGAGCCACGGGTTGCTGCGCGTCTCCTCGCCGCCGCCTTCGTATTCGACGAGGCGGCCGCTGGTGAGAATGATCGGGAACTTCTCGGCGATCTTGTCCTTGACGTTGGCCTCCTGCACCGACTTGAAGAGTGTCGGCAGCCGCCAGAAGTCCTGCTTGTCGTCGTGGGTCGGGTCCCTGGCGACGAGATCGGGCCGCGGCGAGTAGATCGGCTCGCGGTGCTGCGGGATGCCGTCGGGGAAGTTCCACACGACGGCCCGCGCCTTGGCGTTGCCCCAGAAGTGCACGCCGTGCTTCATGCACACGCGCTGGATGCCGCCGGAGAGGTCGGTCTTCCAGTTCTTCCCTTCGGCCGCCTTCTTCTCGGCGTCGGTGAGCTCGTCCCAGAAGCCGATCTTCTTCATCAGCACGTGATCGAACTCGGGGTAGCCCGTCGTGATCTCGGAGCCCTTCGGATACGAGCCATCCTCGGCGAGGAGGTTGACGCCGTCGCGCTCGACGCCGAAGTTCGCGCGGAAGCAGCCGCCGCCATCCATCATCGTGCGTGATTCCTGGTACAGATTCGGCGAGCCCGGATGCTTGATCTCGGGTGTGCCGTAGCACGGCCACGGCATGCCGAAGTAATCGCCGTTGCACGGGCCGCCGTTCGCGCGCAGCGTGCGCACGTCGAACGTCGCCATGTTCTTCATGTGGAGCTTCAGCCGCTCGGGCGACTGGCCGGTGTAGCCGATCGTCCACGTCGCGATATTGATTTCCTTCAGTACCGATTCCGGGGTCGGCTCGTCGAACTTGGCGTCACCGTCGGGCTTCCAGATCTCGTAGTTCTTGACGAATTCCTTGTCGTAGCCGAACTTCTTCGAAAACGCGTACATGATCGCCTGGTCGGTCTGCGACTCGAACAGCGGCCGGATGACGCGCTCGCGCCACTGCAGCGACCGGTTCGACGCGGTGACCGAGCCCGACGTCTCGAGCTGCGTGCACGCGGGCAGCAGATAGACGCCGTCCTTCCGCACCATCGCGCTCATCGCCGCGGTCGCCGACGGGTACGGGTCGACGACGACGATCAAGTCGAGCTTCTTCATCGCCTCGACCATCTCCTTGCCGCGCGTCTGGCTGTTCGGCGCGTGCCCCCAGTAGACGATCGCGCGCAGGTTGCTGTCCTGGTCGATCAGGTCGTTCTTCTCGAGCACGCCGTCGATCCAGCGCGACACCGTCATCCCCGGCTTCTCCATCATCACTTCCGAGGCGAACTGCTTCTTGATCCACTCGTAATCGACGTTCCACACGGCGGCGAAGTGCTTCCACGCGCCCGCCGCGACACCGTAGTAGCCGGGAAGCGAGTCGGGGTTGGGGCCGATGTCGGTCGCGCCCTGGACGTTGTCGTGACCGCGGAAGATGTTGGCGCCGCCGCCCGGCACGCCGATGTTGCCGAGCGCCAGCTGAACGATGCACGACGCGCGCACCATCGCGTTGCCGATCGAGTGCTGCGTCTGGCCCATGCACCAGACGAGCGTCGACGGCCGGTTCTTCGCCATCATCTCGGCGCACTGGTAGACCAGCGCCTCGGGAACGCCGGTCACTTCCTCGACCTTGTCCGGAGTCCACTTCGCGAGCACGTCCTCGCGCACCTTGTCCATGCCGTAGACGCGGTCATGGATGTACTTGTCGTCCTGCCAGTTGTTCTTGAAGATGTGATAGAGCATGCCGAACAGCAGCGCGACGTCGGTTCCCGAGCGGAAGCGAACGTACACGTCCGCCTTCGCCGCAGTGCGCGTGAAGCGCGGGTCGGCGACGATCATCCTGGCGCCGTTCTCCTTCGCGTGCAGCATGTGCAGCAGCGACACCGGGTGCGCCTCGGCCGCGTTGCTGCCGATGTAGAACGCGCACTTCGTGTTGCCCATGTCGTTGTACGAGTTGGTCATCGCGCCGTAGCCCCAGGTATTGGCCACGCCCGAGACCGTCGTCGAGTGACAGATGCGCGCCTGGTGGTCCATGTTGTTCGTCCCGAAGAACGAGACGAACTTGCGCAAGAGGTACGACTGCTCGTTGCTGTGCTTGGAGCTCCCGACCCAGAACACCGCGTCGGGGCCCGACTCCTTGCGGATCGCGAGGAGCTTGTCGCCGACCTCCTTGATCGCCTGATCCCACGAGATCTTCTGGTACTTGCCGTCGACGAGCTTCATCGGCGTCTTCAGCCGGTGATCGCCGTGCCCGTGCTCGCGGATCGATGCGCCCTTCGCGCAGTGCGCGCCCAGGTTGAGCGGCGAATCGAACACCGGCTCCTGGCGTACCCAGACGCCGTTCTCGACCACCGCGTCGATCGCGCAGCCCACCGAGCAGTGCGTGCAGACCGTGCGATGCACCTCGCGCTTGACTCCGGCCGCCTCGTCGGCCGCCTGCGCCTTTTCCATCGTCCCGTACGGAAGCTGGCTCGCGAACGCACCAACGCCCGCGGCAAGGCCCGAGCGCTTGAGAAAGCTGCGACGATCCATCGTCGCGATCCTGCGCGCGCCGGAACGGAGGATGCGCGGGGCGACCCCGCGGATGGGATCGGACTTGCGCGTCAGTTGCATGGCCTGCCTCCTGCTGGATGCCGAACTGGAGCGACGGGCCCGCCTCGCGGACACCCGTCGGTGATCGTCATGACGAGCACTGCCTAGCGACGCGCGGACGCGTAGTAGGCGCGGATGTGGTCGGTTTCCCGGTAGCCCCGAGACGCCGCTTCGGGCTCAGCCGGCGTCACGGCCGCGGCAGTCCCGGCGACGGCGGGCGCGGCCACTGCGGCTCCTGCCGCACCTGCGCCGAAGGCGAGCAGGAAACGGCGTCGCCGCACGTCAGGCTGCGCAATGCCCGGTTGCACCTCGGCAATATCGGATCGCGATGGACTGGACATGAACCCTCCTGAAGACCCCTGACATGCGACGAAGTGCGAATTTGCCGCTGTTTTTGCTTCGCTTATTCGTCCATGGCGAGCGCCTCTCGCTCGAGCGCCATGAACGCGCGGGTCCATTCTGCTACCCCCCGGTAATAATTGGCAATAGGGGAATCTCCTATTGCGACGCAGCAATCGAACACCCACGGCCCGAGATTGCGCTCGAAGAACGCCCGCTGCGTCGTGAGTGCTGCGGGTTGCCGTTCGTGATCCCCGGCAATCAGGAGCCGCATCGATTCGCACAGCGCGGACAGATGGTCTTCGAGCATGGTGACGCCTTCGCGCCGCGCGAGGCCCAGGGTTGCGAGCTCGGTTCGCAGCAGCGCAAGCGGGCGCTCCATCGTGAATCCTGAGAGCCAGAACGAGGCGTGAAGGTTCACCTCGGATTTGCCGACTCCGACGAAGAGATCGGTGTATTCCTGCATCACGTCCACCGCATCGGCGGCGCGGCTCGCGTCCGCGAGCCGGTTCCACGCCACAGCGAGCTCCGACGAACCGTCGATGCGCCGGGCGCCGGCGATCGAAGCGAGAAGCCCGGGGTCCGGTCCATCCGCGTAGAGCCGCGCGAGGAGCGCATAGAGATCGCTGCGGCTCGTGTCCTCTGGCGTCAGCGGATGCGCTGTCTCCATCTGTGCGGGCATCATGCCACCTGCCCTCGCATCACAGATCCCGCACGTCGACCGAGCGCTCGCTCGTCATCAGGTCGATCACGCGGCAGTCGGCGCACATCATCAGTCGGGCGAGCGCCGCATCGTCGGCGAACATCGAGTGATGGCGCAGCCGCTCGACCATCGCCTGCACCATCTTCTGCGTTCCCATCGGCTTGCCGCAGCGCGCGCAGGCATGGATCGCCGCCTCGTTCAGCACGCGCGGAGACTTTGCCTCGGGCGTGAGGTCGAGGCGCGGCACGAGCGTAATCGCGCACTCCGGGCAGGTTGCTGCACAGAGCCCGCACTGCACGCAGTTCGCCTCGATGAACCGCAGCTGCGGCGTCTCCGGATGATCGAGGAGCGCCGCCTCCGGGCACGATGCGACGCAGGCGAGGCACATCGTGCAGGCGTCGCGATTGACCTCGATCGCGCCGAACGGAGCCCCCGCGCGGAGTGCGATCACCTCCTGCGGGGTCGGCGCGTGCGCGGCGAGGTGCTCGTTGGCGAGTGCCAGCAGGCGGCGCTTGTCCGCGACCGCGGCGAACGTCGCGGCCACGCGTGGCGCGAGCGCGACCGGCCAGTCCCACAGCGCAGCGTCGAGCAACGCCGGATCGGGCGTCGCCGCTTCGCCGCCGCTGCCGAATGCGTCCGAGACATCGGCGGCCGCTGCGATCAGGCGGAAGTGCTCGCCCTGGTATCCGAGCGCAGCGGTGATCGTCGCGGCGATCGACATCTGGAACGCGATCGCTTCGCGGTACTGCGGCGCCTCGCTTCCGGTCGCCAGCACGGCGACCTGCGACGCGCCCCAGGCGATCGCGGCGAGCCAGACGTCGATGCCGACCGAAGCGACGTGGTGAACCTCGACCGGAATGACGCGCGCCGGAAGGCCGCGTCCTTCGCGCGCCAGCGCCTCGATCGCCGCATTGCCATCGGCTGCATGGAACAGGAGGCACGCATCGCGGCCCCCGGCGTGCGCATAGGCGCGCAGCAGCGTGCGCAGGCGCGTCCCCAGATCGGTCACCGTCGGGTACGCGTAGGAGATCGCCCCCGAAGGACAGACGGTCGTGCACGCGCCGCAGCCCATGCACAGGTGCGGCTCGACGTAGACGTGGTCGCCGTCGGCGCGGATCGCGAGCGTCGAGCAGACGTCGATGCACTGCGTGCAACCCTCTTTCTGCGAGCGCGAGTGCGCGCAGATCGATGCCTTGTACGAGAAATATTTCGGCTTTTCGAACTCACCGGTGGCGAGCGCAAGCTCGGCCGCGGCCTTCGCCTGCGCGATCGGGTCGCTCCCCGGCGCGAAATAACCCTGCGGCGGCTGATGCTGCCTGAACCACGGCTTCGCGCCGAGATCGAGCACGAGATCGAAGCGACCGCGCCGCGTCGTGTCGCGACGATCGAAATCGATCGCGCCGATCGCGCCGCACGCGGCCACGCACGCGCGGTGCGAACGGCAGCGATCGAGGTCGATCTGGAACGCGGATCCGATCGCGTGCTCGGGACAGGCGCGCACGCACGCGCCGCAGCGCGTGCAGAGATCGAGGTCGATCGGGTTTTCCTGCTCCCACTCCGCGTCGAAGGCGCCGAGCCACCCGGCGAGTGCGGCGAGCTTTCCCGAGTACACCGGGTAGCGCCGCTCGCCGCGGATCGCCGCGGATGCTGCGCGGCCGGTCATCAGCACGGTGACCGCAAGCTGCGCCGAAAGCACGTTCGCCCAGTAGAGCGCGGCATCGCCCGGCCCGACGATCAGCACCTGGCCCGACGATTTGTAGCCGACGACGGGAACAGGATCCGGATCGGGCAGCATCGCCGCTTCGAGGAGCGCCGCGATCTTCGGGCCGGCCTCGTTCGCCTGCGCCGACCACCCTGCGGTCTCGCGGATGTTGACGAAGCGCAGCGACTGCACGGCCGGGAGCGATTCGGCCTCGGCGCTGAAGAGCCGCTCTTCCTGCGTGCACGCGACGACGACGTTGCCCTGCGCGTGCTCGCGAAAGCGCTCGAGCTCGAGCTGGCAAAGTGCACTGTGCAGCGGAAGCGACCCCGCGCCGAGGTGCTTCGCGAGCGCTTCACCATCGAGCGGCATCGTGCGGTTGCACGAGCAGACGAAGAGCTCTTTGTCGTTCGCCGCCATCAGTGCGTGCCTGCCGGCGGCGCAGCGTCAACCGCGGTGTCATCGTGCACTCCGATGACGGTGGCATCCGCGGCTGTGGCATCTGCGACTCCGGTATCAGCGACGGCCACGTTCGCAACGCTTGCATCGGCCATGGCGACCTCTGCGACCGCGGTATCCGTGACCGCCGCATCGGCCGTCTCGTGCTCATCCGCCGAGGCGCGGGGATGCAGCCGTGCTGCGAGCTTGCGCGCGAGCGAGGGCTCGATCGGCTTCGTCTTCGTGTAGTCGTCGATATAGACGTCGAGCCCGTCCATCACGTTGAAGCGCGGATCGTGAAGAAGCTTCTTGAGCGCCTCGCGGCGAAGCACAGGATCGACTCCGGTGCGCATGAACGGCGCGAAATCCGAGTCGATAGTCAGGGTTTCGATCGGCGGCAGCTCGGGTGGCACCGCAGCGGCGTCCGGCCGCACCACCGGCTGCACGGCCGGCTGCTCGGCCGGCTGCTCGACCGACGGTACCGCCGGCACGACGTCCTCGGCCACGCGCTCAGCACCCTTCGCTTCGCGCGCGCTCGCGTGCTTGCGCTGCGACCAGCGGCGCAGCGAGAACGTCGTACGGTTGTCGTCGCGGCCCGACGTCCCGGGACTGCGACCGTCGTTGCCGCTCATCGCCGCACGTCGCCCGTTGCGGAAGCAGACGGCGTCGGCGGTGCGCGTCCCGACGAGTCGTCCGCCAGCGGGTTGCGGCGCTTGAACTTGCGCCGCGGCTCGGGTACGTAATTCGCGGCGACGAACTCGTGCGTCCATCGCGCGATCTCGGGCGTGATCGGAACGTTGTCGACCTGCTCGCCGCCATCCATCGACCGCGCCGCCTGGTTGTAGCTCACCGTCACGAACACCGGCCACGCCGGCGGCACGCGGCCGTCGTCGAACATCCGCCACATGACGAAGATCCGCGGGTCGGGTGAGGTCAGGTTGAGATAGAGGCCCTCGCCCTCGCTCCGGTGCAGCTCGATCTCGAAGCCGGGGCAGACCCAGCATTCGCGTCCGTCGGCGATCGGGCTCACGACGCGAATGCCGCGCGCCCGGTGTGCCTCGGGTGAGTCGCTCGCGATCATGCCGTATCCGAGAGACGCTGGCACCGCGACGGCATCCCAGCACCGTGCATCGATGACCGCCACGGGCTGCCAGCGTTCGCTCACCCAACGGTTGGCGAGCGGCACGCGTGCCATCACGACGTCGACCTTGCGCCGGAGAGTCGTCACCGATCGTCCTTCCTTCACGCTTCCCCTCGATGCGGCCGATCATACGCGCGGGATTGCCCGCCACGCACGGTCTGCTAACATCAATAAGAGCCATGGCCAACGTGATTCCCCTCGTCGATGCGCGCACTTCGCGCGAGGCGGCGCTCGACCGTTTCGTACGCGAAGCCGCGGTACGCGATGCCGACGCCGCCGCGGCGCCCGACGGCGCCGTCGCGGCGCCTCCGCGCGACGCGCTCGGTCGTCACCTGCACGATCTGCGGATCTCGGTCACCGACCGGTGCAACTTCCGCTGCGTCTACTGCATGCCGAAGGACGTCTACGGCCGCGACTTTCCGTTCCTGCCGCACGCGGAGCTCCTGAGCTTCGAGGAGATCGCCCGGGTCGCGTCGATCTTCGTCGACCTCGGCGTGAAGAAGCTGCGCCTGACCGGCGGCGAGCCGCTGCTGCGCAGGAATCTCGAGCGCCTCGTCGGCATGCTCGCCCGCCTCGGCGAGGTCGACCTCACGCTGACCACCAACGGCGCGCTCCTCGCGCGCAAGGCGCGCGCGCTGCGCGGCGCCGGGCTGACCCGCGTCACCGTGAGCCTCGACGCCCTCGACGATGCCACGTTTCGCGCGATGAACGACGTCGACTTTCCGGTCGCGCGCGTGCTGGAAGGGATCGATGCCGCCGAGGCGGCGGGACTCGCTCCGATCAAGATCAATGCGGTGATCAAGCGCGGACTGAACGAGCACGCGATCGTGCCGCTCGCGCGTCATTTCCGCGAGCGCGGTCACATCGTGCGGTTCATCGAATTCATGGACGTCGGCCACACCAACGGCTGGAAGATGGATCACGTGGTGCCCGCGTCCGAGATCGTCGCCGCGATTGCGCGCGAGTTCCCGCTCGAGCCCGTGGAGGCGAACTACCCCGGCGAGGTCGCGAATCGCTGGCGCTATCGCGACGACGGCAACGAGATCGGCGTCATCGCGTCGGTGACCCAGCCGTTCTGCCGCGACTGCACGCGCGCGCGCCTCTCGACCGACGGCAAGCTCTACACCTGCCTGTTCGCGAACGCGGGTTACGACCTTCGCACGCTCGTGCGCGGCGACTATGACGACGCCGCGATCCGCAATGCGATCGCGGCGATCTGGCATCGCCGCAGTGATCGCTACTCGGAGCTGCGCAGCGCCGACACGCCCCGCCCGCAGAAGATCGAGATGTCGTATATCGGAGGATGAGCGCCATCGGGGACCGGACGCAGGCTGGCGTTCGCCCCCTCCTCACTCACGCTGCCCGCCCGGCGACCTTCGACGTCACCGCGGTCGACGAGCACGGCAGCGAGCGCGCGGTGCCGATCGCCGGCGAGCATCCGCTGACGCTCTATGTCGATCGGCGCGAGCTCTTGACGCTGATGACGCTCGGTGCGGCCCCCGAGGCGCTCGCGATCGGCTATCTGCGCAATCAGCGCCTGGTCGGCTCGCTCGACGAGATCGAAGCGGTGCAGGTCGACTGGGAGACCAACGCGGTCGCGGTGAAGACGCGTCACGGGCTCGCCGATCTCGAAGCGAAGACCGCGCGCCGCACGAAGACGAGCGGCTGTGGGCAGGGGACCGTGTTCGGCGACCTGATGGAGGACATCGACAGCGTCCGCCTTCCCGCCGATGCGACGCTCACCCGCACCGCGCTCTACGATCTCCTCGACCGCGTGCGCACGCACGAGACGATCTACAAGCAGGCGGGCGCCGTGCACGGCTGCGCGCTCGCGACGAACGCGGGCGAGCACGCCGAGATTTTGCTGTTCGTCGAGGACGTCGGCCGGCATAACGCCGTCGACGCGATTGCCGGCCAGATGTGGCTCGACCGCGAGGAAGGCGCCGACAAGATCTTCTACACGACCGGCCGCCTCACGTCGGAGATGGTGATCAAGGCGGCGCAGATGGGCATTCCATTCCTCGTGTCGCGCTCGGGTCTCACGCAGATGGGCTACGAGATCGCGGAGAAGGTCGGCATGACGATGATCGGGCGCGCGACCAATCGCCACTACCTGCTGTTCACCGGCGCCGCGCGCTTTCAGGCGGAGCGGTGATGCCGTCGAAAAGCGACGTCACCGGCATCTTGCTCGCCGGCGGGCAGGGGCGGCGCATGGGCGGCGTCGACAAGGGTCTGGTCGAGCTCAACGGGATGCCGCTCGTCGCGCACGTGATCGCGCGCCTCGCGCCGCAGGTCGCAACGCTCGTCGTCAATGCGAACCGTAACGCGACGCGCTACGCGGCGTTCGGCTATCCGGTCGTGCCCGATGCGCTCGGCAGCTACGCCGGGCCTCTCGCCGGCCTGCACGCGGGAATGACGGCCGCGACAACGCCGTTCGTCGTCACCGCACCCTGCGATTCGCCGTATCTGCCGGCCGATCTCGTCCTCCGCCTCGCCGCCGGCGCGGCGGCGGCGGCGGGAACACGCGTGGCCGATCTCGCGGTGGCGAAAACGTTCGACCAGCCGCATCCGGTGTTCGCGCTCGTGCGGCGCGATCTCCTCGCGCATCTCGACGCCTTTCTCGCCGGCGGAGGGCGCAAGATCGACGCCTGGTATTCGACGCTCGCCGTCGTCGAAGTCAGCTTCGACGACGAGGCTGAAGCGTTTCGCAATTTCAATACCCGGGAGGAGCTTGCCGCGGGCTCGCACGCGACCGTTCCATCCGAAGGAGCGCGATCATGACCACTCCCGCGACGCTGCGCGAGGTGTCCTGCGCCGACGACTACGATCCCGATTCGATGCCGGTCGAGAAAGCGCGGACACTGATCCGGCAATTCCTCGCCCCGGTCACCGCGATCGAGCGCGTCCACGTGCGCGACGCGCTCGATCGCGTGCTCGCGTCCGACGTCGTCTCGCCGTGCGACGTGCCGGGCCACGACAACTCGGCGATGGATGGCTGGGCGGTGCGCTTCGCCGACCTCGCTCCCGATCGCGAGACAACCCTCGCGCGGATCGGCGAATCGTTTGCCGGCAAGCCCTTTGCGCGCGCGGTCGGCTCGGGTGAGGCGGTGCGCATCTTCACCGGCGGCGTGATGCCGGCGGGCGCCGACACCGTGGTGATGCAGGAACGCGCGTCCGAAATCGACGGTGGCGTGCGGATTCACGCGGGCGCCGTCGTGCGGAAGGGTCAGAACAGCCGCCGCGCCGGCGAGGACGTCGCGCGCGGCGCGGTCGTCTTCACCGCGGGCCAACCGTTGGGGCCCGCCGAGCTCGGAATGCTCGCGTCGCTCGGCATCAACGAGGTCGGCGTCTACCGGCGCCTGCGCGTCGCGTTCTTCTCCACCGGCGACGAGCTGCGCTCGCTCGGTCAGCCCCTTGGCCCGGGGGAGATCTACGACAGCAATCGCTACACGCTGCTCGGTATGCTGCGGCGGATCAACTGCGAGGCGATCGACATGGGCGTCGTGCGCGACGACCGCGACGCGCTCGCACAGGCATTCACGACCGCCGCGGGCTGCGCCGACGTCATCGTGACGTCGGGCGGCGTCTCGGTCGGCGAGGCCGATTTCGTGAAGGAGATCCTCGATCGGCTCGGCGACGTGCTGTTCTGGAAGATCGCGATGAAGCCGGGGCGGCCGCTCGCCTACGGCCGCATCGGCAGCGCGCACTTCTTCGGCTTGCCGGGCAATCCCGTCGCGGTCATGGTGACGTTCTACGAGTTCGTGCGCGACGCGCTGCGCGTGCTGCAGGGACGGCGCGATACCGCACCGATCCCCACGTTCAAAGCGGTCCTTTCGGCGCCGGTGAAGAAGATGCGCGGCCGCACCGAGTTCCAGCGCGGGGTGCTGGCGCGCGACGGCAACGGCGCGTGGCGCGTTGCGTCGACCGGCAATCAGGGCTCCGGCATCCTGTCGTCGATGTCGCAGGCGAACTGCTTCATCGTGCTGCCGGTCGACGTCGATCGCGTCGACGCCGGTGCCGAGGTCGACGTTCAGCCGTTCGAAGGCATCGTCTAGACGAACGGGTGTCCGCGGTCGAGGCGCTGCATGCGGCGCTCGAGGTCGAACACGTCGGTCGACTCGGCGAGCCAGGCTTCGCGACGCTCCTGTTCCGCGCGCCACAGCTTCGCTTCGAGGCGCGCGAAGAAGCTCTGCCGTGGCTGCTTCGCGGCACGGGGTTCCGCGCGGCGCTCGACGTGGCCGTTATCGCCGGGGCGTGTGGGGCGGCCGCCGTTCGTTCTGCGATGCCCGGAAAGCTCGGTGATCGCGTCGGCAAGCCAGGTCGACACCTGGCCGATCAGGCTCCCGGTGAAGTAGGCTTCGGCCCGATCGGGGGTCCATGTTTGTACGCTACTCATTGTTGCTGCTCCTGCGCACCGTCGCGGCACGCCTATTGGTCGCAACGCCTTGTGCGTCGCACAATCAGAACATAGAGCCTCCCTGGAGCAACATCAAATCATCGTTTTGGATCATTGGCATAGAATATCCGGATGGCACACATGGTTGATTTTGCAGTGCGGCGCGTAACGGGCTGACCGGCCGCAATGGAGCTTTATCAACTGCGCAGCTTCGCGACGGTGGCGGAGTTCGGTCACCTCACCCGCGCGGCCGAGCGCCTGCACTTGAGCCAGCCCGCGGTCTCGGCGCAGATCAAGGCGCTCGAGGACGAGCTCGCGGTGGTGCTGTTCGAGCGCCACGCGTCGGGGATGACGCTGACGCCGGCCGGGCGACGCCTGCTCCCCGAAGCCGAAGCGATCCTCGCCGCGGCGCAGGCGTTGCGCGGACGAGCATCGGAGCTGCGCGGCGAAGTCGCCGGACGCGTGCGTCTCGGGACCGTCGCCGATCCCGAATTCCTGCGGCTCGCCGACGTGCTGCGCACGGCGGTCGAGCGCTTCCCGCTGCTCGAGATCGACGTCCACCAGGAAATCTCCGGCGCGGCGTTCGCGAAGGTCCGCGACGGCGAGCTCGATGCCGCCTTCTATTACGGTGATCTCTCGCATGCCGCGGTCGCCTCGACGCCGCTGCTCGAATTCGCCTACCGGATCGTCGCACCGGCGGCGTGGGCCGAGCGCCTCGCCGGCGCCGACTGGAGCGCGATCGCCGCGGAACCCTGGATCATGACTCCGGCGATCAGCACCCATCGCGCGCTGGCCGCGCGCCTCTTCGCGGAGCACGGCGCCGAACCGGTCCGCCACGTCGAGGCCGATCATGAAGCGGTGATCGCCTCGCTCGTCACGGCGGGTGTGGGCGTCGCGCTGATGCGCGAGGACATCGCCAACGCGCTCGCCGCATCGGGCGACGTGTTCGTCTGGGGCGAGCAGCGCCTCACGACATGCCTGCAATTCATCCACCGGCGTGACCGCGAGCGCGATCCGCCGATCCATGCGCTGCGCGACGTCGTGCGCGAGGTGTGGCGTCCGGCCGCCACGGCGCCCCGCCGCCCGCGGCGCGCCAAGTCCCCGAAAAACTGAAACCCGGGACGCGGAAAACCGGGACGGGAAAACCGGGACGTACCACGTTTTTTCACGCGCTGGGCGTAACCGGCGAGCTCTTCACTACGAAAAAACGTGGTACGTCCCGGTTTTTCAGCGCCGGCGGAACGAACGCGGGGCCCGGGTATCAAATTCGACGTATCTGTTGAGGTAATACGATGAATCGACGCTACTTTCTCCTCGGAGCCGGCGCGGCACTCGTCGTCGGCGCGAACATCGCTTACGCGCAGCTTCGGCGCACCGCCATGCACGCGCCGGTGTCGGTGAGCGAGTTGCAGAAGCACTGGCGTGATCTCCTCGCTCCCGGAGCGCAGATCGCGACCGACTTCACGCCGATCACGAAGACCGACGATGAGTGGCGCAGCCTCCTCACCCCGCTCGCCTACGACGTGCTGCGCCACGAGGGAACCGAGCGCCCGTGGTCGAGTCCGCTCGATGCCGAAAAGCGCCCCGGCGTCTTCGTCTGCGCTGGATGCTCGCTGCCGCTCTTCAGCTCGGCGATGAAGTTCGACAGCGGCACCGGCTGGCCGAGCTTCTTCACCACCATTCCCGGGGTGTTCGCGACGAAGGCCGACACGAAGCTGATCGTCCCGCGCACCGAGTATCACTGCGTGAAGTGCGGGGGACACCAGGGGCACGTGTTCGACGACGGTCCGCAACCGACCGGTTTGCGCTACTGCAACGACGGCGTGGCGCTGCGCTTCATCCCCGCTCACGCCCAGGAAAGCTCCGCAAGACCAGGGTGACGCTACACTGCGGCGTGTGATCGAGCTCGCCGCAGTTTCGAAGTCCTATGACGGCGCGGTGCCGCGCCGCCTGTTCGAGCGGCTCTCGGTGCGCTTCGCGGCCGGCGAATACGTCGCGATCGTCGGCGCGTCGGGAATCGGCAAGTCGACGCTGCTCAATCTCATCGCTGGCCTCGAGCGTGCCGACTCCGGAAGCATCGTCGTCGATGGCATCGATTACGCGCGCTGCGACGACGATGCGCTGACCGCGCTGCGGCGCGCGCGCATGGGCTTCGTGTTCCAGGCCTTCCACATCCTGCCGTGGCTCAGCGTTGCGGCCAACGTCGCACTGCCGCTCGCGCTCCTCGGGCACGACGGCAGCGAGGCAACGCGAAGAGTCGACGAAATGCTCGACGCAGTCGGGCTCGGCGGTCGCGGCGCGAGCGAGCCGGCCGAGCTCTCGGGTGGCGAGCTGCAACGGGTCGCGATCGCGCGCGCGCTCGTCCACCGCCCGAAGCTGGTCCTCGCCGACGAGCCGACCGGCAACCTCGATCCCGCGAACGCGCGCCAGGTGATCGAGCTGCTGCGTGCATCGATCCGCCGTGAGCAGGCGACGGGGATCCTCGCGACGCACTCGCTCGCCGCCGCACGCTCGGCCGACCGCGTATTGCGGCTCACCGCGAGCGGGCTCGAGCCCGTCGCGTTTGGCGAGGCCGATCAGCGCGCGACGGCCGCGGTCGCCACTCCCGAATCGATCGAATGACACGGCTCGCGGCGACGCGCGCGGTGGCGCGTGCGATCGGCGGCGGCTTCGCGCGAGGAGGTGCGCGCAGCGTCGTCGCGATCCTGGCGATTGCATCCGGGGTCGCGCTCGGCTACGCGGTCGAGCTCGTCAATCGCACTGCCGTGAACGACCTCGTCTCCGGCCTCGCGTCGCTCGCCGGGAAGAGCGACCTCGAAGTGCGCGGACCCTCCGCGGGCTTCGACGAGCGCGTGTATCCGCGCGTCGCGCAGGATCCTGGTGTCGCGGTCGCGAGCCCGGTGCTCGAAGTCAGCACCGTCGTTCCCGGTCACGACGCGCCATTGACGATCTACGGCGTCGACATCTTCCGCGCGGCGGCGGTCACTCCGGCGCTGATGCCCGCGCTCCGCGATCGCGAGGACGCTCTGCGCGGAGACACGCTGTTTCCCAGCCGGACCACAGCGCGGTGGCTCGGCGTCGTTGTCGGCGACCACGTCGATATGCAGACCGCAGGCGGCGACGTCGCGCTTCGCGTCGCGGGCATCGCGGGTGATACAGCGGGCGTCGCGAGTGATGCAGCGAGCGGTGCGGGTGATGCAGTGAGCGTCCCGGGTGATACAGCGGGCGTCGCATCGACGACGCGCTACGCGATCATGGACATCGCCGCCGTGCAGCGCGATTTCGATCGCCTCGGACGCATCACCCGCATCGATCTTCGCCTGCGCGAAGGGGCGAACCGCGCCGAGGTCGCACGCCGGCTGCAGCAGTGGCTTCCGGCGGGCCTCACGGCTTCGCCTCCCGCGGTTGCGCGCGATGCCAGCGCCGAGGCTTCGCGCGCCTATCGGGTCAATCTCGACGTGCTCGCCCTCGTTGCGCTCGTCACCGGTGGCATGCTGGTCTTCGCGACGCAGACGCTATCGCTCGCGCGCCGCCGGCAGTCGCTGGCACTCCTGCGCACCCTCGGTCTTTCGCGCAGGCGCCTCGTGGCGCTCGTCGTCGCCGAATCGGTGTGGCTCGGCATCGCCGGCTCGATCGTCGGGCTCGCGCTCGGCTACTTCGCCGCCGGCGTTGCATTGCGCCACTTCGGTTCCGATCTCGGCGGCGGATTCTTCCGCGGAGGCGCAGCGTCGCTTCGCTTCGACGCCGCTCCTGCGCTCGCGATGGCGCTCCTCGGCATCGCCGCCGCGGTCGCCGGAGGGCTCGCGCCCGCGCTCGAAGCGGCATCGACGTCGCCGGCCACTGCGCTGCGCGCATCCGATCCGGACGCGCGGTGGGGCCGCCGGCCGCCGTCGCGTGCGAACCTCGCCGCGGGTGCGTGCGTGCTCGCCGCACTGGGGGCCGCGATGTTGCCGCCGCTCGGCGGATTGCCGATTGCGGGCTACGCGTCGATCGCATTTCTCCTCGCGGCAGCGATCATTGCGATGCCGTCGATCGCGCGGAGCACGCTTTCCTTCCTGCGCGTGCGCGGGTCGGTCGAAGCGCGCCTGGCACTCGCTCACCTGCGCGCCGTGCCAGGCAGAACGGCGGTGAGCCTTGCCGCGATGGTCACGAGCGTTGCACTGATGGTGTCGATGGCGATCATGGTGGCGTCGTTTCGCGGCTCGTTCGAGACCTGGCTCACGACGATGCTCCCCGCGGACCTCTATGTCCGCGCATCACCGGTGGAAACCGGCGCGCTCGGTCGCGACGAGCAGCAGCGGATCGCAGCACTTCCCGGTGTTGCGCGCACCGAGTTCTCGCGCAGCACGAGGATCCTGCTCGATCCGGCGCGACCCTCGGTCGCACTCCTCGCCCGCAACATCGATCCGCGCCACCCCGCCGCACGCCTCGCGATCATCGGATCGACGGTGGACCCGGCGAGCGGTCCCCCTCCCGCGTGGGTGAGCGAGATTCTTGCCGACGAGCGCGGGCTTGCCGTGGGAAGCGTCATCGACGTGCCGCTCGCCGGCGCGCGGGTTCCGTTCACGATTGCCGGCATCTGGCGCGACTATGCGCGCCCGCAGGGCGCGATCGTCATCGAGCGCAGCCGCTACGAGGCGCTGACCCATGACTCGAGCGTCAACGAGGCGGCGCTGTGGCTCGACCGCGACGCGGACGCGAACGCAGTGCGACGCGCCGTCGAGCATGTGCTTCCCTCCAACACCGGAGCGACGGTGATCGCCGCAGGCGACCTGCGGCGCCGCTCGCTCGCGACGTTCGATCGCACCTTTGCCGTCACCTATGCACTCGAAGCGGCGGCCGTTGCGATCGGGCTGGTCGCGCTGTCGGCATCGCTCGTCGCGCAGACGATCGCCAGGCGGCGCGAGTTCGGCATGCTGCGTCACCTCGGCGTGACGCGGCGACAACTGATGCGCATGCTCGCGATCGAAGGAGCGACGACGGGTGCGATCGGCACGGCAACCGGTCTTGGCGTCGGCCTTGCGATCAGCATCGTGCTGATCGAAGTCGTCAACCGGCAGTCGTTCCACTGGACGATCGACTTCGCGCTTCCGTGGCGGGGTCTCGTCGTGCTCGCCGCGGCGCTCGTCGCGCTGTCGGCGCTCACCGGATACGCAGCGTCGCGCGGTGCGACGCGCGACGACGCCGTGCGCGCGGTGCGCGACGACTGGTAGCGCGATGCGGGCATGGATAGCGCGATGAGGGCAATGGGTAGCGCGATGAGGGCAATGGGTAGCGCGATGCACCACGACTGGCGGGCGATGCGGGCGGGCGCTCATTCGCGGCTCCGGCGACGGCTTCTGGCACTCGGCCTCGCACCGCTGACGGCGACCCTTCCGGTCCGGCTCGCGCACGCAGCGGTCGACTATCCCGACGTGCACGCCGGAACGCGTCTCGAGTTTCCGGCGGATTTCGGCGCGCACCCGCGGTTTCGCGTCGAATGGTGGTACGTGACCGGCTGGCTCGGGTCGGCATCACGATCGTACGGCTTCCAGGTGACGTTCTTCCGCGTCCGCCCCGGCATCGCCGAGGACAACCCGAGCCGTTTCACCCCGAAAGAGCTCCTGTTCGCGCACGCCGCCGTCGCCGAGCCCGTGCTCGGGCGCCTGCGCGTCGCGCAGCGTGCCGCGCGCGAGGGGTTCACCCTCGCAGGCGCGCAGGAGGGCTCGACGCATGTGTGGATCGACGACTGGTCGCTCGTGCGCGCCGGCGACGCGTACCGCGCGACCGTGCGCGCACCGGACTTTGCCTTCGATCTCGCGCTCGCGCCGACGCAGCCGGTCCTCCTCGAAGGTGATGCCGGCGTGAGCCGAAAGGGACCGGAGCCGCGCGAAGCGAGCTTCTACTACAGCGAGCCGCAGCTCGCCGTGCGCGGCACGCTCGCCATCGAGGGCGACGCGCAGCACGTCGACGGCGTCGCCTGGCTCGATCACGAGTGGTCGAGCGACTATCTCGGCGCCGGCGCCGTCGGCTGGGACTGGACCGGGATCAACCTCGCCGACGGCGGCGCGCTGATGGCATTCCGGATCCGCGACACCGCCGGAAACCCGAGCTGGGCCGGCGGCACGCTGCGCGACGCGCGCGGTCACCGAACCACGTTCGGTCCCGCCGACGTGACCTTCACCCCGCTTCGCCAATGGACGTCGCCGCGCACGCGCATCGAGTATCCGGTCGCGATGCGCATCAGAGCCGGCGATCTCGACGTGACGCTCGAGCCCCTCTTCGACGACCAGGAGCTCGATGCTCGCGCGAGCGTCGGCGCCGTGTACTGGGAGGGTGCGGTGCGCGCGCTCGTTTCCGGGCGCGTCGCGGGACGCGGCTACCTCGAGCTCACCGGCTACGGCGCGCCGCTGCGGCTCTGAGAGGGGTGGCGGGCAAACCGGGGCGGAGATAAGGGGTCAGGTCTTGCCTTTTGCCCCCGCGAGCCCA
>DASVGI010000118.1:0-9420 GCA_036379595.1 Casimicrobiaceae bacterium | reverse complement strand
GCGCTCGTCGGCGGTGAGCTCGGCGTCGATGCGCCTTTCCTCGCCCGCAATCGCGCGGCGATCGACGAGGTGGTCGCGCTCGAGCACAAGGCGCGCCGGCAGGACGTGCTGGTCGACGAGGCGGCGCTCGCCGCGCTCTATGCCGCGCGTGTTCCCGACGGCATCTCGACGCGCGCCGGCTTCGAGCACTGGCGCAGGCGCGCTGAGGCGGCCGATCCCGATTGCCTCGTGTTCGGGCGCGACGAGCTGATGCGTCACGCGGCGACGCAGGTCACCGAGGAGCTCTATCCCGCGACGCTGAAGGTCGCCGGGAGCGACGTTGCGCTTCGCTACCGCTTCGCGCCCGGCGATCCGCGCGACGGCGTCACCGTGATCGTGCCGCTCGAGCTCCTCAACCAGATCGACGCCGTCGCACTCGATTGGCTCGTCCCCGGCATGATCCGCGACAAAGTGACGCATCACCTGAAGTCGCTTCCCAAGGCGTGGCGGCAGCGCGTCGTCCCGATTGCCGCGACCGTAACGGCGTTCCTCGTCGACGAGCCCGGCCGCAACGTGCCGGTGATCGACGCGCTGCGCGCGTTTCTCGGCCGGCGCCTCGGCGAGACGCCGCCCGCGGCATGCTTCGACGCCGCCGCGGTCCCCGGCGAGTCGCGGATGAACGTCGAGGTCGTCGACGCCGACGGCGCCGAGCTCGACTCCGATCGCGACCTCGATGCGCTGCGCGCGCGCCTCGCCGAGACGCTGCGTCTTTCGCTGGCGGCGTCGACACCATCGTTCGAGCGCAGCGGGCTCGTCGCGTGGGATTTCGGAACGCTGCCCGAGTCGCTCGCGATCGAAACGAAGGGCGGCCGTGTCGTCGCCTGGCCCGCGATCGTCGACGAAGGCGACACCGTCGCGCTGACGCTGCAGGAGCATCCGGAGACCGCGCTTGCGCTGTCGCGCCGCGGCGTCGCACGGCTCGTCGCGATCGCGATCGGACTGGCGTTGCGGCAGCGCCTCGCTGCGTCGCCCGGGTGGAGCGGACACGCGCTGAAGCTTCGCACCGCGATGTCTGCCGAGCGGCTCGACGAGGACCTCGCCGCGGCGGTCATCGATCGCGCCTTCGTCGGCGACGATCCGCTGCCGCGCGATGCCGCGGCATTCGCGGCGCAGGTCGCGCGGGCCCGCGCGCGGCTGCCGGCGGTCGTCGACGCGGCACGCGCGGTGGTCGCCGCGGTGGCGGCGGAGTATCAGACGGTGTCGAGAGCGATCGATGCGCAGCCGCCCGCGCAGCGCGCGCTCGCCACCGAGGCGCGCGCGCAGCGCGACGCCCTCGTGTATCCCGGCTTCCTGGCGGCGACGCCGTGGGAGCGGCTGGCACATCTGCCGCGCTACCTGCAGGCGCTGACGCGCAGGCTGCAGCGCGCGCGCGAGCATCCGGGGCGCGACGCCCGGCACGCGGCGGCGATCGCGCTCTGGTGGACGCGCTACGCCGAGCGCGCTGCGGCTGAGCGCCGCGGTAAGGGCGTCTCCCGCGAGCTCGAGGCATTCCGCTGGATGATCGAGGAGCTGCGGGTGTCGCTCTTCGCCCAGGAACTGCGTACGCCGGTGCCTGTGTCATTCAAGCGAATCGAGCGGGCCTGGGCGGCGCTTTCCCGCTGATTTGCGGTGATCAGCATTGGCGCGGCCCAGGCCCCATGCTAGAGTCGACATGCTCGCGCATGCGCCAACTTTCCGACCCGGCTGGGTTCGTCTCCACCCCGATGCCCATTCCGCAGCCGCCCTGGCAACCGTGACCGCGACGACCAGCGCGGCGCCGGCGCGCCGCCAGATCCCCAGGGAATTCGCGCGAATCCTGTCCGATTGCCGGGACCTCGCCGTCCACCGGCTGCTGCTCACGTTCACGTCGCTGCAGGATCGTGTCAGCGATATGCTGCTCGAGCGGGCGGGCAAGTCGTTTGTGCGCGACGAGCAGCAGCTGTTCCTCGAAGCGCGGCAGACGCTGAAGGTCGAGCGCCCGGCGCTGATGGCGGCATTCGAGAAGCTCCTGCGTTCGGGCATCGAGGCGCGCATCGCGAGCGAGCCGGGCTCGAGGGCCGACTTCTCGAAGCTCGACGCCGACGAGCTGTCGCTTGTCGATCTCACGACGCTCAATCAATCGGTGATCGTCGGCAACATCGTGCGCAGCGTCGAGAACATCTGCCATGACGAGCTCGTCACACTGAATCGCGGCATCGGCCACCTGCTCGCGCGACCCGACCTCGAAGCGCAGGACAATCCGCTCGGTCCGGCCACGGTGATCGACGCCTATGCGCGCGCGATCGACGGTCTCGAAGTCGAATCGAAGGTCAAGTTCCAGATCCTGAAGGAGCTGAACCTCGCGCCGCTCGCCGAGATCGGCGCGATCTACGCCGACGTCAATCGACACCTCGCGAACCTGCACATCGTGCCGGCAAGGAGCGGGCGCCGCCGGGCCGATCGCGCGCCACCGCAGCGCCGCCCGGCGAAGCCCGCCGAAGCGGCTGCCCCGCCGACGTCCGAGATGGACATCATGGCGATGTTCCGCCAGATCGCCTCGCACGGCAGCTCCCCGCTCGCGCGGCATGCGGCGCCGCCGCCGCCGGCAGCCATGGTGCTGCCGCCGATGCCGCCGACGCCGTCGGGCTACATCCCGGGGCCGCCGATCCTCGCGAGCACCGCGCTGCACGAAGGCCTGACGCGGCTGCAGGCCGGCCAGACCGGATTCGACATCGAAGGCCAGACGATCGCCTTCGCCGGCATCCCGATCGGCACGCACAACGTCCTGCGCGACCTGCAGGAATCGCCGCTCGGCCAGCGCGCGAACCAGCTCGAGGCGATGACCATCGAGATGGTCGCGATGCTGTTCGACTTCGTTTTCGAGACGCGCGACCTGCCCGACGGCATCAAGGCGCTGCTGGCACGGCTGCAGATCCCGGTGCTCAAGGTCGCGATGCTCGACGGCGCGTTCTTCGCGAAGAAGTCGCACCCGGCGCGCCTGCTCGTCAACGCGCTCGCCGCAGCCGGATTGGGCTGGGCGCCCGAGATGGGCCAGGACGATCCGCTGTATCGTACGATCGATCGGATCGTCCATCGCATCATCGACGGCTTCGCCGAGGATCTCGCGATCTTCGATCAGCTCCGCGGCGAGCTCGAGGCCTTCCTCTCCGCCGAGGAGCAGGCGGCCGAGGCGACGTTCGCGCCGTCGACCGAGGCGATCAACGAGAGCGATCGGCGCGACCTCGCGGCGGCGATTGCGCGCGCCGAGGTCGAGCGCCGCATCGAGAGCTATCCGATTCCGCAGTTTCTCGCCGAATTCCTGCGCCGGCACTGGCAGCAGGCGCTCGAGAACGCCTATCTGCGCGAGGGGCAGGACAGCGACGCGTGGTCCGCGTGCGTCGCAACGCTCGAGGACCTCGTGTGGAGCGTGCAGCCGAAGAAGGCGACCGAGGACCGCCGGCACCTCGTCGCATTGTTGCCGTCGCTCTTGAAGCGCATGAACGCGAACGTCCCGGCGGCGCAGTGGGAGCCGGGCGAGCGCGACGAGTTCATGTCGCACCTCGTCGAAGCGCACGCTGCCGCGGTCAAGCCGTCGCTCGCGTCGACGCCGTCGCCGACGGCGGCGATGGCCGACGCGGCGCGCGCCGACGCCGAGGCCGCCAAGGCGTCCGGCGACGCGGCCGCGGCTGCGCGGGCCGAAGCGCTCGCCGCGGCGATGGCGCCGGCGGCGCCGGCCGAGGAAGCTCCGGCGGTGCTCGACGACGAGTACCTCGAAATCGCCTCCAGTCTCGAGCGTGGACAGTGGATCGAGTTCGAGAACGAGGACGGCCAGCTCTCGTTCGCGAAGCTCGCCTGGGTGAGCCCGCTGCGCGGCACGTACCTCTTCACCAATCGTCAGGGACAGAAGGCCGTGTCGATGACGGCCGAGGATCTCGCGGCGCAGTTCCGCGAGAATCGCGCGCGCCTCGTCGAGGCCGAGCCGCTGATCGACCGCGCGTTCACCAGCGTGATCACCGAGCTCTCCGGTCGCTACGAGCTCGCGCCCGCCGCCGGCTGACCGCGCGGCGGGGCAATGAACGGTCTCACCGGAAGCGGCAGGCGCTTCGACGAAGTCGCGATCGGCGATCGCTTCGAGAGCGCGATCACCATCACCGAGACGCATCTCGTGCTCGGAGCAGGATTGATCGGCGACTTCAACCCGCACCACGTGAACGCCGAGTATGCGAAGGGAACGCGCTTCGGCACGCCGATCCTGCACGGCATGATGACTTCGGCGATCATGGGCGCCGCCGTCGGCATGTACTTTCACGGCACGGCGATCGCCTACCTCGAGCATCGCGTTCGTTTCACCGCACCGGTTCGCGCCGGTGACACGCTGACGACGCGCTGGCAGGTGACGGCGCTCGAGCCGAAGCCGAAGCACGGCGGCGGCGTGGTCGTGCTGGTCGGGCGCGCCACGATCCAGGACGGCAGCACCGTCGCCGAGGCCGACGCGAAGATCCTCGTCGGCGCGCGCTGACCCGCCGCAGCGCCGCCGGGCGAAGGCCCGTTGAAGCGGCGCGGAACCCGCCCAAACATGTCGTGCTACGATGAAAGAAGCGACAGGAACTACGGCCGGCCGGTCGGGGTCTGACGCGCGGAGCCGATGCCGAAGCCGGCCTCGGGCGAAATCACGAAGAGGAGAAAAGCCATGGAAGACTTCACCCGGCGCAGGGCGCTCAAAGCCGGTCTCGCACTGGGCGCCGCGCCGCTCGTCGCCCATCCGATCCTGACCTACGGGCAGGGCGAATCGCCGATCAGGATCGGCATGCACGATCCGCTGACCGGCACCTACGCCGCCGAAGGCGAGAGCGAGGTCCGCGGCGCGAAGATGGCGCTCGAGGAGGTCAACGCCAAAGGCGGCATCCTCGGACGCAAGGTCGAGCTCATCGTCGAGGACGACAACGCCAATGCCGGCCTCGCCGCGCAGAAGGCGCACAAGCTGATCGAGAAGGACGGCTGCTCGATGATCATGGGCGCGGTGTCGTCGGCGACGGCGCTGTCGGTGAACCAGGTCGCGGCGCAGAAGGGGGTCCCCTACATGGTGACCGGTGGCCACACCGATCCGGTGACCGGCACGCAGTGCCACTGGACGACGTTCCGCATCTGCACGACGACCTGGATGCTCGCGGCGGGCCTCGTCAACACGCTGGTGAGCAAGTTCGGCAAGAAGTGGTACTTCATCACGCCCGATTACGCGTTCGGGCACACGTTCCAGGCCGCATACGCGAAGATCCTGCAGAGCCTTGGCGGCACCGTGCTCGGCAATTCGCTGTCGCCGCTCGGCACCACCGATTTCTCGTCGTACCTGATCAAGGCGCAATCGACGAATCCGAACGTGCTGATCCTGCTCGTCGACGGCCAGGATCTCGTCAACTGCATGAAGCAGGCGGTGCAGTTCGGGCTGCAGAAGAAGATCCCGATCGGCGGCGGACTGTCCGAGCTCGAAGTGCTGAGATCGCTGCCGCCCGAAGCGCGCCTCGGCTGGTGGACGCTCGAGTGGTACTGGGATCAGCCGAATGTCCCGCACGTGAAGGAGTGGGTCGCGAAGTACAAGAAGACCTACCCCGACGGCAGCTACCCGAGCGCGCGCACGTGGTTCGGTTACGCCGGGCTGCACGCGCTGGCGCTCGGCGCAGCGCACGCGAAGAGCATCGAGCCGGTCAAGCTTGCGCATGCGCTCGAAGGGATGGAGCTGCCCCCCGAGATCAAGCTGCAGCCGCACAAGGTGTATTTCCGCAAGGAGGACCACCAGTTGATGTCGGGCGAGTTCCCGGGCGAGATCAAGTCGACCGGCAAGTATCCCGATCTCTTCAAGGTCGCCGAGGTCGTCCCCGGCGACAAGACTGCATTGCCGCCGTCCGAGACCGGCTGCAAGCTCGACTTCCCGGCCTGACCCCGCGCCGGCGACTGCCGGCCCGTGGCATGATGCCCGGCGGCGGATTGCGATCCGCCGCCGGGTTTTTGCTGTAGCGAGGCATTGAGGGAGGCGCATGCAGCTGCTGCTGTTCAACGTATTCAACGGCCTGATCCAGGGCGTCTTCTACGCGCTGATGGCGCTCGGTCTCGCGCTGATCCTCTCGCTCAATTCGGTGATCAACATGGCGCACGGCGGCTTTCTCGTCATCGGCGCCTATCTCGCGTACACGCTCGCCCCCTACCTCGGGTTCTGGGGTGCGCTCGTCGCGGGCCCGCTGGGCGCCGCGGTGATCGGCATCGTCGTCGAGCGGTTCCTCGTGCGGCCGCTCTACAAGCGACCCGACCCGCTCTACACGCTGCTCCTCACGTTCGGGCTTGCGCTGATCATCGAGGACCTGACGCGAACCATCTGGGGCGCGCAGGGCCTGCCGTTCCAGATTCCGGACATCCTCAACTCGTCGGTGAGCTCGGTCCTGTTCTTCATCACCGGCTACCGCGTGCTGGTCGTCGGCATCACCGCGCTCGTGGTGATCGGCCTGTGGGCACTGCTGCGCTACACGCGCCTCGGCATCCGCATCCGCGCCGGGACCCTCGATCTCGAAACGGTGTCGTCGCTCGGCGTCAACATCTACCTGCTGCGTGCGCTCAACTTCGCGCTGGGGTGCCTCCTCGCCGGCCTCGCCGGCGTGCTCGCGGCGGGCGTGCTCGGGCTGACGCCGCCGATGGGCAGCAGCCTCATCATGCCGAGCTTCGTCGCGATCATCGTCGGCGGCGTCGGCAGCCTCGTCGGCGCAGTCCTCGGCGGGCTGATCATCGGCGTCGCGGCCGGAATCACGACGACCTACTATCCGGCAGCGAGCGATGCCGTCATCTACCTGATCATGATGATCGTGCTCGTGCTGCGCCCGCGCGGCCTGCTCGGTCAGGAAGGGCTCTTCGAATGACCGCGTCGCGGCGCGAGCTGCGCCTCGCGGGAGCGGTGGTGTTCTGGATCGCGCTCGTCACGGTGCCGCTGTGGCTCACCCATGTCGGCGGCTACACGGCGCTCGGCACGAAGATCCTCGTCTACGGCATCGCGGCGCTGGCGCTCAACCTGCTGCTCGGCTTCACCGGCGGGCTGTCGTTCGGGCACGCCGCGTGGTTCGGCCTCGGCGCGTACGGCGCGGGCATGACGCTCAAGTACCTCGCTCCGTCGACGCCGCTCGCGATCCTCGTCGGAACCGTCGTCGGCGGCATCGCGGCGACCGTGCTCGGGCCGCTGGTGATGCGCCGGCGCGGCATCTACTTCGCGATGATCACGATCGCGATCGGGCAACTCTTCTATTTCGTCGCGGTGCGCTGGAACAACGTCACCGGCGGCGAGGACGGGCTCGCCGGCTTCGAGCGCGCGCCGCTTCATTTCGGGAAGTGGGTCTACGACATCCGCGACGACACCAAGTATTACTACCTGGTGCTCGTGTGCTTCGCGGTCGCCGTCATCGTGATGAAGCTGCTGCTCGCATCGCCGCTCGGCCATACCTGGGTCGCGATCCGCGAGAACCGGCGGCGCCTGCAGTTCCTCGGCGTGCGCATCGATCTCTACGTGTGGGCGGCGTTCGCGATCTCGGGGACGCTCACCGCGCTCGCGGGGACGCTCAATGCGCTGCTGTTCAATTTCACCTCGCCGCAGGACCTGCACTGGATCCTGTCGGGGAACTTCGTGATCATGATCGTGCTGGGCGGCATGCGGAAGTTCTGGGGGCCGCTCCTCGGCGTCGCGATCTTCGTCGTCGCGCAGGATTATCTTTCCAGCGTGACCGACAACTGGATGACCGCGATCGGAATGCTGTTCGTGCTGATCGTGCTGCTGTTCCCGAAGGGGCTCCTCGGCATGCTCGGGCGACGCGGCAAGGAAGCGGCGTGAGCGCCGGCGACGACCGCGGGCTGCTGCGCCTTTCCGGCGTGTGCCGCCATTTCGGCCGGCTGCAGGCGGTGCAGGACGTGTCGTTCGCGATGAACGAAGGCGAGCTGCGCGCCGTCATCGGTCCGAACGGCGCCGGCAAGACGACGTTCTTCAACCTGATCACCGGCTTCGTTCCGCCGACCTCGGGCGACATCTGGTTCGGCGGCGAGAACATTCGCGACGAGTCGGTCGTGCGGCGCGTCCGCCGCGGCATCGTGCGGACCTTCCAGATCACCGAGATCTTCCCCGATCTCACCGTCTACGAGAACACGCGGGTCGCGGTCGAGACGGCGGCGGGGCTGAACGGGCGGGCGTGGCTGCCGCGGGCGCGCCGGCGCGAGGTCGCGGCGCGCGTCGACGAGCTGCTCACCGCGGTGGCGCTCGCGGACAAGGCCGACCGCGTTGTCGGCGAGCTCGCACACGGCGATCAGCGTGTGGTCGAGATCGCGCTGGCACTCGCGATGAACCCGCGCCTGCTGCTTCTGGACGAGCCGACCGCAGGGATGGGTGATCGCGAGACCGAGCACATGGTCGAGCTGGTGCGCCGGCTCCACGTCGAGCGCGGGCTGTCGATTCTCTTCATCGAGCACGACATGGGCATCGTGTTCGGCATCGCGCAGCGGATCATGGTCCTCGACCAGGGGCGCTTCCTCGCTGAGGGAACGCCCGCGGAGATCTCGGCGAACGAAAAGGTGCGCGCGGCGTACCTCGGCGAGTCCGCATGAACCGCCGAGCGATCGCGGCGCGGCGTGCATGCGGCGCCCGGAGCCAGCGATGAACAACGTACTCGAAGCGAAGGGCGTCGAAGCCTTCTACGGGAAGAGCCACATCCTGCACGGCGTGTCGCTGACCCTCGCCGAGCGCGAGATCGTCACCGTGCTCGGGCGCAACGGCGCCGGCAAGACGACGACGATGCGCGCGCTGATGGGGCTCACTCCCGCGCGCGGCGGCAGCGTGACGATGCTCGGCAACGACGTCACGCGCTGGCCCGCCTACCGCATCGCGCGCCTCGGCGTCGGCTACGTTCCCGAGGGGCGCAAGATCTTCGGCCATCTCACCGTGCTCGAGAACCTGATGGTGTCCGAGGCGCGTCCGGGGAAGTGGAACCTCGAGCGCGTGTTCGAGCTCTTTCCGCGGCTCGGCGAGCGCAAGGGGCAGCTCGGGCGGCAGCTCTCGGGCGGCGAGCAGGAGATGCTCGCGATCGCGCGGCCGCTCCTGCTCAATCCGCGCATCATGCTGCTAGACGAGCCGTCGCAGGGCCTCGCGCCGCTGATCGTCCAGGAAGTGATGCAGGTCGTGCGCACGATGCGCGACGAGGGGCTTTCAGTGCTGCTGGTCGAGCAGAACGTTCCGCTCTCGCTCGGCGTCGCCGATCGCGCCTACATCCTCGACGACGGCAAGGTGGTCTACTCGGGCACTGCCGACGAGCTCGCCGCGAACAACGAGCTCGTTGAGCGACTCGCCGGAGCGACCGCGCAGCACTGACGCGGCCGCGCGCGTCATCGGGCGCGAGGCGACCTGAA
>DASVGI010000117.1:0-4937 GCA_036379595.1 Casimicrobiaceae bacterium | reverse complement strand
ACCCCACGGCCGAATGCGGAATACCTCGGCCTCTATCGCGCCGCAGACGTCTTTCTCGATACGTGGCCGTACAACGCGCACACGACGGCGAGTGACGCGCTGTGGGCGGGCTGCCCGGTTGTGACGTTAACCGGTGAGACCTTTGCCGGTCGCGTGGCGGCGAGCCTCGTTGAAGCGGTCGGTTTGCCCGCGCTCGCCGCCGCCGATGTGCGCGGCTATGTCGCAAAAGCGATCGCGCTCGCCGGCAACCGCGCCGAGCGCGCGCGGCTGCGCGATCATCTCGACGGCCCCGGTCGCCGCAGCCCGCTCTTCGATACCGCGGCGACGACCCGAGCGCTCGAAGCCGCGTATCGCGAGATGGCCGCGCAGCACCGCCGCGGCCGGCGCGAGCTGATCAGAATCGGCTGAGTCCGCGGCTCAGTTCTGCACGAACCCGAGCGCCTCGTCGATACGCGTCACCGCCGTGACCGCGATGCCGTCGATCGCGTGCCGCGGCCGGTTCGCCGCCGGAATCAGCGCGCTCGCGAAGCCGAGCTTCGCTGCCTCGCGCAACCGCTCCTGTCCGCGCTGCACGGGCCGGATCTCCCCCGCCAGTCCGACTTCACCAAATACCAGAGATTTAGCCGGTAACACACTGTTTTTGCATGATGAATAGATCGCCAGCATCACGGCCAGATCGGCCGCGGGCTCGGCGATCCGCACGCCACCGACGGCGTTGACGAAGACGTCATAGCCGCTCGTGTCGACGCCGCCGTGACGGTGCAGCACCGCAAGCAGCAACGCGAGCCGCTGTGGATCGAGCCCGACCGCGAGCCGGCGCGGCATCCCACCCTGGGTCGGGTCGACGAGCGCCTGCACCTCGACGAGGAGCGGGCGCGATCCTTCGAGCGTCGCGACGACGGCCGAGCCGGGAACGCCCTCGGCGTGCTGCGACAGAAAGAGCGCCGACGGATTGGCGACGCCCTTGAGGCCACGCTCGGTCATCGCGAAGACGCCGAGCTCGTTCGCTGCGCCGAAGCGATTCTTGATCGCGCGGACGAGCCGGAAGCTCGAATGCGGATCGCCCTCGAAATAGAGCACCGTGTCGACGATGTGCTCGAGCACGCGCGGGCCGGCGATCGCCCCTTCCTTCGTCACGTGGCCGACGAAGATCACGATGACGCCGCGCTGCTTCGCGAGCCGCGTCAATCGCGCGGCACATTCGCGGACCTGCGCGACGCTCCCGGGCGCCGAGGCGAGCGCCTCGGTGTAGAGGGTCTGGATCGAATCGATGACGACGATCTCGGGCGCCACCGCGTCGATCGCTGCAACGATCGCTTCGAGCTGCACCTCGGCGAGGAGCTCGACCGGCGCATTGACGAGGCCGAGCCGCGCTGCGCGAAGCGCGATCTGCTCGGCCGATTCCTCGCCGGTCACGTACAGCGTACGATGCGCGGCGCCGAGCGCCGAGCTCGCCTGCAGAAGCAGCGTCGACTTGCCGATGCCGGGGTCGCCGCCGAGGAGGATCACGCCACCCGGCACGAGGCCGTCGCCGAGCACGCGATCGAACTCGCCGATGCCGGTGGCGATGCGCGATGTCGTGCGCGGCGTCACCTGCGCGAGCGCGGTGACGGTCGAGCGCGTTCCCGCGAGCCCCTCGAAGCGCGTTGGCGCTGGCGCGGCAACGCTCTCGACGAGCGTGTTCCAGGCCCCGCAGCTCGGGCATTGGCCCTGCCACTTCGGCGCCTGCCCGCCGCATTCGGTGCAGACGTACTGCGTGCGGAGCTTCGCCATCGCGGAGTGGGCAGGCGCTAAGCGAGCTCGTCGGGCGTCACTGTCGCGGTGCCGAGCTTGCCGACGACGATGCCGGCCGCACGGTTCGCGATGACGACCGCCTGCTCGAGCGGCGCGCCGGCGGCGAGCAGCGCGCCGAGCGTCGCGATCACCGTGTCGCCGGCGCCCGAGACGTCGAACACCTCGCGCGCCTGCGCGGGAATGCTCTGCACGCCCTTGTCCGAGAAGAGCGTCATCCCCTCCTCCGCGCGCGTGACGAGGAGCGCTCCGAGGTCGAGCTCCTTCATGAGGCGTTGTGCGCGCCGCGCGAGGTCCGCCTCGTCGCGCCAGCGCCCGGCGACCTGCGCAAGCTCGCCGCGGTTCGGCGTCACGACGGTCGCACCGCGGTATTCGCCCCAGTCGTCGCCTTTCGGGTCGACCAGCACCGGCTTTCCGGCGGCGCGCGCGCGCGCGATCATCGTCGCGATGTGGGCGAGCCCGCCCTTGCCGTAATCGGACAGCACGACCGCATCGGCCGGGCCGAGCAGCGCGTCGAAGTCGGCGAGCTTGGCGGCGAGGAGCTCGCGCGGTGGCGGCCGCTCGAAGTCGATCCGCAGGAGCTGCTGCTGGCGGCCGATCACGCGCAGCTTGACCGTAGTGGTGAGCGTCGCGTCGCGCAGGAACGACGCGGTGACGCGCTCGGCGGCGAGCATGCGCGCAAGCGCGTCGGCCGGCTCGTCGTCGCCGGTGGCGCTGATGAGGTCGGCGTGCGCGCCGAGCGCGGTGATGTTGCGCGCGACGTTCGCGGCGCCGCCGGGACGTTCCTCGGCGCGCGCGATCCTGACGACGGGCACCGGCGCTTCGGGCGAGATGCGCTCGACGTCGCCGAACCAGTAACGGTCGAGCATCACGTCGCCGACGACCAGCACGCGCGCCTTCGCGACGCGCGCGCGCCAGCGTGCGAAATCGGCCTTCATGCGGAGGTCGTCATCGCCGCCCGATCGCGTGGTAACGGAAGCCGGCGAGGCGCACCGCGGTGGGGTCGTAAAGGTTGCGCCCGTCGAAGATCACCGGCTCCTTCAGAAGCCGGCGCAGCGCAACGAAGTCGGGGCTCCGGAATTCCTTCCATTCGGTGACGACGACGAGCGCGTCGGCACCGGCGCAGGCATCGAGCGGGTTTGCCGCGTAGGCGAGGCCGGGAAGCTCGCCGAAGGCGCGGCGCGCCTCACCGATCGCGACCGGGTCCCACGCGGACACGGTGGCGCCGCGCTTGAGCAGCGATGCGACGATGGTCCGCGACGGCGCCTCGCGCATGTCGTCGGTGTCGGGCTTGAACGCGAGGCCCCACAGCGCGAAGCGGCGCCCGGTGAGGTCGGCGCCGAACGTCGCGACGATCTTGTCGACCAGAACTTCCTTCTGCGCTTCGTTCACTTCCTCGACCGCGCCGAGGATGCGCAGCGGCATGCCGTGGCGCTCGGCGGTATGCCGCAGCGCCTTCACGTCCTTCGGGAAGCAGCTTCCGCCGTAGCCGACGCCCGGGTAGAGGAAGTGCCAGCCGATGCGCGGATCGGAGCCGATGCCCTGGCGCACCGCTTCGATGTCGGCGCCGAGGCAATCGGCGAGGTTGGCGAGCTCGTTCATGAACGAGATGCGCGTCGCGAGCATCGCGTTCGCCGCGTACTTGGTGAGCTCGGCCGAGCGCACGTCCATCACGAGGAGCCGCTCGTGGCTGCGCTGGAACGGCGCGTAGACCGCGCGCAGCACCTGGATCGCGCGCTCGTCGTCCGCGCCGATCACGACGCGGTCCGGCTTCATGAAGTCGTCGACCGCGGCGCCTTCCTTCAGGAACTCGGGGTTCGAGGCGACCGCGTAGGGCACGTCGGCGCCGCGCCGGTCGAGCTCCTCGCGGATCGCCTGCCGCACGCGGTCGGCGGTCCCGACCGGCACCGTCGACTTGTCGACGACGATCTTCCAGTCGGTCATGCGGCGGCCGATGTTGCGCGCCGCCTCGATCACGTAGCGCATGTCCGCCGAGCCGTCTTCCTCCGGCGGCGTCCCGACCGCGATGAACTGCAGCGTGCCGTGGCGGACCGCCGCGTCGACGTCGGTGGTGAAGTGCAGCCGGCCGGCGGCGACGTTGCGGCGGATCATGCCTTCGAGGCCCGGCTCGTGGATCGGCACGCCGCCGTCGTTCAGGATGCCGATCTTGCGCGCGTCGACGTCGAGGCAGAGCACGTCGTTGCCGACCTCGGCGAGGCAGGTGCCGGTGACGAGGCCGACGTAGCCCGTCCCGATCATCGTGATCTTCACGCGTGCGCTCCATCGGGGATCGACGCGAGGATCGCGTCGAGCGCGGCAGGCGGATCGCCCGCCGCGGTGATCGGCCGTCCGATCACCAGGTAGTCGGCGCCGGCCTCGATCGCCTGCGCCGGGGTCATCACGCGCGATTGGTCCTGCAGGTCCGCGCCCGCCGGACGAATGCCCGGCGTCACGAGCAGGAAATCGCGCCCGAGCGCACGGCGCAGCGGCGCCGCCTCGCGCCCCGAGCACACGACCCCGTCGAGCCCCTGCGCCTTCGCGAGCTTCGCGAGGCGCAGCACCTGCTCCTCGGGCGATGCGACGACGCCGATCGCCGCGAGGTCGTCGGCCGCGAGGCTCGTGAGCACGGTGACCGCGATGAGGTGGGGCCGCCGCATGCCGCCCTCGCCCGCCGCGCGGTCGACCGCCTCGCGTGCCGCGGCCATCATCGCGGCGCCGCCCGACGCGTGCACGTTGAGCATCCAGACGCCCAGGCGCGTCGCCGCGGCGCAGGCCTGCGCCACCGTGTTCGGGATGTCGTGGAACTTGAGGTCCAGGAAGACGCGGAATCCGCGGCGCACGAGCTCGCGCACGAGTCCGGCGTCGGCCGACGTGAAGAGCTCCTTGCCCACCTTCAGCGCGCACTTCGCCGGGTCGAGGCGCGCGGCGAGCGCGAGCGCCGGAGCGGTGTCCGCGAAGTCGAGCGCGACGACGACGCGCGGCGCGCTCACGCGAACCCCTCCGGCGTCTCGGTCCGCCTGGGCGAATAGGTCTCCCACTTCTGGCAGCCGGGGCAGCGCCAGTAGTACTGCCGCGCGCGAAAGCCGCAGTTGTCGCATTTGTAGAGGCCGAGGCGCTTGATGTGCTGGCCGACGAGGCCCTTGACG
>DASVGI010000116.1:0-12151 GCA_036379595.1 Casimicrobiaceae bacterium | reverse complement strand
GGGCTCGCGGGGGCAAAAGGCAAGACCTGACCCCTTATCTCCGCCCCGGTTTGCCCGCCACCCGTCTCAGCGACGCTGCGCGGAATCGACGCCCGGGATGTCGCGCGCGAGGCGCAGCGCCCGCTGCAGTTGCGGAAGATCCGCCACCTCGAGCGTGAACGCCATCCGCGCCAGATTGTCACGCGTCAATGTATTGACGGCGGTAACGTTGATCTTCTCGCGCGCGAAGAGCTCGGAGAGATCGCGCAGCAACCCCTGCCGATCGGACGCCTCGACGACGATGTCGACCGAGAACAGCTCGTCTCGCCGTTCGCCCCATTGTGCATCCATCAGGCGCTCGGGCTCGCGCGCGCGCATCCGCTCGACGTTGATGCACGACGCACGATGCACGGTGATGCCCTTGCCGCGCGTGACGAAGCCGACGATCGGATCGGGCGGCGCGGGCTTGCAGCAGCGCGCGAGCGCGGTCATCAGGCGATCGACGCCGATGATGAGAATGCCGCTGCCGGCACCGGCCGCGCGGCTCTTCCGCGTGACGAGGTCGGGGGTCTGCGCGGCCGGCTGCGCCGCGGCCACGGCTGGCGCAGCCGCGGGCTGCGCGACGGCGCCAATCGCCGTCTGCACGTCGCGGCTGCCGATGTCGTCGCGCGCGAACGCGGCGAAGAAATCCTCGACGCGCGAAAATCCCGCGCGCGAGGCGACGGCTTCGAGCTTGATCGCCGTCTGTCCGAGGCGGGCGAGCTCGCGCTCGACCATCGCGCGGCCCTGCGCGACGGTCGCGTCGTGCTGCTGCGCCGCGAACCACTGGCGCACCTTGGCGCGCGCGCGATGACTCCGCACGTAGCCGAGATCGGGATTGAGCCAGTCGCGCGATGGCGTCGCCGCCGGGCCTCCCGGCTTCGCGGCGATGATCTCGACCTGCTGGCCGTTCCTCAACTGGTAGTCGAGCGGAACCATCTGTCCGTCGACGCGCGCGCCGCGGCAGCGGTGCCCGAGGCTCGTGTGCACGGCGTAGGCGAAATCGATCGGCGTCGAGCCGCGCGGCAGGTCGATCACCTTACCCTGCGGCGTCAGCACGAAGATCGACTCGGTGAAGAGGCTCGTGCGAAACGCCGGCAGCCATTCGCTGCCTTCGGCCATCGCGTCCTTCCAGTCGAGGATCTGGCGCAGCCACGCGATCCGATCGTCGAAGCGCGCATCGCGCTTCGCCCCGGGAAGATCCGCCTCCTTGTAGCGCCAGTGCGCCGCCACGCCGTACTCGGAATGACGATGCATCTCGCGCGTCCTGATCTGCACTTCGAGCGCCTTGTCCTCGGGCCCGATCACGGCCGTGTGCAGCGAACGGTAGTTGTTCGCCTTCGGCTTCGCGATGTAATCGTCGAATTCTCCGGGAAGCGGCGTCCAGAGCTGGTGCACGACGCCGAGCGCGCTGTAGCAGTCACGCACCGAGTCGACCAGTACGCGTACGGCGCGGATGTCGTAGAGCGCCTCGATGCCGACGTGCTTGCGGTGCATCTTGCGATAGATGCTGTAGATGTGCTTCGGTCGTCCGCTCACCTCGGCGCGAACGCCCGCCGCCGCGAGCTCGCGCCCGAGCTCGGCGACGACGGTGTCGATGTAGCGCTCGCGGTCTGCCCTTCGCTCATCGAGCAGGAGCGCGATCCGGCGGTACTCGGCGGGCTCGAGCGCGCGCAGCGACAGGTCCTCGAGCTCCCATTTCAACTGCCATACGCCGAGCCGGTTCGCGAGCGGCGCGTAGACGTCGGTGACCTCGCGCGCAACGGCGCGACGACGCGCTTCGTCGCCGGTCATCAGCCAGCGGAGCGCCTGCGTGCGCTCGGCGAGCTTGATCAGCACGACGCGGATATCCTCGACCATCGCGAGCAGCATCTTGCGCAGGTTCTCCGCCTGCGCGGCGCGCTCGGCCGCATCGGCACCGGCTGCGGTCGCGCGCACCGAATCCATCTTCGCGACGCCAATGATCAGGTTCGCGACGTCGTGGCCGAAGCGCGACTCGATCGTCGTCGCATCGAAGCCGGGACGACCCGGGAGCGGATGGAGCAGCGCCGCGGTGATCGAATCGGGATCGAGGGCCTGCGCGGCGACGATCGTCGCCGTCCCGAGCGCCCGCTCGATCAGCGCCTCGCCATCGTCAGCGCGCGCATCGGCGAGACGCTCCTGCGCGAGCGCATACGCCGACGCGAAGCGCGAGCGATCCGCCTCGGTGTACACCGGCGGCAGGGCGTCGAGCCACGTCGCGACCGCCTGCGGCGCGGCAGCCTGCGGCGCGGCCCGGGTCGCGGTGATCATCGAAGTTCGCCCTGGGGTCTGTTAACGCGCCCTACAGCGATTGCCCCGCGGCAGCGGCGATCGCGTGCGCGAGCGTCTCGGCGTGGTGGTCGGCGAGCGCGCGCTCGCGCGCCTCGACCATCACGCGCAGCACCGGCTCGGTCCCCGAGGGGCGCAGCAGCACGCGCCCCGCGTCGCCGAGCGCCGCGACCGCAGCGCGCTCGGCACGACCGACGTCGGCGTTCTTCTGCCAGTCCCAGCCGCGCGCGACCGGAACGTTGATCAGTCGCTGCGGAAAGAGCGTCACCGGCGCGGCGGCTTCGGCGAGCGTCGTCTTCTGCTCGATCAGCGCGCGCAGGACAGCGAGCGCGGCGACAATCGCGTCGCCGGTCGTGTGCTTGTCGAGGCAGATGAGATGGCCCGAGTTCTCGCCGCCGAGCTGCCAGCCGCGCTCGATCAGCTGCTCGAGGACGTAGCGATCACCAACCGGAGCACGCGCAAGCGCGATGCCCTCGCGCGCGAGCGCCTGCTCGAAGCCGAGGTTGCTCATCAGCGTGCCGACCACGCCGCCGGAAAGCGCCGCCCGGCGCCGGTAGTCGCGCGCAATGACGTACAGGAGCTGGTCGCCGTCGTAAAGGTTTCCCTCGGCGTCGGCCATCACCAGCCGGTCGCCATCGCCGTCGAGCGCGACGCCGAAGTGCGCGCGATGCGCCGTCACCTGCTCGGCAAGGTGCTTCGGATGCGTCGCACCGACGCCGGCATTGATGTTGGTGCCATTGGGATCGGCGCCGACCGCGACGACTTCCGCGCCGAGCTCGTGAAACACCGGTGGCGCGACGTGGTACCCGGCGCCGTGCGCGCAATCGACGACGATGCGGTAGCCGCGCAGGTCGAGCTCGCTCGGGAACGTGCTCTTGCAGAACTCGATATAGCGCCCGACGGCGTCACCGACGCGGTACGCGCGGCCGAGCTCGGGTGCGGGGGCACAGGCGATCGCTTCGTCCATGCGCGCCTCGATCTTCGCCTCGACCGCGTCGGGAAGCTTCGTTCCGCGATGCGAGAAGAACTTGATGCCGTTGTCGGCATATGGATTGTGCGACGCGCTGATGACGATGCCCGCCGACAGCCGCAGCGCGCGCGTGAGGTAAGCGATGCCGGGTGTCGGCAGCGGCCCGCAGAGATAGACGTCGACGCCGGCCGCCGCCAGGCCCGCTTCGAGCGCGGCTTCGAGGAGGTAGCCGGAGAGCCGCGTGTCCTTGCCGATCAGCACTGCGGGACGCTCGCCGCGCCCGCGCGCGTCGCCGTTTCCTGCGAGCGTGCGTCCGGCCGCCCAGCCGAGCTTCAGGACGAGCTCGGGCGTGATCGGAACGTCGCCGACGCGCCCGCGAACGCCGTCGGTGCCGAAGTAGTGTCGGTCCATGAAGATCCCTGCAGAGAAAGTATGCGGCCGAAGCTGGCAGGCCGGCGGACGCCGCGGCGATTCCGCATGTTCGATCGATCGGATGCGTCCATTCTAGCGGATCACCGGACGCACAAGGGCCCCGCTCAGGGGCCCGCGACGGACCACACCTTCAGCGCGTCGACGGTCGCACGCACGTCGTGCACGCGCACGATCGACGCACCGTGCGCGACGGCCGCCAGGGTGGCTGCAATGCTCGCGGCGAGCCGCTCGTCGACGCCGCGTCCGGTGATCGCCCCCAGCGTCGACTTGCGCGAAAGGCCCGCGAGGACCGGGTATCCGAGTCCGACAATCGTTTCGAGCTCGCGCAGCAGGCGGACGTTGTGCTCGACCGTCTTGCCGAAGCCGAATCCGGGGTCGACGACGATGCGATCGGCAGCGATGCCTGCGTCGCGGCACGCCTGTGCGCGCGCTGCGAGAAAGTCGCGTACCTCGCCGACGACGTCGCGGTACGTGGGCGCGACCTGCATCGTCCGCGGCTCGCCCTGCATGTGCATCAGGCAGACTGCCGCATCACCTTCCGCGACGGCCGCGAGCGCCCCGGGTGCGCGGAGCGCCAGCACGTCGTTAACCATCGACGCGCCGGCAGCGAGCGCGGTGCGCATCACCTCGGGCTTCATCGTGTCGATCGACACGATCGCGCCGTCACCGGCGAGCGCCTCGACGACCGGGACCACGCGTGCGCACTCGACCTCGGCTGGAACCGGCGCCGCGCCGGGGCGCGTCGATTCCCCTCCGACGTCGACGATCGCCGCACCGTCGGCGCACATCGCGCGCCCGCGTTCGATCGCCGCGGTGACGTCGAGCCCTCCGTCGCGCGAGAACGAGTCGGCGGTGACGTTGACGATGCCCATCACCCGCGGCGCCGACAGGTCGAGCGTGTGACGGCCGCAGCGCAGCGTCGTCATGCTCGCTCGCGGTGGTTCGCGCTCTTGACACGCGTTGCAGCGGGCTTGCGGACCGGCTGCGCATGTGGGCCGGAATGCTCGAAGTCCGCAGCCGCCTGCCTACGGGTCCCGGCGCTTGCTTCGCAAGGTGTGCGCCTGCGGCCGACCAAGGTCATCGCAGTGCTCGCCGCGCCACCCGCTACGGCAGGCGCTCCCACTCGCCTTCCGGCCCACATGCCCGGCCGGTCCGTGCCCTCGTGCCGACGCGCGCGACGAGCACGAGCCAGAACGGTACGGCGGACCGTCGACGCTCGCCGAGAATCTGCATCGACGCACTTGTGAACAGGCCGGAACGCGAGCGCAAGCGCAGACCTGCGATCGCGGTACGTGGTGCTTCGCGAGGCCTGCCGCCTCGTGTCGAACGCCTCCGTCACGTCGCGCACCTGCTTCGAATCACGTCGTGCACGCCAAGCGCGACGTGACGGAAGCACCGCGCCGCGACACGCTGGCCGCGCGCAGCGCTATGCCGGAGTTGTCGACGGCGCCGTATCGCCCGACGGTGACGACGTGCCCGTGGTCGGACCCGGAGGCGTCGGCGGCGACGTCGGTTTCGGCGGTCGCGGCGGCTTTCCCGACATGATGTCGCTGATCTGATCCGAGTCGATCGTCTCGAGCTCGAGCAGAGCCTTCGCCATCGCCTCGACCTTGTCGCGATTCGCCTCGATAAGCTTGCGCGCGAGCGTGTATTGCCGATCGATGATCCCGCGCACCTCCGCGTCGACCTTCTTCATCGTCTCCTCGGACATGTTGACCGTGCGCGTGATCGCGCGACCGAGGAAGATCTCGCCTTCGTTGTCGCCGTACACCATCGGACCCATCAGGTCGCTCATGCCGTAGCGCATCACCATGTCGCGCGCGATCTGCGTCGCGCGCTCGAAGTCGTTCGAGGCGCCGGTGGTCATCTGGTTCATGAACACCTCCTCGGCGATGCGCCCGCCGAACAGCACCGCGATCGAGTTCAGCATCCGCTCCTTGTCGAGGCTGTAGCGATCGGTCTCGGGAAGCTGCATCGTCATGCCGAGCGCGCGTCCGCGCGGAATGATCGTCACCTTGTGGACGGGATCGGTCTTCGGCAGCAAGAGCGCGACCACCGCGTGCCCCGACTCGTGGTACGCGGTATTCCTGCGCTCTTCCTCGGGCATCACGATCGAGCGCCGCTCGGCGCCCATGATGACCTTGTCCTTCGCCCGCTCGAAGTCGAGCATGTCGACGAGCCGCTTGTTGGCGCGCGCGGCAAACAACGCCGCCTCGTTGACCAGGTTCGCGAGGTCGGCGCCGGAGAAGCCCGGCGTACCGCGCGCGATGATGTCGGCCTTCACGTCCGGCGCCACCGGAACCTTGCGCATGTGCACGAGCAGGATCTGCTCGCGCCCGCGGATGTCAGGAAGCGGCACGACGACCTGGCGGTCGAAGCGGCCCGGGCGCAACAGCGCCGGATCGAGCACGTCGGGCCGGTTCGTCGCGGCAATGACGATGACGCCGGCGCTCCCTTCGAAGCCGTCCATCTCGACCAGCAGATGATTCAGCGTCTGCTCGCGCTCGTCGTTGCCGCCGCCGAGCCCTGCACCGCGCTGGCGGCCGACGGCGTCGATCTCGTCGATGAACACGATGCACGGCGCGTTCTTCTTCGCCTGCTCGAACATGTCGCGCACACGCGCGGCGCCGACGCCGACGAACATCTCGACGAAATCGGAGCCCGAGATCGAGAAGAACGGGACCTTCGCCTCGCCGGCGATCGCCTTGGCGAGCAGCGTCTTGCCGGTACCGGGCGGGCCGACCATCAGCACGCCGCGCGGGATCTTGCCGCCGAGTTTCTGGAACTTCGACGGGTCGCGCAGGAACTCGACGAGCTCGGACACTTCCTCCTTCGCCTCGTCGCAACCGGCGACGTCGGCAAAGGTGACGGTGTTGTTCGATTCGTCGAGCATGCGCGCCTTGCTCTTGCCGAACGAAAACGCGCCGCCGCGACCGCCGCCCTGCATCTGCCGCATGAAGAAGATCCACACGGCGATCAAGAGCAGCATCGGGAACCACGAGATGAAGATCTGCGCGAGGAAGCTCTGCTCTTCCTCGGGCTTGGCCTCGACCTTGACGCCGTCCTTGATCAGGTCGCCGACCATCCAGATGTCACCGGGGCTGTAGGTGATGTAGTGCTTCTTGTCGGCCGATACCCACTTGATCGTGCGTCCGTCGACGGTCGCCGATTCGACGCGGCCTTCGCGCGCCGATTGCATGAACTCGGAATAGGCGACGGTGTCCTTCGCGACCTGGCGCGAATCGAACTGCTTGACGACGGTCAGGACCACGAGGCCGATGACCAGCCAGACACCGATGTTCTTCAAGAGATTGTTCAAGCGTTGCTCCCCGCGCCCGGCTCTCCCGCCGGCTTCGCCGGCATCGTGCTGGAGCGCGTTTCGTTACCCACTGCTACATGTGGCATTTTACCGCTTATCGCGAAGCGTGCCTGGCGTGGAACGCAGCAATCGTGCCTGATTCCCGCGCACCGACGGGGCCCCGTACGTCGACGCGGTCCCACGTACGGGAACGACTCGCTTCGCTGTCTCCGCCAGGCGACAGCACGACCGCTGGCGAACCATCGCGCCCGGCGTCGGCGCGCCTCAATCGGGACGGCGGCCCCGCGCCACGACGTAATGCTCGCGGCTGCGATCGCGCGACGCGCGGGGCTTTCGCAGCCACGTCTTCGCGAAACGCGTCTGGACCGCGCGCTGGAACTCTGCGAGCCCCGAGCCCTGAAACACTTTGACCACCAGGTCGCCCCCCGCGCGCACGTGCACCCGCGCGAACTCGAGCGCCAGATCGGCGAGGTGCACGCTCCTCGCCTGATCGACGACGTCGATTCCCGAAAGATTGGGGGAGAGATCGGAAAGCACAAGATCGGCTGCGACCCCGCCGAGCGCTGTTTCGACGGCCGCAAGGCCCTCGTCCGTCGAGAAGTCGGCCTGTACGAACTCGACGCCCGCGATCGGCGTCATCGGCAGGAGATCGACCGCGACGATGCGGCCCTTCGGACCCAGGCGCTCGTGCAGGACCTGCGACCAGCTTCCGGGCGCGGCGCCGAGATCGACGACCGACATGCCGGGGCGCAGCAAGTGATCGCGCTGGTCGAGCTCGAGCAGCTTGAACGCCGCCCGCGAGCGATATCCACGGCGCTGCGCTTCGCGCACGTACGGATCGGTGACGTGCTCGTGCATCCACGCCTTGTTGAACCGATGCTTCCTGTCCGATGGGTTGAGGGGCCCGGCCATCGGCCTCGCCTCGTTGAACGAAGGGCGGGCATCCTAGCATCCGGAGCGCTCCGGTTCGGCGCCGCGAACCGCCGGGCTAGAATTCCCGCATGGATCCGCTAACGCCCGCCCGACGCCGTGAGCTCCGCGCGCAGGCGCATCACCTGCGCCCGGTGGTCGCGATCGGTCATCACGGCCTCACGCCAGCGGTGGTGCGCGAGATCGACGTGGCGTTGAAAGCACACGAGCTCATCAAGCTGCGCGTCCTCGGCGACGACCGGGACGAGCGCTCGAAGCTCCTCGAGCGCGTTTGCGCCGAGCTCGGCTGCGCGCCCGTCCAGCAGCTCGGTAAGCTGCTGATCGTCTGGCGCGAGCGCAGCGAGGGCGAGGCTCCCGCGAAGACCCGAGCCGCGCGTCGGAGGAAAACCGAGCCCGCCGCCCCGAGCGCGATCGCCCGGAAAAAGAAACCCGAGCCTGCCGCGGCGTCCGAGACCACTCGCCCCGCACGCCCGCGGAGCGGTGCATCCGGACCGCGTGCGCCGGCGGGTGTTGCGCGTGCCGCGCTCCGCCGGCGACGGCGCGGCTGATACGCCGGGACGGGGTGAGGATGCTACGGCGCGAGCGCCGCGCAGCCCAATCAGGATTTCGGCGGCATCGTCCGGAAGCTCGAAAGCATCGCCGTACGAGAGATCGGCCGTCACCAGCGGAAGTTCGAGGTAACGGCGGAACGCAAGATAGTTCTCGCGGCTCAGCCAATCGCTCCGGCTACATGTACCGAACCGCGAGCACCTCGTAATTGCGAACGCCGCCCGGTGCCTGCACCTCGGCGGTATCGCCCTCGGTCTTGCCGATCAGTGCGCGGGCGATCGGAGAGCTCACCGAGATCTTGCCGTCGCGGATGTCGGCTTCGTCGTCGCCGACGATCTGATACGCGCTGCGCTCGCCGCTGTCGAGGTCCTCGACCTCGACGGTGGCACCGAACACGACGCGCCCGTCGGCATCGATCGAGCGGGGATCGATCACCTGCGCGTTCGCGAGCCTCGACTCCACGTCGGAAATCCGGCCCTCGATGAATCCCTGTCGCTCCTTCGCGGCGTCGTAGTCGGCGTTCTCCGACAGGTCGCCGTGCGAGCGCGCATCGGCGAGCGCCTGGATCACCGCCGGGCGCTCGATCGTCCGTAACCGCTGCAGCTCGGCCTTGAGCTGCTCGGCTCCGCGGATCGTCATCGGTATCTTGGCCATTGCACGCCACCAGAAACGCGAACGACCGGAGGCGGGGACCGCATCCGGCCGGCGCTTTAAGTGTACGCGATTCGCCCGGCCAGGCAAACCCGCGTCAGAGCGCCCGCGTCAGAGCGCCCGCGTCAGAGCGCGGCGTGCAGCGCCTGGATCGACCACGGGACGAGGTCTTTGAGGTGCGCCATGCCGGTCGCCGCCGCGCGCGCGCCGGCAAGCGTCGTGTAGGTCGGCACCTGGTCGGTGAGGGCGACGCGCCGGATCGCATAGCTGTCGTGGATCGCACTTCGCTTCTCTTCGACCGTGTTGATGACGAGCGCGATCTCGTCGTTCTTCAGCATGTCGACGACGTGCGGGCGGCCCTCGGCCACCTTGTTGACGGCCACGACCGGTACGCCCGCCGCGGTCAGCGCGGCGGCGGTGCCGCGCGTCGCGACGAGATTGAAGCCCAGTGCGACGAGCTGGCGTGCGATCTCGATCGCCCGCGGCTTGTCGCTGTTGCGCAAGCTGATGAACACGTTCCCCTTCTGCGGCAGCTTCACCCCGGCGCCGAGCTGGCTCTTGAGGAAAGCCTCGGCGAAGGTTTCGCCGACGCCCATCACCTCGCCGGTCGATTTCATCTCGGGCCCCAGGATCGTGTCGACGCCCCGGAACTTGATGAACGGGAACACCGCCTCCTTGACCGAGAAGTAGCCGGGAATGACCTCGCCGGCCACACCCTGCTCGCGCAGCGTCTTGCCGACCATGCAGCGCGCCGCGATCTTCGCGAGCGGCCGCCCGGTTGCCTTGGAGACGAACGGCACCGTGCGCGAGGCGCGCGGATTCACTTCGAGCACGTAGACGAGCGGGCCTTCGTCGCGATCGTTCTGGATCGCGAACTGGATGTTCATGAGCCCGACCACGGCGAGCTCCTTCGCCATGACGCGAGTCTGGCGCCGCAGCTCGTCCTGCAGCGCGACGGAGAGCGAATACGGCGGCAGCGAGCACGCCGAGTCGCCCGAATGCACGCCCGCCTGCTCGATGTGCTCCATGATCCCGCCGATGATCACCTCGCTGCCGTCGCAGACCGCGTCGACGTCGACCTCGATCGCGTCGTTCAGGAAGCGATCGAGCAGCACCGGGCTGTCGTTCGAAACCTTGACCGCCTCGTTCATGTAGCGCTCGAGGTCGCGCGGCTCGTGGACGATCTCCATCGCGCGTCCGCCGAGCACGTACGACGGGCGCACCACCAGCGGATAGCCGATCTCCTCCGCGGCGGCGAGCGCGGCCGCCTCGGTGCGCGCGGTGCGATTGGGCGGCTGGCGCAGCCCCGCACGGCGCAGCATCTGCTGGAAGCGCTCGCGGTCCTCGGCCATGTCGATCATGTCGGGCGTCGTGCCGATGATCGGCACGCCGTTCGCCGCGAGATCGCGCGCGAGCTTCAGCGGCGTCTGACCGCCGTACTGGACGATCACCCCGGTCGGCTTCTCGACACGGACGATCTCAAGCACGTCTTCGAGCGTCAACGGCTCGAAGTAGAGGCGATCCGACGTGTCGTAATCGGTCGAGACGGTCTCCGGGTTGCAGTTGACCATGATGGTCTCGTAGCCGTCCTCCCGCAGCGCCATCGCCGCGTGCACGCAGCAGTAGTCGAACTCGATGCCCTGCCCGATGCGGTTCGGCCCGCCGCCCAGCACGATGATCTTGCGCCGGTCGGTCGGCAGCGCTTCGCACTCGTCCTCGTAGGTCGAGTACATGTACGCGGTGCGCGTCGCGAACTCGGCCGCGCAGGTGTCGACGCGCTTGTACACCGGATGGATGCCGAGCAGATGACGCCGCGCGCGCACTTCCGACTCGTGCACCTTGCAAAGATGGGCGATGCGCCGGTCGGCGAAGCCCATCCGCTTCAGCTCGCGCACCTCGGTCGCGGAGAGCGAGTCGAGGCTGCGCTTCTCGAGCTCGAGCTCGGCATCGACGATCTCCTTGATCTGCGCGAGGAACCACGGGTCGATCTTCGTGTGCGCGTGGAGCTCGTCGACGCTCATGCCGATGCCGAACGCGTCGGCGACGTACCACAGCCGCTCGCCCCGCGGATAGGCGAGCTCGTCGGCGATCGTGTCGGGATCGACCGTCTTCAGGTTGAAACCGTCGACCCCGACTTCGAGGCCGCGCAGCGCCTTCTGCAGCGATTCCTTGAACGTGCGCCCGATCGCCATCACCTCGCCGACCGACTTCATCTGCGTGGTGAGCCGATCGTCGGCCTGCCGGAATTTCTCGAACGCGAAGCGCGGCACCTTGGTGACGACGTAGTCGATCGTCGGCTCGAACGATGCCGGCATGAAATGGTCACCGTGCGTGCCGGTGATGTCGTTCGCGAGCTCGTCCAGCGTATAGCCGACGGCGAGCTTGGCGGCGATCTTCGCGATCGGAAAGCCGGTTGCCTTCGACGCGAGCGCGGAGCTTCGCGACACGCGAGGATTCATCTCGATCACGATCATCCGCCCGTCGGCGGGATCGATCGCGAACTGCACGTTCGAGCCCCCGGTATCGACGCCGACCTCGCGCAGCACCGCGATCGACGCGTCGCGCATGATCTGGTATTCCTTGTCGGTCAGCGTCTGCGCCGGCGCGACGGTGATCGAATCGCCGGTATGCACCCCCATCGGATCGACGTTCTCGATCGAGCAGACGATGATGCAGTTGTCCTTGCGGTCGCGCACCACCTCCATCTCGAACTCTTTCCAGCCGAGCAGCGACTCCTCGATCAGGAGCTCATGTGTCGGCGACAGCGCGAGCCCGCGCTTGCACATGTCGACGAACTCGTCCTTGTTGTAGGCGATGCCGCCGCCGGTGCCGCCGAGCGTGAACGACGGCCTGATCACCGCGGGAAAGCCGATCTGCGCCTGGACCTCGAGCGCCTGCTCGAGACCGTGCGCAATGCCCGAGCGCGCCGAACCGAGGCCGATGCGCGTCATCGCCGCCTTGAACTTCTCGCG
>DASVGI010000115.1:0-25178 GCA_036379595.1 Casimicrobiaceae bacterium | reverse complement strand
GGAAAAAGCCAAGACCTGACCCCGCCTATAGGTTCGGGGCGAGGCGCCGGCGCGCGAGCTCGACGTCGATGCCGCTGCGCGCGGCGAAGTCTTCGAGCTGGTCCGCACCGATCTTCCCGACGGCGAAATAGCGCGAGCCGGGATGCGCGAGGTAGAAGCCCGCGACCGACGCGGCAGGCAGCATCGCGTAATGGTCGGTGACCTGCATCCCCGCCTCAGTCGCGCCGAGCACGTCGAAGAGCGCCTCCTTGACGGCGTGGTCGGGGCACGCCGGATATCCCGGCGCCGGTCGGATGCCGCGGTACTCCTCGCGAATCAGCGCGTCGTTGTCGAGCGCTTCATCGCGCGCGTAACCCCATAGCTCCGTGCGCACGCGCCGGTGCATCCATTCGGCGAACGCCTCGGCAAGCCGGTCGGCGAGCGACTTCAGCATCAGCGCCGAGTAATCGTCGTTGGCGGCTTTGTACGCGGCGACGCGAGCATCGACCGCCGCGCCGGTGGTGACCGCGAACGCGCCGACGTAGTCGCGCACGCCCGACGCCACCGGTGCGACGAAGTCCGCGAGGCAGTAATTGGGCTTGCCGGGTGGGCGCTCGTTCTGCTGGCGGAGATTGCGCCACGTGAGGAGCGGCTCGCTGCGCGCTTCGTCGGTCCACAGCACGATGTCGTCGCCGACCGCATTCGCGGGCCACAACCCGACGACGCTATTGGCCGCGAGCCAGCGCTCGCCGACGATGCGTGCGAGCATCGCCTTGCCTTCTGCGAGGAGGTTGCGCGCTGCTTCGCCGACGACCGGGTCGTCGAGGATCTCCGGATACGGCCCCGAGAGCTCCCAGGCCTGGAAGAACGGGCCCCAGTCGATCACCTCGGCGATCTTCGCGAGATCGACGCCGGCAATGAGTCGCCGGCCGAGGAACGTCGGCACTGTAGGCACGTACGCGGCCCAATCGCCAGCGAACGCATTCGCGCGCGCGGCGGCGAGCGTGACGAGCTTCGGGCCGCGCTTCGCCGCGTGCTGAGCGCGGATCTTCGCGTAATCCTCGGCGACCTCGGCGACATAGCGCTCGCGCTGCTCGACCGACAGGAGACTCGTCACGACGCCGACTGCGCGCGAAGCGTCGGGAACGTACACGGTCGGTCCGCGCGTATAGTGCGGCGCGATCTTCACTGCCGTGTGCACGCGCGACGTCGTCGCGCCGCCGATCAGGAGCGGCACCGTGAAGCCCTCGCGCTCCATCTCGGTCGCGACGTGCGCCATCTCTTCGAGCGACGGCGTGATGAGCCCCGAGAGGCCGATCGCGTCGGCGTGGCGCTCGCGCGCGGTCGCGAAGATCTTCTGCGCCGGCACCATCACGCCGAGGTCGATGACCTCGAAGTTGTTGCATTGAAGGACCACGCCGACGATGTTCTTGCCGATGTCGTGGACGTCGCCCTTGACCGTCGCCGTGACGACGAGGCCTTTCGAGCGCACATCACCACCCGATTTCGCTTTCTCCGCCTCGATGAACGGGATGAGGTGCGCGACCGCCTGCTTCATCACCCGCGCGCTCTTCACGACCTGCGGCAGGAACATCTTCCCCGAGCCGAAGAGGTCACCGACGACGTTCATCCCCGCCATCAGCGGACCCTCGATCACCTCGATCGTGCGCCCGCCGCGCGCGGCCACCGCGACGCGCGCCTGCTCGGTGTCCTCGACGACCCAGGTCGTGATGCCCTTGACGAGCGCATGCGTCAATCGCTCCTCGACGCTGCCACTGCGCCAGGCGAGGTCCTCCTCGATGCTGCGGCCCTTTGACTTGTACGACTCCGCGAACGCGACGAGCTTCTCGGTCGCGTTGCCGCCGTCGGCCGGCGCCCGGTTCAGCGCGACGTCCTCGACGAGCGTGCGCAGCGTCGGGTCGAGCTCGTCGTAGACACCGAGCTGCCCCGCATTGACGATGCCCATCGTGAGCCCGGCGCGGATCGCGTGATAGAGGAACACCGTGTGGATCGCTTCGCGGACGGCGTCGTTGCCGCGAAAGCTGAAGCTCACGTTGGAGATGCCTCCGGACACCTTCGCATGCGGCAGGTGCTCGCGGATCCACCGCGTCGCGCGGATGAAATCGATGCCGTAGGTCGCGTGCTCGTCGATGCCGGTGGCGATCGGGAACACGTTGGGGTCGAGGATGATGTCTTCGGGCGGGAAGCGGAGGCGCTCGACGAGAAGGTCGTAGGCGCGCCTGGCGATCTCGATGCGCCGCTCGAAGGTGTCGGCCTGGCCCTGCTCGTCGAAGGCCATCACGACCGCCGCGGCGCCGTAGCGCCGGACGAGCTTCGCCTGGCGCAGGAATTCGTCTTCGCCTTCCTTGAGCGAGATCGAATTCACGACTGCCTTCCCTTGCACGCACTTCAAGCCCGCTTCGAGCACCTCCCACTTCGACGAATCGATCATCACCGGCACGCGGGCGATGTCGGGCTCCGCGGCGATCAGATTCAGGAAGCGGACCATCGCCGCTTTCGAATCGAGCATCGCCTCGTCCATGTTGACGTCGATGATCTGCGCGCCATTGGCAACCTGCTGGCGTGCGACGTCGACCGCCGCGGCGTAGTCGCCGGCGAGAATCAGTCTCGCGAACGCGCGCGATCCGGTGACGTTGGTGCGCTCGCCGACGTTGACGAACAGCGAATCGTCGGCGATCGTCAGCGGCTCGAGGCCGGCAAGGCGCAGCGCGCGCGCTTCAGGCAACGAGGCGCTCCGTTTCCTGGTCGTGCAGGCGCCGCGGCGCGACGCCGGCCACCGCGGCGGCGATCGCGCGGATATGCGCGGGGGTGGTCCCGCAGCAGCCGCCGACGAGGTTGACGAGCCCCGAGCGCGCGAACTCGCCGAGGAGGCGCGACGTCATCTCGGGCGTCTCGTCGTAGCCGGTGTCGGACATCGGGTTCGGCAGGCCGGCGTTCGGGTAGCAGCAGATGAACGTATCGGCGATGCGCGCGAGTTCCTCGATGTAGGGGCGCATCAGCGCGGCACCGAGCGCACAGTTCAACCCGACCGCGAGCGGTCGCGCGTGCCGCACCGAGTTCCAGAACGCTTCCGGAGTCTGTCCGGAAAGCGTGCGTCCCGACGCGTCGGTGACGGTGCCCGATACGATCACCGGCAGCCGGCCGCCGTGGCGGTCGAACGCGTCCTCGATCGCGAACAGCGCCGCCTTGGCATTCAGCGTGTCGAACACCGTCTCGACGAGCAGGATGTCGACGCAGCCCTCGATCAGCGCGTCCGCGGCCTCGGAATAGGCGACGCGGAGCTCGTCCCAGCTCACGTTGCGCGCGCCCGGGTCGTCGACCTTCGGCGAGATCGACGCGGTACGATTGGTCGGACCGAGCGAGCCGGCCACAAAGCGAGGCTTGTCCGGCGTGCGCGCGGACCAGTGATCGGCGCGCGCACGTGCGATCCGCGCGGCGGCGAGGTTGATCTCGCGTACGCGCGATTGGAGGCCGTAGTCGGCCTGCGCGATCGACGTCGCGTTGAACGTGTTCGTCTCGGTGATGTCGGCGCCCGCCTCGAAGTAGGCGTCGTGAATGCCCGCGACGACGTCGGGGCGCGTGAGCGCCAGGAGGTCGTTGTCGCCCTTCAGGTCACCGTGATGGCCGTGCAGACCGCACGCCGCCGGGCCGCGGAAGTCGGCCTCGGTGAGGTGCTGCTGCTGGATCATCGTCCCCCACGCCCCGTCGAGAACGAGGATTCGCTCGGTGAGCAGGCGGGTGAGTTCGGCGGTATGATCGGCTTGCATCGGGCGAATCGACGGGCGAAGACTGGTAAAGAAGTCTGGTAAGGCCGCTTCGATTGGTCTCGTCGATCTTAGCATTCGCCATCGACGCCGCCGCGCGCCCACGCTCGGTCCACGATCCTCGCTCCTCGCTCCTCGATCCTTATGAAGCACCTTGCACCCCGCGAAGCCTTCGAATTCCTGCGCGACCACGCCGATTCGGTGTTCATCGATTGCCGCAGCGAGATCGAATACCTGTTCGTCGGGCACCCGGCGGGCGTCCATCACGTCGCGTGGAACGAGGGCCCCGACTGGGAGATCAATCCGCATTTCGTCGGGCAGGTGAAGAAGGTCGCGAGCATGAATCGCCCGGTCGTGCTGATCTGCCGCAGCGGGCAGCGCTCGGTCGCTGCCGGCCTCGAGCTCGAGAAGGCGGGCTTCAAGGAGGTCTACAACGTGCTCGACGGCTTCGAGGGGCCACTCGACGAGAACCATCACCGGGGCACGGTCAGCGGCTGGCGGAAGGAGGGGCTTCCGTGGGAGCAGACGTGACGAGGTCGAGTGCGAGCCAGACGACTCCGCGCAGCGGATTGCGGTAATACGGCGCACACGGCCGGAAGCCGAGCGACGCATAGAGCGCCTGCGCCGCGGTCATCGTCGCCAGCGTGTCGAGCCTGATCTCGCGGTAGCCGATCGCGCGTGCACGCTCGATCGCCGCGAGCGTGAGCCGTCTCCCCAGCCCCGAGCCGCGCGCCTCCTCGCGCAGGTACAGGCGCTTCAGTTCCGCCGCCCCGGTGGCTCCGATCGGTCGCAATGCGACGCAGCCCGCGTCGGCATCCGCCGCCGGCTGCCGGCGCAGCAGCAGCAGGCAGCCCCGCGGCGGGGCGTAATCGCCCGGAAGATTCGCAAGCTCGCTCGCGAAATCCTGAAAGCAGAGATCGACGTCGAGCGACGCCGCGTACTCCTCGAACAGCGTACGCGCCGAAACGATGTCGGAACTCGTCGTCGCTTCGCGGATCGCCCAGCTCACGGCTGCGCCGGACACGCGATCGCCTTCAGTTCGGTGCCGGCGTAACGTGCCTGCAGCGCCGCGAACTGCGCGACGACGCTCTTCGCGGGGTCACGAACCACCAGCATCGTGAGCGTGATCGGCTGCTTCCACGGCTCGACGCGGACATCGGTGACGCCGCGTGCCGCAAGGGCATGCGCGCGAGCCGCGGCTGCGGCCTCGGTTCGGTAGACCCCGAGCGAGACGGTGAAATTGGACGCGCCGTAGTCGACGACCGAGACGTCGTCGACCGCCTTCGACTGCAGGCTCGCAAGACGCTGGTCCGCGTTCGCGCGCGCTGCAATCGCGCCGACGTTGACCCACCACGCGTCGGTGAGATGAACGGGGCGCCGCGCCGGCGGTGCGGTGAGCGCCAGCGCGCGAACATCGGTCTCGGCGCGCGCGCGCTCGGTATCCGAGAACGGTCCCCATTCGAGACAGGCCTGTGCGCTTCCACCCGCTGCGCGCGATACGCCGCCGGGTGATGGCGGCGTGCGGTCGGGCACCGGTGTCGGTAGCGCGGCCGGCGCAGCGCCACCCACCGTGGGCGCCCCGGAGTCCCCGGTGCCCGACGACGCTGCGCCCGACCGCGCTGTGTCGGACCCTGCCGCATCCGATGCCGCCGCGTCCGGCGCCGACTCACTGCGCGGCGGCGGCGCGTTACGCGCTGCGGCGACCCCGAGCGCTGCCGCGTCGCGCGCCGTGAGCAACCGAATCGCCGAAGGGTTCAGCTGATCGGCGAGGCGCTCCGGCTCGCGTCCGGTCGTGCGCCCGAGTTGCGCATACGCGAACAGCAGCGCGTTGGCGATGAGGAGGACAACGACAGCGAAACGCATGGCATCCACGAAACCCGCGACCGCGAAACCCGGGACGGACCACGTTTTCCCTGTGTCGGAAAACGTGGTCCGTCCCGGGTTTCTCACCGCGACTGCGAAGCGAGCACCAGCACGCCTTCGAGCACGAGATTATCCACGCGCTCGACGGGAGCCGACAGGTGCACCTCGAGCTCGCGCGCACCTCCGCCGACGAGATAGCAGGCGACCGGTGCATCGCCGGTGCGAAGCCGCGCGCGCATTCGTTCGATCGCGCCGCAAATCGCGAGGATCGCTCCCGACGCAAGCGCGTCGGCGGTCGTCGCCGGGAAATCCTCGTAGTGCCCGCGTGAAGTGCGCAGCGCCGCGGTACGCTCGGCGAGCGACTCGACCATCAGATGGCTGCCGGGCACGATGACGCCGCCGCGGAAGCGGCCGTCGGCATCGAGCGCATCGATCGTGACTGCGGTACCTGCGGCGACGACCACTGCAGAGCGCGTCTCGCTGCGTGCGAGCTCGCGCCGGCGCGCGGCGACAAGCGCTGCCCACCGATCGGCACCGAGCTGACGCGGATCGCGATAGCCGTTGACGACACCGCCGCCGCTCGCGCCGGGGTGCTGCCACTCGACGGGAAGGCGCCAGCGCGAAACCTGACCCTCGACGCGCACGCGCGCCGCCTCGCCGGCAACATTGACCCCGATGACGCGCGCGGGGCGATCGAGTCCCTGCCAGTCGCGAAGCGCGAGGGAAGCGATCTCCTGGTTGTCGACCGCTCCGTGGGCGACCCAGCCGCGCGGGCCGCGCAGGCCCCACTTCAAGCGGCTGTTTCCGACGTCGAGGACGAGAACGTCACGCGCCTGACGCTCGATCATTCCGATTCAGGGTCGCGCGATTCGCGGCCCGGCCTGCGCAAAAGGCGAGAGTCTACGCGCGTCGCAGCGAGATTTCGCCGGCGAGAAAACGCGCGCGGCGCGGGCCGTCGGCGAGCACCAGCGCACCGGTGCTGTCGACACCGGCAACGGTTCCCTTGACGCTCTCGCCGTCCGGCAACAGCAGCTTGACCGGCTTGCCCTGATACGCGTGGCGACGCTGCCACTCGGCAGCGAACGGCGCGAAGCCATGCTGCGCGTAGGTCGCGAGGCTCCCCGCGAGCTCGGAGACGAGGCGCGCAACCAATCGATTGCGATCGATCGGCGGCGCGCCGCGACCTGCGACCGCGGTTAGATCACTGACCGGCTGCGCGATATCGCGCTTGATCGCGACCGGAAGGCGCACGTTGAGCCCGACGCCGACGACCACCGTCGACGGTCCCAGCGCGTCGCCGTTCAATTCGACCAGGATGCCGCCGACCTTGAGGTGCCGGTGGATGAGGTCGTTCGGCCACTTGAGCTCGACCCCGGGCAGATGCTCGGCTTCGAGCGCGTGGATGACCGCGACACCGACGGCGAGCGACAGCCCCGCGACGAACCCGGCCCCCTGCTCGAAGCGCCAGCCGAGCGAGAACGTGAGGCTTCCGCCCGCCACCGCGGTCCACACACGTCCGCGGCGCCCGCGTCCGGCCGTCTGCAGCTCGGCGGCGAGCACCGCGCCGTGGATGTCGCGACGCGCCGAGCGGCGAAGCAGCTCGCTCGACGTCGAATCGACCTGATCGATCACTTCGACCGAGAGCGCCGGATGCGGATCGATCGCCGGCGTCCCCGAAGGGAGCGCGAGATCGTCGTCGTTGGCGGCAGGCAGCAGCGGCGCCTTGGCATCGGCCGCCGCGACCTGGAATCCGAAGCCGCGCAGCGCCTTGCGGATTTCCTCGGCATCGAGGAAGTCCGGGGTGCCGAGCAGGCGGTAGCCCCGCCCACGCACGCGCTCCAGCGCAAGGCCCGCGGTCTCCGCCTGCTTCAGGAGCTGCGAGACGCGCGCGCGCGTCAATCCCACCGTCGCGGCGAGATCCTCGCCCGAGTGGAAGTCGCCGTCCGAAAGCTGGCGCAGAAGCGAGAATCCGAGGGGAGTAAGCACTGACCTACGTTCCGGTTGCAAGCGATTAATTCTAACAGGATCGGCGCGGAAATGCACGTGTCGCGTCCATGTCGGCACGCATTTTGACGCCGGCGGGGAGCCGACGTTCAGGCGAGAAGCAGCGAGCGCTCGTCTGTGGGGCCGAGCAGGTGGTGCCAGGCGCCTGCGTTGTCCCGTACAGCGAGCCAGGCAGCCGTCGCGCGAATTGTGTCGGCGAGGACGCGCGTGGAGAGCCCGGCCGCCTCCGCGCGCGCGCAGCTAATCGCCATCGCGCCGACGCTGTCGGACTCGCTGGCGGGCACCCAGAGCGGCAGCGCGACCCAGGGCTCGACACCTGCTGCGATCAATCGTTTTTCGTCGAGCCAAACCGGAGTCGGAGCCTCGGCACCCGCGACGTCGCGAAGCGCCGCGACGAGATCGCCCATCGACCAGCGACCGCGCGGGCTCGTCGCGTTGAAGGTGCCGCCGAGGTCGTGCTCGACGGCATCGACGATGAACGCGGCGAGGTCGCGAACGTCGATGAACTGCACCGGCGCCTCCGGCGGAGCCGGCACGACGGCACGATCGTCGCGATCGCCGAGAAGCTCCGGATGCACGAAGCGCGCGACCCAGTAGCCGAAGCGATCGGTCGTATCGAACGGCCCGACGATGAGCCCCGGACGCACGATCGTCGTGCGCGGTCCGTACACGCGCGCTACCACCGCTTCGCACGCGGCCTTGAGCGCGCCGTAGTTGGGAACGATCTCTTCGGTCGACGGATCCGCGAGCGTGGCGACGGCGCCACTTTCGTCGACTCCGGGGCGCGATACATCCGCGTAGACCGACACCGACGAGACGAAGAGATAGCGTCGCGCGCGCTCCGCGAGCAGGCGAGCGCTCGCGTCGACGACGCGCGGCACGTAGCCCGAGCAGTCGACGACCGCATCGAAGGCGCCAGTGTCGACCTGCGCGAGCGCCGTCAGCCCGGGGCCGATCCGCGGATCGCGATCGCCCTCGAGCGCGACGACGCGATCCGGCCACGGCACCGGGCTGCGCCCGCGCGAGAACAGCGTCACCGCGTGACCGCGGGAGAGCGCCTCCTCGACGACGTGGCGCCCGAGGAAGCGCGTGCCGCCGAGGACGAGGAGCTTCACTGGCGGGCTGGCACTCGCGCTCTGCCGCCCATCACCGACGCTCTACCAGCCCCGGGCCAGATCATCGGGCGATCCGACGCAGGATGGCCGCGTGGAGCCCGCGATCGCCGCAGGCGAGCACGTCGCCGCCGCGCTGACACGATTCGCCGCTCCACGTGCTGATCGCGCCGCCGGCGTTCTCGATCAGCGGAATCAGCGCCTGCAGGTCCCAGGCCTTGAGGCCGGTCTCGATCACGACGTCGACCAATCCCATGGCGAGCTGCGTGTAGCAATAGCAATCGCCGCCGAAGCGGATCATGCGCGCGCCGCCGGTCGCGGCTTCCCAGGCGGCACGCTGGCGCGGCGTCACGAAATGCCGGGGATCGGTCGTCGCGACGAAGGCGTCCTCGATACGCGGACAGCGGCGCGTCGCGAGATTCCGCGTCTCGTTTCCGCGGCGCCATTGCGCAGTGCCGTCCCACGCGACGAACGACTCGTCGACGAAGGGTTGATGGACGACGCCGACGCGCGGTCGCGTGCCGTCGTTCAGCGCGATCAGTGTGGCCCAGTGAAGCTGCCCGAGGATGAAGCTGCGCGTGCCGTCGATCGGGTCGACGACCCAGGTGTGCGGTTCTTCGCCCGCCGTCACGCCGAGCTCCTCGCCTTCGATGCCGTGGGCGGGGAACGCGCGCGCGATCGCATCGCGGATCACTTTCTCGGCACCGCGGTCCGCCGCGGTCACCGGGTCGTAGTCGCGCCCGCCTTCCTTGTGGTCGACGTCGATCTGCGCGCGAAAATGTGGCAGGATCGCAGCGCCCGCCGCGCGGGCGGTCGCGAGTGCGAATTCGGCCATTTCCCTATAATCCATCGCGACGGCCATTCTACCTACCGGAGGAACGTATGACCTCGATCAGTTTCTGGCGCCGCACCGCTTTCATCGGGATCCTGGGCTCGATCGCGCTCGTTGCAATGCAGGCGCCGATCGCGCTCGCGGCAGGTGCCGGGGACCGCGTCGTCATACAGGTGAGCGACAACGATCCCGCCAAATGGAACCTCGCGCTCAACAACGCGCACAACATGCAACAGGCCCTCGGCGCCTCGAACGTGAAAATCGAGATCGTCGCGTACGGGCCCGGCATTTCGATGCTGCAGGCCGAATCGATCGTCGGCAATCGCGTCGATGACGCAGTTCACGCCGGCGTCACCGTGTCGGCCTGTCAGAACACGATGCGCGGGCACAAGCTCACCAAGGCCGACATGCTCGACCGCATCAACTACGTCCCGGCGGGAGTCGTCGAGATCATGAAGCGACAGGAGGAAGGCTGGGCATACCTCCGGCCGTGAAACGCCTGCGCCCGTGAAGCGTATGCGGCCGCGCGACACATGCGGCCGTGAGACGAATCCGGTCATGAAGCTTGAATTTGCAGCGTATCGGCGATATATTCGGCGCATGGCTGCGCGCAATTCCCCTCTCCACGTCCTTCGTCGTCATCGTTACGACCAGGGAACCCTTGCCTTTCTCGGGCGTGCCCGGTAACCCGGCGCGCCCCGAATCTCTACTCGATTCCTGAGCGCGCCCCGGTTGCCGGGGAGAGACGCACCGCTTGATCGCGGCGGCACGATTTCGTGCTGCGCGGTCATCCCTTCGATCACGTTTCCGGGAGGGACTGATGTCCAACCTGCTTGCTTCCGCTGCCGCACTGCGCGGCGACATACCCGCTGCGCTGAATTCGCGCGTCACCTACGTCGAGTGGCCGGGCAACAACCGCCGCACGATCGAGATCGTGCACCCCGCCGAAGCCGACGCCGCCGCGTCGAAGATCTCGGTCTTCGCTCCGGTCGCGCGCGCGTTGATCGGTGCTGCTCCGGGCGCGCGCATCGAGGTGTCGCTCCCCAACCGCGCGATCCGCGAGCTGCGCGTGATCGCCGTCGAGAACGAGGAGGTCGTCCATGACGCTTGAGCTCATCGATCGGCTGGGCGTGCGCGCACCGTTTCGTCGCGGTCCCCTGCTGCTCCATCCGGAATGCCCGATCGAGCAGGCGGTCACCAGCTCCGACCCGCTCGTGCAGGACTCGCTGCTGCGCGAGATCTGGCGACGCACGCCGGCGTACGAGGATGGCGTGCTGCTGATCGCGCAGCCCGACCGGCTGCGCGTCCTCGCCCGCACCGAAGCGCTGCTGCGCCCGGCGATCGATGCGCTCACCGACCGCCACGGGGCGGCGATCGTCGTGCACGCGCCGCAGGTGCGTTACGCGCTCGGGCCGCCGGTGCTCGAGCCGTACATGACGCTGCTGCTCGCGGGCGATGTCGACTGGCTGCCGCAGGTCCAGCGCGACCTCCATCGACGCCGCGCGCGACCCGAACGCCTCGAGCGGAACGGCGGGCGCTTCACGCTGGAAGCCGAGGCACCGCTCGCCGCGCTGCTGGGCTACGCCGAGTGGATCGACGAGGCTTCGAACGGCATGGTCGACGCCGGTCTGTGGCTGTCGCGCTACCTGCCGATCGACGACGAGGGACCTTCGGCCGCGTGAGCGGCGGCGCAGAGCCTCGATTGGAGCGGGTGAAGGGAATCGAACCCTCGTATGCAGCTTGGGAAGCTGCCGTTCTGCCATTGAACTACACCCGCGGCGCGGCACCGGCGACACCGGCGTCGGCGAAATTCGCCGGGAGGCGATGATACTCCGCCGGGTCGGAAAACCGGGACGTACCACGTTTTTCACGCTGCGCTATACCAGCCGAAAAAGGGGTTACCGGTGAAAAACGTGGTACGTCCCGGTTTTCCGACCCGACCGGCGCCTGTTTCCGAATGTTTCCGTCGCGCGCGAGGCATCGGGCTCATATACAATTCAATCGGTTGCACGAGATTCACCGACGCAGCCGCTCCGGAATCAACGAAGAGCCCGACCGGTCATAACTGATTGCGCCGGCAATCGATGCGTGGAGCCGATCCCTGCATGCGGCCCGCGCCCAGGAGACTTTCGGCATGACACGAGCGCGGCGCACGCTGACGCTGGCCGCGTTGGCAATACTGGTGATCGGCCTCGGCGGATGGCTGATGCACCAGCGCTCGGGCTCGCGCGCGGCGGTCCCGAAGGAGGCCGCCGCCGTGCCGGTCACCGTCGCGACGGTGGCGCGACACGACATCCCGGTTCGCCTCTACGCCATCGGCAACGTCGAGCCCTACACGACGGTCTCCGTCAAGGCGCGCGTCGACGGTCAGATCGTTGCCGTACGCTTCGTCGAGGGCGACGAGGTGCATCAGGGCGCCGTGCTGTTCGAGATCGACCGCCGTCCGTTCGAGGCCCAGCTCGCGCAGGCGCAGGCGAACCTCGTGAAGGATCGTGCGGTGCTCGACCATGCCGCCGAGCAGGAGAAGCGTTACAAAGATCTCCTCGCGCAGAAGTTCATCTCGCCCGACGCCTACGGCCAGGTGAAGGCCAATGCGGAGAGCGCCGCGGCCCAGGTGCGCGCCGACCAGGCGGCAATCGAAGGCGTCAAGCTCCAGCTCAGCTACTGCACGATCCGCGCGCCGATCACCGGCTACGCCGGCAAGATCATGATCCAGCGCGGCAACCTGGTGAAGGCCAACGACACCAATGCGCTGGTGGTGATCAATCAGGTGCGCCCGATCTACGCGTCGTTCTCGATTCCCGAGCAGAACCTCGACGCCGTACGCAGGTATCTCGCCGACGGCGAGCTCGCGGTCACCGCGTCGGTTCCGAACTCGGGCAGCGCAGCGGTTGCGAACCAGGCAGGCGCGCCGGTGACGGGAAAGCTCACCTTCATCGACAACACGACCGACGTCTCGACCGGCACGATCAAGCTCAAGGCCGAATTCCCGAACACCGGCAAGGAGCTGTGGCCGGGGCAGTTCGTCAACGTCGTGCTGACGCTGACGCAGGAGAAGAACGCGATCGTCATGCCGTCGACCGCCGTGCAGAACGGGCCCGACGGTCAGTACGTGTTCGTCGTCGGCGCTGACGGGCACGCCGCGCTGCGCAAGGTGAAGATCGAGCGCACCGAGAGCGGCGACGCGGTCGTCGCCTCGGGCCTCGCTCCCGGCGAGCGCGTGGTCACGGCCGGCCAGCTGCGGCTCGCGCCGGGCGTTGCGGTGACGATCGACAGCGCGAAGGGCGCGTGAGCATTTCGGCGCTGTTCGTTCGCCGGCCGGTCATGACGATGCTGATCATGATCGGCATCCTCATTTTCGGCATCGTCGGTTACCGGCTGCTCCCGGTGAACGCGCTTCCCAACGTCGACTTCCCGACGATTCAGGTCGAGGCGCAGCTCCCGGGCGCGAGCCCCGACACGATGGCCTCGGCGGTCGCAACTCCGCTCGAGAAGCAGTTCTCGACGATCGCCGGAGTCGACTCGATGACGTCGACGTCGAGCACCGGCACCACGCGGATCGTGCTGCAGTTCGCGCTCGACCGCAACATCGACGCCGCCGCGCAGGACGTGCAATCGGCGATCGCCGCAGCGGCGCGCCAGCTCCCGTCGTCGATGCCCGCTCCGCCGACCCAGCGCAAGGTCAATCCATCCGATTTCTCGATCTTCCTGCTGGCACTCACGTCGGAGACGCAGCCGCTGTCGACCGTCGACGACTACGCCGAGAACAACCTCGCGCAGCAGATCTCGACGGTGAGCGGCGTGTCGCAGGTGCTGGTGTTCGGCTCGCAGGAGTACGCGGTCCGCATCCAGCTCGACCCGAACAAGCTCGCCTCGCGCAACATCGCACTGACCGACGTCGAGCAGGCGGTCGGCAGCGCCAACGTCAATCTGCCGACCGGCACGCTGTACGGACCGCACCGCGCGACGTCGGTGACGGCGACCGGGCAGCTCACCGATGCGAAGGCCTACGCGCCGCTGATCGTCGCCTACCGCAACGGCGCGCCCGTTCGGCTCGACCAGCTCGGGCGGGTGCTCGACAGCGTGCAGAACGACAAGACCGCCGCCTGGTACAACGGCACGCGCGGCGTCGTGCTCGCGATCTACCGCCAGCCCGGCACCAACACGATCGAGGTCGTCGACCAGGTCAAGCACATCCTGCCTTCGTTCCAGGCGTCGCTGCCGCCATCGATCAAGCTGTCGGTGCTCTACGACCGCTCCGAGTCGATTCGCGAATCGGTGCGCGACGTGCAGTTCACGCTGCTGCTCGCCCTCGGGCTCGTCGTGCTGGTGATCTTCGCCTTCCTGCGCAGCGTGCGCGCAACCGTGATTCCGAGCCTCGCGCTGCCCCTGTCGATCATCGGCACATTCGCGGTGATGTACGTGCTCGGCTATTCCCTCGACAACATCTCGCTGATGGCGCTGACGCTGTGCGTCGGCTTCGTCGTCGACGATGCGATCGTGATGCTGGAAAACATCACTCGTCACATGGAGTTGGGCGAATCGCGGATGGAAGCGACGCTCTCCGGGGCGAAGGAGATCGGCTTCACGATCGTGTCGATGACGCTGTCGCTCGTCGCGGTATTCATCCCGGTGATGTTCATGGGCGGCATCGTCGGGCGCCTGCTGCACGAATTCGCCGTCACCATCATGGTCGCCGTGCTGATCTCTGGCTTCGTGTCGCTGACGCTGACGCCGCTCCTGTGCAGCCGCATCCTGAAGGTCGACCGCGAGGTGAAGCATGGACACATCTACGCGGTCTCCGAGCGCTTCTTCAGCGCGATGCTCGCCGGCTACCGCCGCGGCCTTCACTGGACGCTCGGCCACCGCCGCTTCGTGATGCTCGTCTTCGCGGCGTTGTTCGTTGCGACCGGCTTCCTCTTCGCGAAGATGCCGAAGGGCTTCCTGCCGAGCGACGACGTCGGGCAGCTCTTCGTCATCACCGAAGCCGCGCAGGACATCTCGTTCGACGCGATGGCGAACCTGCAGCAGCAGGTCTCGGCGATCATCCGCAGGAACCCGTACGTCGAGAACGTGATGACGTTCGCCGGCGCCGGGGGTCCGACCGGCTCGCTCAACAACGGCCGCCTGTTCGTGACGCTGAAGCCGCGCAACGAGCGGCCGTCGGCCGACGAGATCGTGCGCGAGCTGCGCCCCAACGTGCAGACGATTCCAGGCATCCGCGCCTACGTGCAGAACATTCCCGCGATCCGCATCGGCACGCTTACCAAAAGCCAGTACCAGTACACGCTGCAGGGGACGAACAGCGCCGAGCTGTATGCGTGGGCGCCGCGCATCGAGGCGGCGATCGCGAAGCTTCCCGGGCTCCTCGACGTGACCTCCGACCTGCAGATCACGCAACCGCAGATCAGCGTCGAGATCGACCGCAACAAGGCGTCGGCCCTCGGCGTCTCGGCGGAGGCGATCGAGAACACGCTCTACGACGCCTACGGCTCGCGCCAGGTGTCGACGATCTACGGCACGACCAATCAGTATTGGGTGGTGATGGAGCTCCTGCCGCGCTACCAGACCGATCCGTCGGTGCTGTCGATGCTCTACGTGCGCGCGAATACCGGCGCGCTGGTTCCGCTGAACGCGGTCGCGACGCTGAAGCCGACAATCGGACCGCTCGCGATCACCCACCTCGGCCAGCTTCCGTCGGTGACGATCTCGTTCGATACGCGGCCCGGGGTCGCGCTGTCGCAGGCGATCGAGGAGATCGACCGCGCGACGGCGGCGATGCGGCTGCCGGCATCGATCAACGGCTCGTACCAGGGGTCGGCGCAGGCGTTCCAGGCTTCGCTGCAGGGAATGGGCGCGCTGCTGGTGATGGCGATCTTCGTCATCTATCTCGTGCTCGGAATTCTGTACGAGAGCTTCGTGCACCCGGTGACGATCCTCTCGGGTCTGCCCACCGCGGGCCTCGGAGCGCTCGTCACGCTGCTCTTATTCGGCGAGGTGCTCGACATGTACGCGTTCGTCGGCATCATCATGCTGATCGGCATCGTCAAGAAGAACGCGATCATGATGATCGACTTCGCGATCGACGCACAGCGCAATCAGGGCAAGCCGGTGGAAGAAGCGATCTTCCAGGCGTGCATCACGCGCTTCCGGCCGATCATGATGACGACGATGGCCGCCTTGATGGGCAGCCTGCCGATCGCGTTAGCACTCGGCGCCGGAGGTGCTGCGCGCCGCTCGCTCGGCATCGCCGTCGTCGGCGGCCTCGTGTTCTCGCAGCTCCTGACGCTCTTCATCACGCCGGTGATTTACGTCTACTTCGAGCGCTTCCGCACCTGGGTCGCCGCGCGGCGCGCGCATGCCGCCACACCGGCGGCGTCCGCCGCCGATTGATCGGAGTTTCTAGAGAAGGTCGTTCAGCGAGAAGCCGACGCCGAACGTAGTCTGCCGGAAGTTGTAGTCGATGAGGCTCTCACCGTATCCGGTGAACGCCTGCAGGTAGACGCGGAACGGCCCGACCGCCGGGGCCGACCACTCGAGCTCGAGCGCCCCCTTGCCAGTGCGCGGATTGCCGCGCCCGGTGACGGTCAGCGTCTGGTTGCCGCGGCGCCAGAGGAGCGAGACGTCACCGTAGCCGAGGTAGTCGGTGATGTCGGGATTGTCGTCCTTCGACGCCGGCTCGTGAACGCGCAGCCACGGCCGAACGAAGAGCGCCAGCCGGCCATCGCCGAAATGATCGTCTTCGAGTCCGAATTGCGTATAGACGCGATTCCAGCTCCGTGATTGCGTGCCGGAGCGTCCGTTCGACTGATGCACGAAGCCGACGTTGAAGAGCTGCCAGCGCCAGCTTCCGATCAGCGGACGATCGGGCTGCGTGACGAACATGATCTCGGGCTGGTAATCCGTCTCGCGGAACGGACGCGACTGCGACGCGTTGAACACCTGCCAGTTGCTCTGCTGCGTGTAGCCGAGCCAGGTTGCGAACGCGCGGTCGGCGCTCTCCCAGACGCGCGCCTTGAAGCTCACCTGGAACTTGAGCTCCTCGCGATTGATGTCCTCGGGTGCCTGCGTCCACGGATGCGTGGGGGAAGACGGAGTCGGATTCACGCGATCGGCGTGGCGCAGGATCACGTAGTTCGAATTGTGCAGGCGAATGAGGAACGGATAGCCGGTGGCGGCGTCGTAGCGCGACCAGCGCTCGCCGATCATCGAGCGTTCGGGTGCGATCGCAAGCGCGGCCATCGGCTGGGCGACGCGCCCCGCAGGCGGCTGGGCGGCGTGTTCCGCCGGCAGCGCGGGCTTGCCCGGCTCGGTCGCGTGCGCAGGCGGCGCTCCATGCCCGAATGCCCCGTCGTAGCAGGCGAGCCGCGCGTGATCGTCCGCGATTCCCGCACAGCGGGCCGGATCGTCCGCCCACGCAGCGTGCGCAACACCCGCGAATACGCCGGCGACGACGAACGGGAGCAACGGAGACGCGATGGTCGACCTCCTATTGAAAGTTCTGCACGAACGATTCGTCCTGCAGAACGTCATCGTGGCACATCGCCGCGACGCGCGGGAGGCATCCGTTTGCTATGCTGAGCACTCGCCTGCGACAGCGGAGTGCTTGTAGATGAGAGACGCATCGCTCCCGGTCACCCTGATCGTCATCGGTCTCGGTTGGTTGCTGTGGGAACTGCGCTTGTTCCCGGACATCGACTGGATCATCTCGGCGGGATTCGTCGTTGCGGGAATTGCCGTGCTGGTGATCGATGGCGTCAACAAGAATTCGATCGTCATCGGACCGTTTCTGATCGCGATCGGCATCGCATGGCTCGCGCACGACCGCTACTGGGTCGGCTGGCGCTTCATCGTCCCGGGCCTGCTCGTGCTGCTCGGAGTGCTGATGCTGGTGGCGCGCAGCGATCGGATTCCGGAGCGCCGCGGCCCGCCGATGCCGCCGCAGCCATAGTGCGGCATTGCCGGGTAGCTCCCTGTAGGGAAGATCGCTTGTCGTCCGCCGTCGATGGCGTAAACTTGGCACGACGCTGGGGGTCCTTCCCGCGGGGCTGCGCGGGTCGGTGAGAAGACACCCTTGGAACCTGTTCGGATAATGCCGGCGCAGGGAAGCGTGGCCTTTCGGCTCCTCTTCCGCCGCCGCTCGTGAGGAGCACGATGAACGCCAACGATCAGTTCTTTGCCCGCGACGCCAGGGTCGACGCCGCCGCGATCGCCCCGCTTCCGTCTTCGCGCAAGATCCACGTCGCCGGATCGCGGCCCGACCTGCGCGTGCCAATGCGCGAGATCGCACAGAGCGATACGCCGGCGTCGATGGGGATCGAGCGCAATCCGCCGATCGTCGTCTACGACACGTCGGGGCCGTACACCGATCCCGCCGCCGAGATCGACATCCGCCGCGGATTGCCACCGCTTCGCGCGGCGTGGATCGCCGAGCGCGACGACACGATCGAGCTCGACGGGCCGACATCGGCCTACGGGCGCGCGCGCCTCGCCGACGTTGCGCTCGCGGGATTGCGCTTCGACCTCCATCGCAAGCCGCGCTGCGCGAAGAGAGGCGCCAATGTGAGCCAGATGCACTACGCGCGCCGCGGCATCGTGACGCCGGAGATGGAGTTCATCGCGATCCGCGAGAACCTGAAGCGCGACGAGATGCTGCGCACGCTGCCGGCGATCGTCACGCGCCAGCACGCGGGCCAGAGCTTCGGCGCCGCGATTCCCGACGCGATCACGCCGGAGTTCGTGCGAAGCGAAGTGGCACGCGGACGCGCGATCATCCCGTGCAACGTCAACCATCCGGAAACGGAGCCAATGATCATCGGGCGCAACTTCCTCGTGAAGATCAACGCCAACATCGGCAACTCCGCCGTCAGCTCGTCGATCGGCGAGGAAGTCGAGAAGATGACCTGGGCGACGCGCTGGGGCGCCGACACGGTGATGGACCTTTCGACCGGGAAGAACATCCACGAGACGCGCGAGTGGATCATCCGCAACTCGCCGGTGCCGATCGGCACGGTACCGATCTACCAGGCGCTCGAGAAGGTCGACGGCAAGGCCGAAGAGCTCACCTGGGAGATGTATCGCGACACGCTGATCGAGCAGGCCGAGCAGGGCGTCGACTACTTCACGATCCACGCCGGCGTGCTCCTGCGCTACATCCCGATGACGGCGAAGCGGATGACCGGCATCGTCTCGCGCGGCGGATCGATCATGGCCAAGTGGTGCCTCGCGCATCACAAGGAGAGCTTCCTCTACACGCACTTCGAGGACATCTGCGAGATCATGAAGGCGTACGACGTCGCGTTCTCGCTCGGCGACGGGCTGCGGCCCGGCTCGGGCTTTGACGCGAACGACGAGGCGCAGATGGCCGAGCTCGCGACGCTCGGCGAGCTGACGCAGATCGCGTGGAAGCACGACGTGCAGACGATGATCGAGGGCCCCGGGCACGTGCCGATGCACCTGATCAAGCACAACATGGACGAGCAGCTCCGGCTCTGCGGCGAGGCACCGTTCTACACGCTGGGACCGCTCACCACCGACATCGCCCCCGGCTACGACCACATCACGAGCGCGATCGGCGCGGCGATGATCGGCTGGTACGGCACGGCGATGCTCTGCTACGTGACGCCGAAGGAGCACCTCGGCTTGCCGAACAAGACCGACGTCAAGGACGGCATCATCGCCTACAAGATTGCCGCGCACGCGGCCGACCTCGGCAAAGGCCACCCCGGCGCGCAGATCCGCGACAACGCGCTCTCGAAAGCGCGCTTCGAGTTCCGCTGGGAGGACCAATTCAACCTGGGCCTCGATCCCGACAAGGCGCGCGAGTTCCACGACGAGACCCTGCCGCAGCACGGCGCCAAGCTCGCGCACTTCTGCTCGATGTGCGGCCCGCACTTCTGCTCGATGAAGATCACGCAGGACGTGCGCGAGTTCGCGGCGCAGCAGGGACTTGCCGAATCCGAAGCGCTCGCGAAGGGGATGGAGGCGAAGGCGGCGGAGTTCGTGGAGAGCGGCGCGGAGATCTACAGCAAGGCGTAGCGCACGTAGCCTACAGAAGGCCGATCAGCCGGGATTCCGGTCCGACATCGGCCGCACTATCATTGCCTCCCCTTACCGCTTGCGCAAAAGGAGGAGAGGTGAATGAGCGCACGCATCGTGTCGGGCATGCGTCTGGTGGTGGCCGCTGTGGTGGTCCTGTTCGCAGCATCCGGATTCGCGGCCGCTGCCACCACGCTGAGCGGCGTCGTTCAAACGGGCGGCTCTTCGTCGAATGCGCCGCTCGCCAATGTCGACGTCACCCTGTTCGAGGCGACTTCCGCGCAACCCACGGTAGTCGGCCAGGCGATCAGCGACGCGACCGGTCGATTCACGATTCTCTATCGGAAGAAGAGCTCTTCGAGCATCTTCTATCTCGCCGCAGACGTCGGTGGCGGTGTCGAGTTCGTGACCGTGCTCGGACCCGACCTGCCCAACTCCGCGACGATCGACGAGCTGACCACGGTCGCGGCGGGTTACTCGATGGCGCAGTTCTACCGGACCGGCACGATCTCCGGGAACGCCTTCGGCCTGCGGATCGCCGCGGCGATGAACGACAATCTTGCCGCATCGGGAACCGGTGATTCGTCGCAGGTGTTGCTGAGTTCGCCGAATGCGGATCAGACGAATTCGCTGCAATCGACGCGATCGCTTGCGAACCTGCTGGCCGCGTGTGTCGGCGACCCCGGCGTGACGGAGAGCCTGTTCGCGCTAACCACTCCGCCGGGCGGTTCTCCGCCGCACAGCACCGTCGAGGCCCTGGCGAACCTCGCCCGCGACCCGGGAAGCAATGTCGGCGCGATCTACGCGCTGTCATCGCTGAGTGACGTCTACGACCACCATCTCATCGCGATGCCAGATGCATGGACAGTCACGGTCAAGGTTAACGATTCCGGCAGCGACGAGCCCGACCTGCTGATCGGCGGCCCCGGCAATCTCGCGTTCGATCAGCGGGGCGACGCCTGGGTCACCAACAACGTCAAACAGGGCTCGCCCGACTCGAGTAATGCGGTCGTGGTGCTCAAACCGAACGGCCAACCTGCAGACGGCCGCAACGGCACGCCCATTTCGCCGCTCGCCGGCGGAGGCATTCTGGGGACCGGATTCGGGGTCACCGTCGATCCCAAAGGCTTCGTCTGGTTCGGCAATTTTGGCTGGGGCTCGTGCACCGGCTGCGATCCCTCGCCGGACGGAAACGGAAGCATTTTGCGCTTCAATTCGTCGGGCGGACCGGTCTCGCAACCGAACGGTTATCAGGGCGGCCCCGTGAGAGCGCAGGGACTGGAGTCGGACGCCGACGGAAATATCTGGATCCCGAGCTTCGCCAACGACAGCGTCTATGTCTTCATACACGGAAACCCGCAGAAGTCGGTGGGCTTCGCGCAGGAAGCCGGCAGCGGCCCGTTCGACGTCGCGATCGCGGGCGACGGAACGGCGTGGGTGTCGAACGGCCTCGGCAAGCCTCCCAGCAGCGTTGCCAAATACGCGCTGGTGAACGGGACGGTGCAGCAGCGATTCCGGCATTTCGTCGGACAGGGTCTCCGCGGCCTGTCGGTCGATTCGCAGGGCGACGCATGGGTCGCGTCACAAGGCGACAGCATGGTCTATGCGTTGCGGCCCGACGGCACCGAGATCGGGCACTACGACGGCGGCGGCATCGACGGACCGTGGGATACGGCGATCGATGGCGACGACAACGTGTGGGTCGCGAACTTCGGTCCGCTCGAGACCGGCAACACGTTCACCGGCAGGCTCTCGGAGCTCTGCGGCACCGGCGGTCGTTGCCCGCCCGGCAAGAACGTCGGCGATCCCATCTCGCCGGCGACGGGCTACACGGTGCCGTCGGCCGGCAGTGAAGTGTTGCTGCACAACGGCGATCCGCTTTATGGCCCGGGCAAGCCGCCGAGCTTCGTCCCGATGATGCGTCAGACCGGCGTGGTGATCGACCAGGCGGGCAACATCTGGTCGATCAACAACTGGAAGCCGAGATTCGACAACGACGCCGTCCTCAACCCGGGCGGTGACGGCATCATCATTTTCGTCGGACTCGCGCCGCCGCCTTCCCGAGCGCGGTGAGGGGCCGTACGCGCTGGTCGACGATGGCGTCTACGCTACGCCGTCGTGCGCGCTCTCGGCGGTGCCGATGATCGCGAGGCGCCGCGCGATGCGCTTTCCAGGCTGCGGATGGACGGTGGGCGCGTTGTCGTCCTTCGCGATCTCGTCGTGCAGCCACTCGCGGAAACGCTCGAGCTTCGATGACCCGGAGAGGCGCGGCGGATAGACGAGGAAATAGCGGTGCGGTGACGGCACGGTGATCGGGAAGGCGCGCACCAGCACGCCGTTCGCGAGATCGTTGCCGATCAGCGAAGTCCGCGCGAGCGCTATGCCCTGGCGGTCGGCGGCCGCCTGCATCAGGTAGGACGCGTCCTCGTACCTGGGGCCGCGCGCGGGCTCGGGCCAGTCGAGGCCGGCGGCGCGGAACCACGGCTCCCAGAATTCATCCTCGCAGCGCAGCAGCGTATAGCGCGCGAGGTCCGACGGTTGCGCCGGAACGCCTCCGTCGATGCGCGGACTGCAGGCGGCGAAGTAGGCATCGTCCATCAGGTGCTCGGCGATCAGCCCCGGATAGTTGCCGCCGCCGTAACGAATGCCGGCGTCGACATCGTCGCGACGGAAATCGACGAGGCTCGGCGTCGCGCGAACGTCGAGGTCGATGTCGTGGTTCGCGGCGATGAATCTCCCGACTCGCGGCAGCAGCCAGCGCGCGGCGAACGACGGCATCACCGTCACGCGGAATGCGCGCGGATTGCGCCGCTCGGTCAGCTCGCGCATCGCTTCGGTGAGCTCCGACAGCGCGACCCTGACGCGGCTCGCGAAGCGCTCGCCCTCGTCGGTCAGCCGCATGCCGCGCCCCGCGCGCTCGACGAGCGTCACGCCGAGCGCTTCCTCGAGACCCTTCAGCTGGTGGCTGATCGCGCCGTGCGTGACGTGAAGCGTCTCGGCCGCGCGCGTCAGGCTGCCGGTGCGCGCAACGGCCTCGAGAGCACGCAGCGCCTGCAGCGGCGGAATGTGAAGCACCGGAGTCGGGCCAGCCATCGAATATGTCGTCAATATGTGAGCAGGATTGTCATATTACCCGAACGGATATCGATTGTCCCTCTGAGCCACTCCCCATAGACTCGCTTCGTCGTCGAACGAAGGGATGAGGTAAAAAATGGAAAATTCGCTCACACTTAGAGCCTGGTCCTCGCGATCTGTTTCCCCGCGCTTCGCGGGAGTCACGGCACGCCGCCTGCCGCCGACCGAGGGTTTTGGCCTCGTGCGGCGCCCCGATCGCGATGACGACGATCTGGTCAGACCGATGTCGCCTGCTCAGGCCGAGGCGCTCCACGCGCTCGTCAACGCTCGCCGCTCCTCGGCGTCCGGCGGACGCTGGACGCGGCGCGATCGCGGGATCGATGTCGTGTGGGCGGGAACGCTGGCGGTACTGCTGACGCTTGCGGTCGTCTCGCTCGGCAGCGGAAGAACGTTCGTCGCGACCGCCGATCACCTGCACGCCATAGCCACAACACGCGCTTCTGCGGTTACCGCCAGTGCGAAGCAGCAGCCGGTGACGCGCGAACTCGTGACGCGCCAGCCGGTGACCCGTCAGTCGTCGGCAGCGACCAGCCGCACGATGTAGCCGCCGGACTTGTCGTCGCGGTCGAGCGCGAGCTCGCCGCGACGCGCGGCTTCCTCGAGGAGCGCGTTGAACGAGCGGAACCCGTAATAGCTTTCGTTGAAGCCGGGCTTGCGGCGCCGCAGCGCCTGCTTGATCATCGAGCCCCAGATCTTCTCCTCGACGCCGCGCTCCGAGAGAAGCGCTTCGACGGTCTCGACGACGAGATCGACAGCATCGTCGCGGCGGCCCGCTTCGTCGGGCGCACCGTCGTTCGCCGCGTCGCCACCCGGGGCCGGTGCCGCGGCGGTCGCCGCGGAAGGAGCTGCCGCCTGCACCAGCGCAGCGGATGCTGCCTCGACTGCGGCCGATGCGGCCTCAACTGCGCCGGGTGTGGCCCCGACCGCGGCAGGTGCCGCCTTGCGCCCTCCGGCGCGCGATCGCGTCGCGGTCTCGCGCGGCGCCGTGCGGCGCGTCGACGTCTTCTTCTTCTCGCGCACGAGGTCGTCGTAGTAGATGAACTCGTCGCAGTTCGCGATCAACAGATCGGACGTCGAGTTCTTGACGCCGACACCGATGACCGACTTCGCGTTCTCGCGCAGCTTCGACACCAGCGGCGAGAAATCGGAATCGCCGCTGATGATGACGAAGGTGTCGACGTGCGCCTTCGTGTAGCAAAGGTCGAGCGCATCGACGACCATCCGGATGTCGGCCGAGTTCTTTCCGGACTGGCGCACGTGCGGAATCTCGATCAGCTCGAACGACGCCTCGTGCATCGGCGCCTTGAACGCCTTGTAGCGCTCCCAGTCGCAGTACGCCTTCTTGACGACGATGCTCCCCTTGAGGAGGAGGCGCTCGAGCACCTTGCCGATGTCGAACTTGTCGTAGTGCGCGTCACGAACTCCGAGGGCGATGTTCTCGAAGTCGCAGAACAGCGCCATGTTGGTGACTTCCGAGGAGTGAGCCATGAGAATCGGCCGGCGCGAGGACAGCCGTCGTGGAAAATGCCGCCACGATACCAGTACGGCCCGCCGGCTACACTGATGGCGGACTTCATATCGATCCAACGATGACCGTTCCCGTTCTGTCGAGTCTCGAAGCGCGCGTGCTCGGTGTGCTCGTCGAAAAGCAGCGCACGGTGCCCGATACCTACCCGCTGACGCTGAATGCGCTGGTCGCCGGCTGCAATCAGAAGACGAGCCGCGATCCCGTCATGTCGGTGACCGACGCCGAGGTGCAGGCGGCGCTCGACACCCTGCGCGCGAACGCATGGATCGTCGAGACGAGCGGCGGTCGCGTGATGCGCTACGCCCACAACGTAGAGCGGGTGCTCGCAATCCCGGCACAGTCGGTCGCGATTATCGCGGCGCTGCTCTTGCGCGGACCGCAGACCGCCGCCGAGCTTAGAGTCAACTGCGAGCGCATGCATGCGTTCGCCGATGCGTCCGCAGTCGAAGGATTCCTGCACGAGCTCGCCGAGCGCCCGGCAGGCGCGCTCGTCACCGAGCTGCCGCGTGCGCCGGGAACGCGCGAGACGCGATGGGCGCAGCGCCTCGCCGACGCACCCGTTATCTCGCCGCAGGTCGTACTCGCCGCGCCCCCGCAGGTCGCACCTCGCGCTATCGCGGACGAGCACCGCGATTCTGAATCCCGGCACGACGACATCGCCGAGCTCCGCAGCGAGGTCGCCGATCTGCGTCGCGACCTCGATCGGCTCACTCTCGCAGTCGCTGAGCTTCGTGCCGCCCTCGCTCCGGCACCGCCGGAATCGCAGTAGCGCGAAACGACGCCGCGGCCGCGTCGCGGATGACGCGATCGCCGATCGGAGCGTAGACTCGACGGGTCGTCAACGTGTTGCGGAGGACCAATGGGACTGCTCGATGGAGTACTCGGTAACCTGATGGGGGGCC
>DASVGI010000114.1:0-10298 GCA_036379595.1 Casimicrobiaceae bacterium | reverse complement strand
AAAGGCAAGACCTGACCCCGGCCGAGGCAAAAGGCAAGACCTGACCCCATGGAGAAGCGCGTCGTCTTCCGCTCGTCGTGGCTTCCGTACGCGCTGGTTGCGCCGCAGCTCATCATCACGCTGGTGTTCTTCTTCTGGCCGGCGAGCCAGGCGCTCTACCAATCGCTGCTGATCCAGGACGCGTTCGCGTCGAAGACGCAGTTCGTCTGGTTCGATAACTTCCGCGACCTGTTCACCAACCCGCAGTACCTCGCGTCGTTCAAGGTGACTGCGGTGTTCTCGGTGCTCGTCGCCGTGATCGGGCTGGCACTCGCGCTGCTCCTCGCGGCGTTCGCCGACCGCATCGTCCGCGGAGCGAAGTTCTACAAGACGCTGCTCACGCTTCCGTACGCGGTTGCCGCCGCGGTCGCGGCGGTGTTGTGGGTGTTCCTGCTCAACCCGACGCTCGGCGTGATCACACATTTCCTGGCGAAGCTCGGCTATCACTGGGATTACGTGCTGAACGCAGGGCAGGCGCTGACGCTGATCGTCATCGCCGCAGTGTGGAAGCAGATCAGCTACAACTTCCTCTTCTTCCTCGCCGGGCTGCAGTCGATCCCGAAATCGCTGATCGAGGCCGCGGCGATCGACGGCGCCGGGCCGGCACGGCGGTTCTGGACGATCGCGTTTCCGCTCCTCACGCCGACGACCTTCTTCCTGCTCGTCATCAACGTCGTCTATGCATTCTTCGATACGTTCGCGATCGTCGACGCGGCGACGTCGGGAGGGCCGGTGCAGGCGACCTCGATCCTCGTGTTCAAGGTGTACCAGGACGGCGTGCAGGCGCTCGACCTCAACGGCTCGGCCGCGCAGTCGGTGGTGCTGATGGCGATCGTGATCGCGCTCACCGTGATCCAGTTCCGCTTCATCGAGCGGAAGGTGCAGTACTGACGCGATGGTCGAACGCCGCCCGATCGGAACGCTCGTCTCGCACCTCGTGCTGATCGTGGGCGTCGCGATCGTCGCGCTGCCGCTCTACGTCTGCTTCGTCGCGTCGACGCTCTCCTTCGACCAGGTGACGTCGGTGCCGATGCAGATGGTCCCCGGCACCCACTTCGTCGAGAACTACCTCGGCGTGCTGGCGCACGGCAGCGCGACCGCGGCGAAGGCGCCGGTCGAGCGCATGCTGTGGAACAGCCTGGTGATGGCGCTCTCCATCGCGATCGGCAAGATCGCAATCTCGATGCTGTCGGCGTTCGCGATCGTCTATTTCCGCTTCCCGCTGCGGCGCACCTGCTTCTGGCTCATCTTCGTCACGCTGATGCTGCCGGTCGAGGTGCGAATCATGCCGACCTACAAGGTGGTGGCCGAGCTCGGCATGGTCGACACGTACGCGGGCCTCACGCTGCCATTGATCGCGTCGGCGACGGCGACATTCCTCTTTCGCCAGTTCTTCCTGACCGTTCCCGACGAGCTTGCGGAAGCCGCGCGGATCGACGGCGCCGGCCCGATGCGCTTCTTCGCCGACGTGCTGCTGCCGCTGTCGCGCACGAGCATCGCGGCGCTCTTCGTCATCATGTTCATCTACGGCTGGAACCAGTACCTGTGGCCGCTCCTCGTCACCACGCGCGAGGACATGTACACGGTGGTGATCGGCATCAAGCGGATGGTCGCCGGCGGCGACACGCTGGTCGAATGGCAGCTCGTGATGGCGACCGCGATGCTCGCGTTGCTGCCTCCCGCGGCGGTGATCCTCGCGATGCAGCGCTGGTTCGTGAAGGGCCTGGTCGATTCGGAGAAGTGAGGAGAGGATGGCGAGCGTCGCGTTCCGGCAGGTCACCAAGCGCTACGGCGACGTCGAGGTCATTCACGGCATCGACGTCGAGGTGGCCGACGGTGAATTCGTCGTCATCGTCGGACCGTCGGGCTGCGGCAAGTCGACGCTGCTCCGGATGGTCGCGGGTCTCGAGGTGATCTCGTCGGGCGAGATCGCGATCGGTCCGCGCGTCGTCAACGACCTCGAGCCGAAGGACCGCGACATCGCGATGGTGTTCCAGAACTACGCGCTCTACCCGCACATGAGCGTCTACGACAACATGGCGTACGGCCTGAAGCTGCGGCATCTCTCGAAGATGGACATCGAGAGCAAGGTGCAGAAGGCGGCGGAGATTCTCGAGCTCGCGCCGCTCCTGAAGCGTACTCCGCGTCAGCTCTCGGGCGGCCAGCGGCAGCGCGTCGCGATGGGCCGCGCGATCGTGCGCGAGCCGGCGGTGTTCCTGTTCGACGAGCCGCTTTCCAATCTCGACGCCAAGCTTCGCGTGCAGATGCGCTTCGAGATCCAGAAGCTGCACAAGAGGCTCGCGACGACGAGCCTCTACGTCACCCACGACCAGGTCGAGGCGATGACGCTCGCGCAGCGGATGATCGTGATGAACGCGGGCCGCGCCGAGCAGATCGGCACGCCGATGGAGGTCTACGAGAATCCGCAGACGGTGTTCGTCGCCGGCTTCATCGGCTCGCCGGCGATGAACTTCATGCCCGGCAGAGCCACCGGGAACGGCAGCGTCGCACTCGAGCACGGCGGCCACGCGCCGCTCGCGTCGGCGACGCTCGCGGCCGGGCGCCCGGTGACGATCGGCATCCGTCCCGAGCATTTGATACCTTGTGGCGAGAGCGATGCCGCGCTACGCGGACCGGTCGAGCTCGTCGAGCAGCTCGGCGCCGACGTGCTCGTCCACGTCACGCACGGCAGCGGGACGGTGATCGCACGCCTGCCGCACGGACAGGCTCCGACAGCGGGATCGATGTGCAGCCTGCGCGCCGATCCGGCGCGGGTGTTTGCGTTCGATGCGGAGAGTGGGAAGAGGATCGGGGAGTGGGGATAGAGGATCGAGGGATGATGCGATGACCAGGAAACTCGCGCCGTGGCCGTATCCGAAGCTTGCCGCGCACCGCGGCGCGGGCAAGCTCGCGCCCGAGAACACGCTCGCGTCGCTGCGCCTCGGCGCGAGCCACGGCTATCGGATGGCGGAGATCGACGTCAAGCTCTCCGGCGACGGCGTCGCGTTCCTGCTGCACGACGCGACGCTGCAGCGGACGACGAACGGCCGCGGTCGCGCCGACGCGCTCGCGTGGCGCGAGCTGGCGCTCCTCGACGCAGGGAGCTGGCACTCGCCGGCCTACGCCGGCGAGCCGCTGCCGTCGCTCGCGGCGGTGGCTGCGTTCTGCCGCGCGCAAGGCGTCGCGCTCAACATCGAGATCAAGCCGACGCCGGGGCGCGAACGCGAGACGGGCGCCGCCGTCGCGCTCGACGCGCAGGCCCTCTGGTCAGGCGCGAAGGTCGCGCCGCTCCTGTCGTCGTTCTCCGAGACGTCGCTCGACGCCGCACGCGAGGCGGCGCCGGAATTGCCGCGCGCCTGTCTCGCCGACCGCCTCCCGAAAGACTGGGAGGAGCGCGTAGAGACGGTCGGGTGCATCGCTGTCGACCTCGATCACACGTTGCTCACGAAGGCGCGAGTCGATGCGTTCCACGCCGCGGGGCTTCGCGTCGCGACGTGGACGGTCAACGATTCCGACCGCGCACGCAAACTACTTCAGTGGGGCGTCGATACGGTGATCACCGACGCCGTCGATGTCATTTCGCCGGAGGCGCTTCGCTGACGAGCGGATTGGAGCGAAACGATGGAAGCGATCAGCTACAGCCGCACCCGGCGGCACCTGGCCGAGGTCATGGATAAGGTAAGCGACGATCGAGAGCCAGTGCTGATCACGCGCCAGCGCGGGCGGCCCGTTGTCATGCTGTCACTCGAAGAATACAACGCACTCGAAGAAACGTCGCATCTCCTTCGCTCGCCGAGGAACGCAAAGCGTCTGCTGGAATCGATCGAACAGCTCAAGTGCGGCGGTAAGTAAGGTCCCGCGCATTGCGCGCGAGGCCGATTAGATTCTTCGACGCGCCTCGGTAGACTATCTACGCCGGCTAAAGTTAGACTCCGTACTGCGGGCGCCGGCCGGTTGCAATATGCATATCTTATGCATATAATGCGCGTATGCCGAGTACCTTCGATCCGGCGAAAGAGGCGGCTAATCTGCGAAAGCACGGTGTTTCCCTCGCCGAGGGCGACGGAGTGCTCAACGATCCGCTCGCGCTGACCATCGAAGATTCCTCGTCACAGGGCGAACAACGTTTCGTTTCCATCGGGATGAACGTGTTCGGGAAGCTACACGTCGTTGTCTACGCGCTTCGCGGCGATGACGCTCGCATCATCTCCGTCCGAGAGGCGGAACCGAAGGAAATCCGCGCATATGAAGAAGGAGTATGACTTTTCAAAAGGTAAGCGTGGCGCTGTCTTGCCTTCCGAGGGAAAGACTCGCATTACGATCTACCTGGACGACATCGTCATCGAGCGTTTCAAGGCACTCTCTGAGAAGACGGGAAAGGGGTACCAAACCCTGCTGAATGAAGCACTGCGCACCCATCTTGGAGTTGGCGAAGCGCCCGTTACCGCAACGGTGCTGCGACGCATTCTTAGGGAAGAGTTGTCCCAGCATGGCTAGACGGGACCCAGCTTAGTGGTCAGCCGGACGTGCCGGCAGGCAGCGCCTCACGCCCACCCCTTCGCGCGCTCGACGGCCTTCTTCCAGTCGCCGCGCAGCGTGTGGATGCGATCGCGCGGCATCTGCGGCTCGAAGCGCCGATCAATAAGTCGATTCGCCGTGATCGCGTTCGTGTCCGGCCAGTAGCCGACGGCGAGCCCGGCGAGGTATGCGGCGCCGAGCGCCGTCGTCTCGAGCACCTTCGGGCGCACGACGGGCACGCCGAGGATGTCGGCCTGGAACTGCATCAGCAGATCGTTCGCCGCGGCGCCGCCGTCGACGCGCAGCTCGGTCAGCGTGATGCCGGCGTCCTTCTGCATCGCATCGAGGACATCGGCACTCTGGAACGCGATCGATTCCAGCGCCGCGCGCGCGATGTGTCCCGCGGTCGAGCCGCGGGTGAGGCCGAACATCGCGCCGCGCGCGTAGGCGTCCCAGTGCGGCGCACCGAGGCCGGTGAACGCCGGCACGAAGTAGACGCCGCCGTTGTCGTCGACGCTCGCGGCGAGCGCCTCGACTTCCGCTGCGCTGCGGATGATCTGCAGCCCGTCGCGCAGCCACTGGACGACCGCGCCGCCGATGAACACGCTGCCTTCGAGCGCGTAATCGAGCGCACCCGAGCGGCGCCACGCGACCGTCGTCACGAGATTGTTCGCCGAAGCGACGGCCACCTTCCCGGTATTGAGCAGCACGAAGCAGCCGGTGCCGTAAGTGTTCTTCGCGAGCCCCGGCTCGACGCAGGCCTGACCGAAGAGTGCGGCCTGCTGGTCGCCGGCAATGCCGGCGATCGGGATCGACGCGGCACCAATCGTCGTCGTCGCGCACACACCGGATGAGTCGACGACCCGGGGAAGCATGCTGCGCGGAACGCCGAAGATGCGTAAGAGATCGTCGTCCCAATCGCCCGTGTGGATGTCGAAGAGCAGCGTGCGGCTCGCGTTCGACGCGTCGGTGACGTGCACCCTGCCGCCGCTCAATTGCCAGACGAGCCAGCTATCGACGGTGCCGAAGGCGAGCTCGCCGCGCTCGGCGCGTGCGCGCGCGCCGGGGACGTGCTCGAGCAGCCACGCGAGCTTGGTGCCGGAGAAATAGGCGTCGATGACGAGGCCGGTCTTCGCTGCGATGCGCGCCGCTTCGCCACGCTCGCGCAGTGCGTCGCACATCGGCGCCGTGCGGCGATCCTGCCAGACGATCGCCGGAGCGATCGGATGTCCGCTCGCGCGCTCCCACACGATGGTCGTCTCGCGCTGGTTGGTGATGCCGATCGCCGCGACGTCGCGGGCGGAGATGCCGGCGCGGGCGAGCGCTTCGTGCATCACGCCCGACTGTGTTGCCCAGATCTCGGTCGCGTCGTGCTCGACCCACCCGGGTTGCGGAAAGATCTGGCGGAACTCCTGCTGCGCGCTGCCGAGCGCCATTCCGCGCCGATCGAACACGATCGCGCGCGAGCTGGTGGTGCCCTGGTCGAGGGCGAGGATGACGGATGACGATTTCATCGATCTTGCGGGGACCGCTGTCGAACCCTCCGAATGCAGATTGCCAGCTTCAGAATGCGGACTGCCAGCGGACGAGCCGGCGCTGCAGCTTCTCGAATGCGAGATCGACCGTCACCGCCAGCAAGCCGACCAGCACTGCGCCCTGGATCACGTAGGCGGTGTTGAATCCATTCAGGCCGACGATGATCGGCAGGCCCAGCGTCTTGACGCCGACCGTGGACGCAACCGCCGCAGTGCCGATGTTGATGATAACGGAGGTTCGAACGCCCGCGAGGATGACCGGCGCGGCGAGCGCCAGCTCGACGCCGAGCACGCGCTGCGTGCGGCTCAAGCCAAGCCCCTCGGCCGCTTCCAGGGTCGGCGCGGGCACCGATTCGAGCCCCGCGAGCGTACTTTGCAGGATCGGCAGAAGACCATACAGCGCGAGTGCGATCAGCGCAGGCACCTCGCCGAAACCGATCAGCGGAATCGCCACCGCCAGCACGGCGACGGGCGGAAAGGTCTGACCCGCCGTGACCAGCGTCTCGATCAGCGGACGAAATTCGCGTCCGGCGGAGCGCGTGACAAAGATCCCTGCCGAGACGCCGACGACGACCGCCGCGGTGCTCGACAGTGCCACGATTTGCAGATGCGCGAGAACGAGGCTCGCGAAGCTGTCCTGCTCGTACATCGGTCGCTGCAGCTGCGGAAAGAGCGAAGCGAAAAGCGGCTTCAGCCATCGCATGCCGAATACGAGCAGCAGGAACAGCACCAGCACGGCCCACAGCAGACGATCCTGGCCCGGTGTGCGCATCGACTTCCGCCGCGCGGGTGAATTCATCGCGATTCCATCGAATGCGGCGGACGAATCAGATCCCGCAACTCCAGGCGGCCGACGAGCCGGCCCTCGCCATCGGCAACAGGGAGGGAATCGACGCCGCGCGATACGAACATCGACAGCGCGTCACGGAGGGTCAGAGACTCGGGGATCGGCTCCTCACCGTCGCCGTTCTCCGGCACGCTCCCCGCAGCACTCGAATCGTGCCGCATGTCTTCGTCCACACCGTGCCGCGTGTACCCGTTCGCGCGGCGCATGTACTCGCCCACGCGGCGCAAACCCAGGAGCCTGATGCCAACGTCGGTACGCCCGAAGAAGGCGATCACCGAGTCGTCGGCTGGCTGCGCGAGCATTTCGAGTGGCGTACCGCTTTGCACGATGCGCCCCTTGTCGAGGAGGACGATGCGCGTGGCGAGGGCCAGCGCTTCGTCGACGTCGTGGGTGACGAGGACGATCGTCTTGCCCGAAGCCTCGTGAATGCGCGCGAGCTCCCGTTGCAGCGCGGCGCGCGTCACCGGGTCGAGTGCGCCGAAGGGCTCGTCCATCAGCAACACCTCGGGGTCGGCGGCGAGCGCACGCGCCACTCCGACGCGTTGCTGTTGCCCACCGGAAAGCTGATGCGGATAGCGGGTGCTGTAGATCGCCGGCTCGAGCTGCAGCAGCGACATCAGCTCGGCGACGCGCGCTTCGATGCGGGGCTTCGGCCACTTCAGCAGGGAAGGGACGGTGGCGATGTTCCTTTCCACGGTCCAATGCGGAAAGAGTCCGATCGACTGGATCGCGTATCCCATGCGTCGGCGCAGATCCTCGGGCCTGAAGCTGCGAATCTCCTCGCCGGCGAACAGGATGCGGCCGCTGTCGTGCTCGACGAGGCGGTTCATCATCCTCAACAGTGTCGACTTGCCCGAGCCCGAGCTCCCCAGGATCACGACGAACTCACCGCGCCCGATGGACAGCGACAGCTCGTCGATCGCCTTGACGTCGCCGAAGCTCTTCGAGACCGCCTGCAGCTCGATCGCCTGCTGCTCGATCGCTTGCGACTCGATCATCCGGTGCCAGTCGCTGAGGGGAGCGGTTCTCGAAGACCGTGCGCGATCGACGAAGCCGCGGTCGCGAGCACAGCGTCGACGGCCACGGCCATCGCGGCGACCGGCAGCACGCCGAGCAGCACGAGGTCGAGCGCGCCGCCGAGTAATCCCTGGAACACGATCGCCCCGAGACCGCCCGCGCCGATCAGTGCCGCGACGACCGCCATGCCGATCGTCTGCACCGTCGCGATGCGCAGGCCGGCGATGAACACCGGCAATGCGAGCGGCGCCTCGACCTTCCAGAAGACCTGCCGCGCGCTCAAGCCCATGCCGGTCGCGGCGTCGATGACCGGCCGTGGCACCTGGGCGATGCCGGCCGCCGTGCTGCGAACGATCGGCAGCAGCGAGTAGAGCGTCAGCGCAATGATTGCCGGCGCGAATCCGACGCCTGCGACGCCCAGGCGGCCGAGCATCGGCACGTGCGTGACCAGCAGCGCGAGGGGCGCGAGAAGCAGCGCGAACAGCGCAATCGACGGAATGGTTTGAACGATGTTGAGGCTCGCGAACAGCGGACTGCGCAAGGCGTTCATCCATCGGCCATCCCGCGTCGAGGCAATGCCGAGCGGAACGCCGATGACGAGGCTCGGCAACACGCTCGCCGCGACGATCTCCACGTGTCGCCGCAGGGCGGCATCGAATGCGTGCGCGCGATTGACGTATTCCTCGAAAAGGGAAAGATGGTCGAGCAGGCCGATCGCGACGCAGACCACGATCGGTGCGACGACGATGAATCCTGCAAGCAGCCGCGAGATCGGTTTCAGGCCCAGACGGGCGATGGCGTCGCTGGCGGTCAGCCAGCAGAGCGCGGACAGAATCCAGAACGCGCCACCGAACGAAGTGCGCTCGATGCCCGGATTCATGCCGGGGGAAAGGTCGGCTGCCATCGACGCGAGCCGCGCCGCGTGGATTCCCGCAAGCGACACCAATCCGGTGAGCAGAAGGATTGCCGACGTGATCACGCAAAGATGCGTTGCGCGTCTCGGCCGCACGAAGATCGCGGCCACGAGCAGCAATGCAGGCGCGCCGATGGCGAAGAGCGCCCAGAGCCGAACCCAACTGCTGCTCGATGCGACCGTCTCTGCGAGCGAAATGCCGACGCCCGGAGCCAGCCGATTAGGTGCATGCGTCAGGAAGGCGAGCCCCACCGCCGCCACCGCGCCGATCGCCACCAGCACCAGGAGCACGCGGTTCCTGACCCACGTCGTCATCGACAGTCGTCCCGACAGTGGTCCCGACAGTCGTCCGCGTACGGCGCCGTACGCCGGGTCACTTGATGAAGCCTTTGGCCCTCAGGTAGTCGGTGGCGACTTTTCCGGCGTCCTCGCCGTTGACCGCGATCTTCGCGTTGAGCCCGCGCAGGGTCGCGCCGTCGAGTGTCCTGAAGACGGACGCGAGCAATTCCTTGATCTGCGGATAGCGGGCGAGCGTTGCCTCCCTGACGAGCGGCGTCGGTGCATAGACCGGTTGAATGTTCTTCGGATCGTCCAGCACCACGAGGCCGAGGGCAGCGAGCGCACCATCGGTTCCGTACGCCATCGCGGCGTTGACGCCCGAGGTCCCTTGCGCGGCCGCTTTGATGGTCGCGGTAGTGTTGCCGCCGGCGAGCGTCAGAAGCTGTGCATCGGTAAGCTTGAACCCATAGGCTTTCTCGAACGCCGGCAACGCGTCGCTGCGCTCGATGAATTCGGCCGAGGCCGCGAGCTTGAACTTGCCGCCGGCGGCTAGCCACTTCGCGAGGTCGGCGAGCGATTTCACGTGATTCTTCTGCGCGACGTCCTTGCGCAGTGCAATCGCCCAGGTGTTGTCGGCGGGCGCCGGCGTCAGCCACACGAGGTGATTCTTCTCGGCATCGAGCTTCTTCACCAGCTCATAGCCCGCCTTCGCATTCTTCCACGCGGGGTTCTTTTCGTCGGAAAAGAAGAAGGCACCGTTGCCGGTGTATTCGGGGTAGATGTCGATCTCGCCCGCGATGATCGCGGCGCGCATGATCTTCGTGGTTCCGAGCTGAAGCTTGTTTTCGGTGGGGATGCCGTGCGCCGCGAGCACCTGGATGATCATGTTGCCGAGGAGCGAGCCCTCGGTGTCGATCTTCGATGACACGCGCACGGCGGGTTGCGCGAATGCCGAAGTCGCAGCGAGCATCAGCACGGATGCAGCGCCGATCAACCAGCGCCGAGAGAATATCTTTGTCATTCGTTCCTCCAGCGGTCTCCGTCTGCGCAGCACGACGGCGGGAAATCACATGCGCGAGTCGTGATCGGCCTCATTCTGCCACCGGCCACATAAAGCGATTCGCGTAAAATGCATGCGACCCATTCGCCA
>DASVGI010000113.1:0-11132 GCA_036379595.1 Casimicrobiaceae bacterium | reverse complement strand
CGTCCTCGCCCAGGACACCGGCGGCGCCATCAGCGGGCCGCTGCGCGTCGATTTCTTCTGGGGATTCGGCGACGAGGCCGGGTCGCGTGCCGGGGCAATGCGCGAGGATGGCCGGCTGTGGGTGCTCTGGCCGCGAGGCGCAGGGTCACCAGACTAAGCACCAAACTGAGCACCGAACCGAGCACCGAACCGAGCACCGAACTGAGCCGCTGCGCGCGTCGGTGCCGCCGCACCGCGCCGCGAGATCAGTCCGCTGCGGCGACGATGCCCTCGGCCTGATGGTCGGCGTGGTACGACGAGCGCACCAGCGCGCCGACGGCGGCGTGCCGAAAGCCCATCGCATACGCCTCGCGCTCGAGCGCGCGAAACGCGTCGGGATGCACGTAGCGGGCGACCGGCAGGTGCTGCTTCGACGGCTGCAGATACTGGCCGATCGTCAGCATGTCGATGTCGTGCGCGCGCATGTCGCGCATGGTCGCGAGGATCTCGTCGTCGGTCTCGCCGAGACCGACCATCAATCCCGACTTGGTCGGGATCGCCGGGTGGCGGCGCTTGAATTCCTGCAGGAGCGCGAGCGAGTTTGCGTAATCGGCGCCGGGGCGCGCCTGCCGATAGAGTCTCGGCACCGTTTCGAGGTTGTGGTTCATCACGTCGGGCGGCGCCGCACCGAGCACTTCGAGCGCGCGTTCGAGGCGCCCGCGGAAGTCGGGCACCAGCACCTCGATGCGCGTGCGCGGCGAGCGCTCGCGCACCGCGCGAATGCAGGCGACGAAATGCCCGGCGCCGCCGTCGCGAAGGTCGTCGCGGTCGACGCTCGTGATGACGACATACGCGAGCTTCAGTGCGGCGATCGTCTGCGCGAGGTTCGCGGGCTCCTCGGCGTCGAGCGGCAGCGGCCGACCGTGACCGACGTCGCAGAACGGGCAGCGCCGCGTGCAGATGTCGCCCATGATCATGAACGTCGCGGTGCCCTTGCCGAAGCACTCACCGATGTTCGGGCACGACGCTTCCTCGCAGACCGTGTGCAAATGGTGCTCGCGCAGGATCCGCTTGATCTCGTGAAAGCGCGGCGACGAGGGGGCGCGCACGCGGATCCAGTCGGGCTTCCTGAGCGGCTCGACCGGAATCACCTTGACCGGTATCCGGTCGGTCTTGGCGCCGCCCTTGTGCTTGATCCCCGCCGCGTTGGCGGGTACGTCGGAAGTATTCATTTCGTGATTCCCGTCGGAGCGCCGCCGTCCATCGCGCGAACAAGGATCGGTGCGAGCTCGACGCCCGCCTCCTCGACGCTGCGCGCGACGCCGAATGCAGCGAGCTGCGTCACCCTGAGGCCGGGGTAGCCGCAGGGATCGATGTCGGAGAAAGGGGCGAGGTCCATGTCGACGTTGACCGCGACGCCGTGATAACTGCAGCCGTTCCTGACTCGCAGCCCGAGCGACGCGATCTTCGCCTCGAATCCGTCACGGCGGACGTAGATGCCCGGCGCCGCGACTTTGCCCCAGGCTTCGACGCCGAGGCCTTCAAGCCATGTTATCACCGCCCCCTCGATGCGCCTCACCATGTCGCGAACGCCGAGGCGCCGGCGCTTGAGATCGAGCATCAGATAGGCGACGAGCTGGCCGGGGCCGTGATAGGTAACCTGCCCGCCGCGGTCGCTACGCACGACCGCGATCCCATTCTCTCGAAGCAAGTGCTCACTGCGCCCGGCTAGGCCGAGCGTATAGACGGGCGGATGCTCGGTCAGCCAGATCTCGTCGGCGCTCGCGGGTGTTCGCGCGAGCGTGTACTGCTGCATCTCGCGCCAGGTCGATTCGTACGGAGTCGGGCCGAGACATTTGATCGCAATGCTCATCGACAATGTTCCCACCCGGCGGTCGCGAACTCGAGCTCCTGCGCGCGGATCACTCCGGTTCGCTGCCAGACGACGCGCTCGCGCGCGACCGAAAGAAGCCACGTCTGCTGATCGAGCGGCGACGGCCGCGCAAATGCCTCGGGTGCCAGCACCGCGCCGCAGCCGCCCCGCTGCGGGTCGCGCACCGATTCGTAACGGATCGCGGCAACCTCTGCGGTTCGCGCCGTGTGGGCGAAGCGCTGGCACGCAGCGTAATCATCCGGCCGCGTCCATGCCGCGCGGTCGGCGTCGAACGGTTTCTTCCGCAGGTCGACGCATCGTGCCGCGATCTTGACGCGAAACACCGTCTGCGGCTTCGTCGGCATCGAAGCGAGCGCGGGCGTATCGCGAAGATGGCGCCAGCGCCAGTAGCCGAGCTCGGCGCACGCAGTTCGCACGACGTCGGCGCCGTAGAACACGCCCGGATCGGTCGGACCGCGAACGCGCGATCCGCCCGGCGGCGGCGGATAGCGAAACGGCGTGAAGAGGAGCCAGTGCAGTGTGCGTGCCGCGGCAGGGATCGGCGGCTTCGATTCTTCGAGCAGGCGCTCGAGGACGTGCTGCTCGTCGACGCTGTCGGTGAGCGCCATCGTCGCCGAAACGTGCTGCGCCTCGACCGCGCGCCACAGGTCGAAGCGCACGAGCGCCGCTTCAGAGGCGACCGCGCGCGCTGTCCAGGTATTCGACGACACGAACGAGCCCCTGAATCGAGCCGAGAAGCTCGATCGGTGCGGCGCCGAGCGCAATGTTCTCGCTCGCGAGCCAGGTCCGCGCTGCGTCGCCGTGGCCCCAGAGCGCATCGAGCGAGCGGAAGAGGCGGACGAAGAGGAGTGCGAGCTCCCACTCCTTCGCGCGATCGCGCGAGAGCAGGTAGCGCCCCGCGAACAGGCGCGACGCCGTCGCATCCGAGATGCCGAGGACGCGCGCCAGCGTGCGCTGCGACAGCCCTAGGAGCTGCGCCGCGCGCAAGGTGGATCGGCTGAGCACCGCCGACTCGTCGGCGGCTGCAATTGCGACAGGGGCTTCCATCGCGCCATTCTACAGCAAATTTCTGAGCTTTGCTTTGCTGCAGAGCGCTAGCGACGATCGCCGCCCGGTCTTCGTGTCAGAGCACCATCCTCAAAGCACCATCGCCACCATCGGATGCGCAACGAGCTCGATGTAGAGCGCGTCGAGCTGCTCGCGCGACGTGGCTTCGATCGTCGCGGTGAGCGACAGGTAGTTCCCGGCCGACGAGCTTCGCATTTCGAGCGTCGCGGCGTCGAAATCGGGCGCGTGGCGCTGGACGATTTCGAGGACCGCCTGCGCGAAGCCGTCGCGGGTGCGCCCCATGATCTTGATCGGGAAACTGCACGGGAACTCGAGCAGGCTGACCTGCGCCGCCACCGGCTCGGGGGCGCTCGGACTCACGTTCCCGCCCCGGTGGTCGACGCGCCTTTGGCATTCGCGGCGACTCCGGCCGCGACGCCGCCGGCGACGCGTGCACCGGTCGGCGCCGGCACCTCGCTCCCCGCGCCGGCCACCGCACGGCGCGGTCCGTACATATATTCGCGCGTCAACGGATGCGGGAGCCTGCCGTCGGCATAAGGTTTCCCGGCCAGCACCTGCCACAGCGACAGCCAGCCGCGATCGAACGCGTGCGCCGATCCCGCGAGGTAGATGCGCCAGATCCGGTAGCGCTCCTCACCGACCTCGGCGCGCGCAGCCTCGGCGTTCGCTTCGAGCCGCTCGACCCAATGCCAGAGCGTCTTCGCGTAATGCTCGCGCAACGCCTCGGCATCGACGGCCTCGAGCCCCTGTGCCGCGGCACCTTCGATCACCTTCGAGATATGCGCGAGCTGGCCACCCGGGAACACGTACTCTTCGACGAAGTCGCCGATGCCGCTGCCGAGCGCCGCCGCCCCGAGCTGGTTGTGCGTGATGCCGTGGTTCAGCACGATCCCGCCGGGAACGAGAATGCGCGCGATCTTGCCGAAGTAGCGATCGAAATTGCGCGGGCCGACGTGCTCGAACATGCCGACGCTCGCGATCTTGTCCCAGGACTCGGTGTCGGGCAGATCGAGGTAATCGCGAAGCTCGACGCGCACGCGTCCGGCGAGCCCCTGCGCGTCGATCTCGCGCGAGACGTGGTCGTACTGGTTCTGCGACAGCGTGATGCCGGTCGCCGTCACGCCGTAGTTCTTCGCCGCCCAGAGAATCAGCGCGCCCCAGCCGCAGCCAATATCGAGAAAACGCTCGCCGGGGGCGAGCCTCAGCTTGCGGCAGATATGGTCGAGCTTCTGCGCCTGAGCGTCGGCGATCGAATCGTCGGCCTTGTGGAAGTACGCGCACGAATACACCATGCGCGGATCGAGCCACATCCGGTAGAAAGCGTTGGAGACGTCGTAGTGGTGCTGGATGTTCGCCTTGTTGCCGCGAACGCGGTGGAACCACGCGAGCGCCTTCCCGCGCGCACCTTCGCCGCCATGCGCGATCGAGCCCACCATCGTCTCGGCGATACCGAGGATGCGCTTCGCGCTGCCGGTGAAATCGATGTCGCCGCGCACGTAGGCGCGCGCGAGGCGCCCCATGGCCGGCGAGGCGAGCGCGCGCAGCCCGGCGAAGTTCCTCGCGACGACGTCGACGGGCGGCGCCGGCGAAAGCTCGATCCGCGATCCGCTCGGAAGCACCACCGCGACCGGCAGGCCGCGGCCCTGATAGCGCCTTTCGATGACTCTTTCGAGGGAACCGGCCATGGCTGTGCGCACCCGAGGATGATGCGGAAGTTTAGCAAGAGCGCCGCTTTGACACCCGCGATGACCTCCCCCTACCATCGGTGACGTACCGGGTGCGCAGCCGGACGACCCCGACCTCTCGATGACCACCGACGCGCCCGCCGGAGACGAACGACCGCCGAACATCGACGAGAGGCGGCTGCGCGACGCGCTCGCCGAATTCGCGACCGGGGTTGCGATCGTCTGCACCCGCGGCCAGCACGGGCGCTACGTCGGCTTCACCGCGAACTCGTTCAACGCGGTGTCGCTCGACCCGCCCCTCGTCACCTGGAGTCTCGCGTGCGCCTCGGCGAGCCTCGCCGCGTTCGAAGCAGCGTCGTACTACTCGATCAACGTGCTTTCGGCCGAGCAGGCGCCACTCGCCCGTCGCTTCTCACGGCCGCACGCCGATCGCTTCGAGGGCGTTCCCCACCGCAACGGTCATTTCGGGGTTCCGCTGATCGCCGGCTGCGTCGCCTGGCTCGAATGTCGGCATCACGCGCGTCATCCGGCGGGCGACCACGTGCTCTTCATCGGCGAGGTCATCAGCGTCGAGCGCGCGCATGGCCGCGGTCTCGTGTTCCACCACCGCCGCTACGGCACCGTGGTGCCGTTCGACCACGATAGCTAGTGCGGCTTCCGGCGCTGGAACGCCTCCCAGACGCGGCGGAACACCGGGCCGGGCTTGCCGCCGGCGAAGGGCTTGTCGTCGACCTTCGTCACGGCGAGCACTTCCTTCGACGACGACGAGAGCCACATCTCGTCGGCGCCGAACGCCTCCGCGTGGGAAACCGGGCGCACCTCGACCGGCAATCCGAGCTCGTTGGCGATCTCGAGCGTCGCATCGTAGGTGATGCCGGGAAGGATCAGGTTGTCCTTCGGAGGAGCGACGATCGCTCCGGCGTGAACGATCAGCACGTTCGACGCCGAGGCTTCGGTCAGGTGCCCGTCGCGGAACATCACCGTCTCGACGACGCCGCGGTCGGCGGCGAGCTGGCGCATCAATACGTTGCCGAGGAGCGACGTCGTCTTGAGGTCGCAGCGCAGCCAGCGGTTGTCCTGCGCGGTGACGACGGCAACTCCACGCTCGACCTGCTCGGCGGTCGGCAGCACGAGCGGATTGCTCATCATGAACACCGTCGGCGCGACGCCCTGCGGGAACGCGTGGTCGCGCTTCGCGACACCGCGCGTCACCTGCAGATAGACCGCCTGGTCGGCGAACGACTGCCTCGCAACGATCTCGCCGATGATCCGCTCCCACTCGGCTGCCGGGTGCGGGTTGACGAGCCGGATCCCGTCGAGGCTGTATTGCAACCGCTTCAGGTGCTGCGCCATCCGGAACGGCTGGCGCGCGTAGACGGGGATCACCTCGTAGACGCCGTCGCCGAAGATGAAGCCGCGGTCGAGCACCGAAATCTTCGCCTCGCCGAGCGCGACGAATTCGCCATTCAGGAAGGCAATGCGGTCAGCATCGATCATGGGGACTCCTCGTCGGGATAGCCCGAGCTCACGTAGCGTAACGGCGGCCGGTGCTCAGCGATGGCTGAACCACAGGCGCACGGTGTCGACCGCGCGGCCGAAGATGCTCGCGATCGGCACGCCCTGCAGCGCGATCAGCGGGAAGCTCGCGATCTTCTGGCCCTCGAGCGCGACGTCGACGGTGCCGACCGTCTGCGAGGCAAGCACCGGCGCGATCAGCGGCTGGGTCGACTGCATCGTCAACTGCAGCTCCGACGCCTTGCCTTTGGGCAGCGTCACGTAGCGGTTAGCCAGAAAGCCAGCACTCACTTCGCGCTCTGCACCCTTCCAGACGCGAAGCGTCGTCACGGGCTTGCCCGATTGATAGAGCGCGACGGTGTCGAACGACTGGAAGCCCCAGTTGAGAAGCTTCTGGCTGTCGGCGGTACGCTCGCCATCCGACGAAGCGCCGAGCACGACCGACACGAGCCGGCGCTCGCCGCGCTTCGCCGAAGCGACGAGGCAGTAGCCGGCGTCGTCGGTGTGTCCGGTCTTGACGCCGTCGACGTACGGGTCGCTCCACAGCAGGCGGTTGCGGTTCGACTGCGTGATGTTGTTGTAGCGGTACTCCTTGATCGCGAACATCGGGTAGTACTCGGGAAAGTCGCGGATCAGCGCGACGGTGAGGCGCGCGAGGTCGTTCGCGGTCGAGTAGTGCTCGGGGCTCGGCAGGCCGTTCACGTCGGCGAAATGCGTCGACGCGAGACCGAGCTTCGCGGCTTCGGCATTCATCCGCTGCACGAAAGCATCGGTGCTTCCCGCCACGAGCTCGGCGAGCGCCACCGTCGCGTCGTTTCCCGATTGCACGATCACGCCGTGCAGCAGCTCGTCGACGGTGACCGGCTTCCTCGGCTCGATGAACATCCGCGAGCCTCCGGTCTTCCAGGCGTTCTCCGATACCGGCGCGTCCTGCGAGAGGCTGATCGACTTCGCGCGCAGCGCCTGGAACACGACGTAAGCGGTCATCAGCTTGGTGAGCGATGCCGGAGCGCGTCGCGCGTCGCCGTTCGACGAGCCGATGATCGTGCCGGAGAGCGTGTCGACGAGCGTCCACGCCGCGGCGTCGATGCCGGGCGGCGTCGGCGAGCCGGTGAGCTGCGGCAGCGGGGTAAGAAGCGGCGGCGCGACGGCGGGCAGCGACGCGGTCGCGGCCCCGGTCGAAGGCTTCGACGGCGCGGCGAGCGGGTTCGGCAGCGCTGTCGGCGCCTCGGTGACCGGGCTTGCCGCCGGCGGTGCAGTCGGCGACGTCGCCGCGGTTGTCGTCGTCGCGGCGGTTGGCGTCGTCGCTGCGAACGTCGCGATCGAGAAACCTGCGAATAACGTTGGGAGAACGAACGCCAACCAGCGCGCGCGCAAAGCCTTCAACAACTGTCTGGAATACATCGCGATGTGATATGGAGTCTCGGCGTCAAACGATCACTGCGGATCACTGCGGCTGCGCGAGCCGTTCGTCGACGAACGGACGAACGCGCTACGTTCGTTGTTTCGAATCAGAACTTGCTACGATGCGCGATTATATCGACTCGCGCACCGGGCACGAACGAATCTGATGAGCAGGTTCCTGTTTCCGCTGATATCGCTGATCGCGGCTCTGCTCGGAGCCGCCCCCGCGCGAGCCGCTGCGGGCAGCACCGAGTACGTCACGCCGAGTTGTCCGTTTGCAACCGGCTGCATGTCGTTCGATCCTGGAACGCCGTCATCGATGGAGCAAGTCGACGTCCACGTAGTCGCCTATTCCGGTGTCCCCGGCGATGCATGCTTCCGGCCATTCATGACTTCGGTCGTTGGCAACGTGATCTCGATCAGCGGCGCTTACTACCTGCAGAATTGCCCATTTCTCAGCTATGGCCAGCCGCTGTGGGTCAACGTACCCTTGGAACCCTTGGCACCGGGCCACTACATCGTCAAGTTCCTGGCGGCCGCGGATCCCAGCGATGGACCGAACGGATGGGTATACACAGGCAACGGCTGGGTCCAGGCCGGAGTACTGATCTCCGGGACCGTCGACGTCTCCGCATCGCCGACAGGGGTGCCAAATTACGGTGGCCTCTGGTGGGCCGCACCGGCCGGCTCCGAATCCGGCTGGGGGATCAACTTCGCGCACCAGGGATCGGTCATTTTCGCGACGTGGTTCACCTACGACGTCGACGGCAAAGGCTTGTGGCTCTCCGTCGCCGCGTTCGCTGTGAAGCCGGGGACGTTCGCGGGCACGCTCGTGCGCACGACCGGCCCTTCGTTCGACGCGGCTCCGTTCGATCCGTCACTCGTCACGCGAACACCGGTGGGAACGGCATCGTTCGCGTTCTCCGACGGCAGCCACGGGGTATTTCGCTACACGGTGAACGGCGTCACGCAGTCGAAGCCGATCACGCGCGACGTATTGAGCGCCCCCGGAACCGTGTGCCAGTAGCAGAAGACGGGAGCGTACGGCTTCGCCGCCGACTTATCTTGCGGCCGGCGCGTCCGTAACCGGCACGCAACTGCAGAAGAGATTCCGATCGCCGTAGACGTTGTCGACGCGCGCGACCGGGCACCAGTACTTGCGCGCAGCGATCCCCGCGAGCGGAAAGGCCGCCGCTTCGCGTGTGTAGGGATGCGGCCACTCAGCGGCGGCGATCGCCGCTGCGGTGTGCGGAGCGTGCTTCAGCGGGTTGTCGTCGCGGTTCATCCGCCCGTCCTCGATCGCGCGGATCTCCTCGCGAATCGCGATCATCGCGTCGACGAAGCGGTCGAGCTCGTCCCTCGACTCGCTCTCGGTCGGCTCGACCATCAGCGTTCCGGGCACCGGGAAGCTCATCGTCGGCGCGTGGAACCCGTAGTCGATCAGGCGCTTCGCGACGTCCTCGACCTCGATGCCCGCCGACGCTTTCAGCGGACGCAGGTCGAGGATGCATTCGTGCGCGACGAGGCTGTTACGTCCGCTGTAGAGCACCGGATAGTGCGGCGCGAGCCTCTTCGCGACGTAGTTCGCGGCGAGGATCGCGCTCCCGGTCGCGGCGGTGAGCCCGTCGGCGCCCATCATCGCGATGTACATCCACGAGATCGGCAGGATCGACGCCGAGCCGAGCGGGGCGGCGCAGACCTGTGCTCCGCCTGGCCGCCCGGGAAGGAAGGGTGCCAGGTGCGCGCGGCACGCGACGGGTCCGACACCGGGGCCGCCTCCACCGTGCGGGATGCAGAACGTCTTGTGGAGATTCAGGTGCGAGACGTCGGCGCCAAATTTTCCCGGCGCCGCGAGGCCGACGAGCGCGTTGAGGTTCGCGCCATCGACGTAGACCTGCCCTCCGTGCGCGTGCACGATCTCGCACAGGCGCACGATGCCGGGCTCGAACACGCCGTGCGTCGATGGGTACGTGACCATGATCGCCGCGAGGTCGCTGCGGTGCGCCGACGCTTTCGCTTCGAGGTCGGCGAGGTCGACGTTGCCTTCGCGGTCGCATTCGACCACCACGACGCGCATCCCGGCGAGGTGCGCCGACGCAGGATTGGTGCCGTGCGCCGACGCGGGAATCAGGCACACGTCGCGATGCGCGTCGCCGCGACTCGCGTGGAACGCGCGGATCATCAGGAGCCCCGCGTACTCGCCCTGCGAGCCGGCGTTGGGCTGCAGCGAGACGGCGTCGTAGCCGGTCACCGCGCAGAGCATCCGCTCGAGATCGGCGGCGAGCTCGGCGTAGCCGCGCGCCTGATCTGCAGGTGCGAACGGGTGCATCGCCGCGAATTGCGCCCACGACACCGGCAGCATCTCCGAGGTCGCATTGAGCTTCATCGTGCACGAGCCGAGCGGGATCATCGTGCGGTCGAGCGCGAGGTCCTTGTCCGAGAGGCTTCGCAGATAGCGAAGCATTTCGGTCTCGGAGCGGTGGCTCGCGAACACCGGATGGGTGAGAAACGCCGACCTTCGGACGAGCGGCGCCGGAAGCCCCGACGCGACGGTCGCGTCGAGCGCGTCGATCTCGCCCACACCATCGTCAAGCGTGTCTATTCCGCCATCGAGCGTAGCGCTCCTGCCGGTGCGTGGGGTCGTCCCGGTGCCGTCGAACGCGCGCCACAGCGCGACGACGTCGCCGCGCGTCGTCGTCTCGTCGAGCGAGATCCCGACCGCGTCGGGTCCTGCGCGGCGCAGGTTATAGCCCGCGGCCTCTGCGCGCGCATGGATCGCGTCGGTCGCAGCGTCGGTTTCGAGCGTCAGCGTGTCGAATGCATGTGCATTGCGGGCGCGAAAGCCGCGGCGCTCGAGCCCCGCGCGCAGGATCGAGGTCAACCTCTCGACGCGGCGCGCGATGCGCGCCAGGCCCTCGGCACCGTGGTAGACCGCGTACATCGCCGCCATCACGGCGAGGAGCACCTGCGCGGTGCAGATGTTCGACGTCGCCTTCTCGCGGCGGATGTGCTGCTCGCGCGTCTGCAGCGCGAGCCGGTACGCGGGCTTGCCCGCAGCGTCGATCGAGACGCCGACGAGCCTCCCGGGAAGCGAGCGCTTGTACATGTCGCGCGTCGCGATGAACGCGGCGTGCGGGCCGCCGTAGCCCATCGGCACGCCGAAGCGCTGCGACGAGCCGACGGCGGCGTCGGCGCCCCACTCGCCGGGGGGCGTCACGAGCGTCAGCGCAAGCAGGTCGGTTGCGACGGCGACGAGCGTGCCGTTCGCGTGGGCTGCATCGACCAGCGCGCGGTAATCGGCGATCTCGCCGTCGGCGCCGGGATACTGCAGCAGGATGCCGAACGCCCCCGCGTCGGCCGCAGCCGTCGCGGGTCCGGTGACGACCTCGATGCCGAGCGGTGCCGCGCGCGTGCGCACGACCGCGAGCGTCTGCGCGAACACGTCGTCGGCGACGAAGAAGCGCATTCCGGGCGCACTCGACACGCGCCGCAGCAGCGTCATCGCCTCGGCCGCGGCCGTCGCCTCATCGAGCATCGATGCGTTGGCGATCTCCATTCCGGTGAGATCGCAGACCATCGTCTGGAAC
>DASVGI010000112.1:0-45437 GCA_036379595.1 Casimicrobiaceae bacterium | reverse complement strand
CTTGTCGTCGAGGGAAACCGCGCGCAGCGCGGCAGGGTTGCCGGAAGGGCTCATCGATGGCTCCGCGTGGGGCGTGTCTTTTGGACGCGTTTTCGACCGGTTAGGTCCCGGAAGCGCGTGCGGCCGCGGGCTCGTGGCCCGGGCCGGTTCGGCGCGGATGATACGCCTCATCGCGAGGTACTGCCATGCGACGGCCCTGCGCGGCGCTGCGTTAGACTGCGTCGATGACCGAATCCCTTCTTCCCGCAATCGAGATCGAGACCGCGCCGAATCCGACCGCGGCGGTGATCTGGATGCACGGCCTCGGCGACGACGGGCGCGGCTGGTCGGACGTCGTGCCGATGCTCGGCATTCCCACGGGCCTCGCTGTGCGCTTCATCTTTCCGCACGCGCCGGTGATGCCGGTGACGATCAACAACGGCATGCGCATGCGCGCGTGGTATGACGTCCGCCAGGCCGACCTCTCCGAGCGCGCCGACCTCGACGGCGTACGCCGCTCGCAGGCGCTGGTCGCGGCGCTGCAGGCGAGGGAAGTGGCGCGTGGAATCGAGGCGAGCCGGATGGTGCTCGCCGGGTTCTCGCAGGGCGGCGCGATCGCGCTCTACGCGGGGCTGCGCTATCCCGAGCGTCTTGCCGGCATCGTCGGGCTCTCGACCTATCTCGTCGCGTCGGCATCGACCGCCGCCGAGGCGACTGCCGCGAACCGCGCCGTGCCGATCTTCATGGCGCACGGCACGCACGATCCGGTCGTGCGGCTGCCGTGGGCCGAGCATTCGCGCGACGTGCTGCGCGCGGCGGGCTGGAACGTCGAGTGGCACACCTGGCCGATGGAACACTCGGCAGTGCAGGAGGAGATCGTCGCCGTCGGCCGCTTCCTTACGCGGGTCCTCGACGCGGGCTGACGCGGTTCGCCGGTGCGGGACGCGGCGCGATCCCGCGGGAGCGCAATGCTTCGCGCAGCAGGAACTCGATCTCGGCGTTGACGCTGCGCAGCTCCGACTGCGCGAGCCGCTCGAGCGCCGCCCACAGCTCGCGGTCGATACGCAGCAGGAACGCCTTCTTCGCCGTCACGGCGGGCGGCGGAACGCACGCTTCATCGCGATCGCCGCCACCAGAAGCACGACCACCGCGACCGCAAGGAGCAGGATCGCCGCGCCGAGGACGGTGATGCCGGCGGACGGAACGTTCTTCGCGATGACGAGGGCGTGAAGACCGACAGCGAGAAGCACGCCGGCGAGCGCATCGATCCGCCCATAAGTGTCGAGGCTCGCGAGCGTGCCCTCGCGTTGCGGCGGCGCGAGCCAGGCGTCGTGGTGCGGAATCTTCGCGAGGCGTGGGAAGCGGCGCGGAACGAGTGCCACCATGGCCCAGATCGCGAGAGGGAAGCCGATCGTGAACGCAACGATCAGCGTCGCATAGCCGCGGTGCGACATCCATCCGTTCGCGGCGCCGCTCAGCCCGAAATGCGTCGCCACGACGGGAGGAAGCTTCGGAAGCGTCGCCGCGACGATGACGACCGCGACGGCGACGAGCAGCACGATGGCGATCGCGAGCAGGCGATCGAGCGGCGAGTGCACGGTGGAGTGGGTCATCAGTGATACAGCGTTCCGGTGTTGACGACCGGCTGCACGTCGCTCTCGGAGCAGAGCACCGTCATCAGATTCGACACCATCGCCGCCTTGCGCTCGTCGTCGAGCGCAACGACTTCGCGCGCCGAAAGGTCGGCGAGCGCCATCTCGACCATCGTCACCGCGCCGCGGACGATCTTCTGGCGCGCTGCGATGATCGCTTCCGCCTGCTGCCGGCGCAGCATCACCTGCGCGATCTCGGGCGCGTAGGCGAGGTGGGTGAGGCGCGCCTCGTCGATGACCACACCTGCCTGCGCGAGGCGCGCGCCGAGCTCGGAGACGAGCGCGCCGGTGACGACTTCCGCGCTCGCGAGGAGCGTCGGGGCCGCGGCGTCGGCCGGATCGTCGCCGTCGCCGCGATCGTAGGCGAACGACGACGCGAGGTGGCGCACCGCGGCCTCGCTCTGCACCTTGACGAAGTTCTCGTAGTCGTCGACGTCGAACGCGGCCTTGGCGGTGTCCTCGACGTGCCAGACGACGACGGCAGCGATCTCGATCGGATTGCCGCGATGATCGTTGACCTTCAGCTTGTCGCCATTGAGGTTGCGCGCGCGCAGCGAGATCTTCCGCCGCGTGTAGAACGGATTGGTCGCGCGCAGCCCGGAAACGCGCGACGTGCCGCGGTACGCGCCGAAGAGCAGCATCAGCGCGGCTTCGTTGGGCTGCAGCGTGTAGAGGCCGGCGAGCGTGAGGCCACCAAGCGCGCCGACCAGCACTGCCGCGACGATCAGAGAGAGGGTGAAATGCAATTCACCCTGCGCGAGGGCGCGCCAGAACAGAGCCAACGCAATCACCACCAGCGCGAGCCCGATCGCCAGCGCGACGAAACCGTTCGCCGTGGCGACGGGTGTTTCCCGATGCGCGGGGTTCTTCCGCGCCGATGCTGCTTCCATGGAGCCTCCGTGACGGCGGCGCCATGGGATACATCGGTGCCGCTATTGAAATGATATCACTTCAATATGAGTGGATGCAAGCCGGGACGCGGAAAACCGGGGGGCGGCCGAAACCCGGGACGTACCACGTTTTTCGGTAATTCCCGATCGCGCCCTATGACAGAGATGCATCACGCCGGGTCGAGCGGTTGGGGATGCTGCGTCGCGCTCTACACCGACCGCGGAGGAAGGGAGTGGGGTACCGTGACGCGCGAGTTCGGCCGCGAACGCGGCCGGTGTTTGAGCCCGTCACGGTACCTCACGGCCTCGGCCTCCACGGTCGAACTCGCGCGCCGTACCATCTCCACCGCTCGACCCAGCGCGGCCTTCCCCCAGATCAGGTTCGTCCCGCGCTTACCGAGCTTTCCTACGGGTTCGCCGCCGCGAACGTGTTGCAGTCGCGCAGGTCGCCCGACTGGAGCCCGGTCTTGAACCAGCGCGCGCGCTGCGCCGACGAGCCGTGGGTGAACGAGTCGGGAGCGACGTAGCCGCGCGTCATCTTCTGGATCCGGTCGTCGCCAACCGCGGCCGCCGCCGCGAGGCCGCTGTCGATGTCGCTGGTGTCGATCAGGTTGCGCTTCGCGGCGTAGAACGCCCAGATGCCGGCGTAGCAGTCGGCCTGGAGCTCGAGACGCACCGACAGCGCGTTCACCCGCGTCGGATTGCTTCGCTCGCGCTCGGCGTCGAATTTCTGCATCGTGCCGAGCAGATTCTGCACGTGATGGCCGACTTCGTGGGCGATCACGTATGCCTGCGCGAAATCGCCGGGGGCGCCGAAGCGCTGATGCAATTCGGCGAAGAACGACGTGTCGAGGTAGACGTCGCGATCGCCCGGACAGTAGAACGGCCCGACGGCGGCCTCGGCGCGGCCGCAGGCCGACGGCGTCGAGCCGCGGAACAGCACCAGCTTCGGCGGCTCGTAGCGCGAGCCCATCGCCTTGAAGACGGCACCCCAGACGTCCTCGGTGTCGCCGAGCACGCGCGCGGAGAACTCCTTGTTGATCGCGGCCGGCGATGTCGCGTCCTGCGCTGCGCCGTTCGCCGGACTGGTCTGCGGCCCGTAGCCGGGAGCGGGCGCGCTCTGCGTCGGCGCCTCCCCACCGGAGAGGAGGCCGAGCATCGTGAGCGGATTGATGCCGAACAGCCAGCCGACGATGACGATCAGGATCAGCGCGCCGGCGCCGATGTGCATTCCTCCGAGGGGGAATCCGCCTCCGCCGCCCGAGCCCTCGGGCGCGCCTCCGGTGCGGTCCTCGACGTTGTCGCTCTGCCTGAAATCACCCCACTTCATCGCCTGTCTCCTGCGGCACGCCGGTCGCGTCCCCGCGCGTTCGGCCGATCGTGCGAATGCGCGTCGCTCACGGCTTCAGCGCGCGATAGAGAAACGGAAGGCTCGCGTCCATCCGGTAGTCGATCGACGAGTGGTTGTCGTCGAACTCCTCGTAGGTGTGCGCGATGCCGTGCTGCGTCAGGCGCTTCGACAGGAGCCTCGCGCCGTAATGCAGGTGGTACTGGTCGCGCCAGCCGCAGTCGATGTAGATGCCGGAGAGCGAGCGCAGCGCGTCGCGATACGTGCCGACGAGGCGCACCGGATCGTGCCGCAGCCAGCGCTTCCAGCGCGCGGAGATGAGCTCACCGGTTTCGAGATTGAACGGAACGCGAAAGCCGAGCGGGGCGGTCGGGTCCGGATCGTAGCTCGCGGCCATCGCGAGATTCATCAGCGTGTGCACCTCGGCGTCGGAGAGCTTTTCGCGCGACCACACGTGATCGAGGAAGCGCCGGATGCGGCCGTCGTCGCGGCCGTCGGCTGCGTCACGCTCGTCCCTCATCACGTTGATGCGGCCCGCATGGCGCGGGTGGCGGCGGTAGCGATCGAGCTCGTTCAGCGTCCGTGGCCAGTCGGTGAGATAGCAGAAGTCGAACAGCGCATCGCCCGAATGATCGGCGATCGCGCCCCAATGGCGCGCGTAGCGCATGCCGTGGATGATCGCGCCGTAGCCGCCCGACGACTTGCCGAAGCAGCCGCGATGCTCGCGCGACGCGAGCGTGCGGAACTCACGGTCGACGAACGGAATCAGCTCGCGCGTCAGGTAGTCGGCGTAGCGGCCGATCGCGCTGGAATCGATGTACTGGTTGCCGCCGAGTGACGAGAAGCAATCGGGAAACACGATGATCGCCGGGCCCATCCGCTTCTCGGCGATGAGGCGCGCGGCGCGCTCGGGAACGTTCTCGTCGAACGGCCGCCAGTTGAGGTGCGCCGGGCCCGACCCGGTGAAGCCGACGAGATCGAACAGGACGGGAAAGCGCCGGCCGCGTCCGCCGCTCTTCCCGCGTACGGTGCCGTCGTCGTAACCCGGCGGGAGCCACACCGGGAGTCGGCGTCGATGCGGATCGCCGAGCGGATTGTCGGCGAGCACGTGCGAATCGAATTCGAGGACCTTGACGGTGCCGGTCCTGCTGCGGGGAGTCTTGCGCGTCATGGTCCGCGATTGTGCCGACGTTGCAGGGTCGTGGCAAATCGACGGTGAATCCCAATCGACGCTCGATCGCAAGGGTCGGACCTGTCTTGCGGGCGCGCGTGGTGTCGCGTCGATTGCGCCCGATACAATGCGCATCGGCCAGTGACTGACACTGCCTCCCGATGACATCGCCCCCCGATGACGCTGCGCCAGCACCAGCGAGCCGCGACGCGCTCGACGGCATCACGCGCGGCACGCTGTTCGCGAGCTTCCTCAAGATGGGGCTGCTCGGCTTCGGCGGCGTGCTACCGTGGGCACACCGCATCGTCGTCGACGAGCGTCAATGGCTCACCGATCGCGAGTTCGCCGAGACGATGGGCCTGTGCCAGGTGCTGCCGGGTCCCAACGTCGTCAATCTCGCGGTCATCATCGGCAGCCGCAGTCATGGGCCGCTCGGCGCGTTGATCGCGGTCACCGGCATCCTGTTCGTCCCCATCGCCGTCATGCTCGCGATCGCGATCTTCTACGCGCAGGTGGCGCAGCATCCGCTCGCGCAGCACGCGATCGCGGCGGCCTCGGCGGCGGCGGCGGGCCTCATCGTCGGCACCGCGGTGCGCCTCATGATCAACGCACGGCCACCGCTGCGCGGCATCCTGACCGGCGCCGCAGCGTTCGTCCTGGTCGGCGTGCTGCACTGGCCGCTCGTGTGGGTCGCGCTCGCGCTGATCGTGATCGGCGTGGGTGCCGAATGGCGTGCGTCGACGTGAGCGCAGGAGCGCAGGAGTGAGCGCTGGAGCGCAGGCGTGAGCACCGGAGCGCCGAGGTGACAGCCAGCCTATCGGTGGTGACCGAGCTCGCGGTGCGCTTTGCCGCGCTCTCGTTCGTCGCGATCGGCGGCATCAGCGCGATCCTGCCCGAGATCCATCGCGTCGTCGTCGACGTGCAGGGGTGGATGACGAGCGCCGAGTTCGCCGATCTCTTCGCGCTCGCTCAGCTCGCTCCGGGCCCGAACGCGATGTTCGTGTCGCTCGTCGGCTGGAAGGTCGCCGGCATCACGGGGGCGCTCGTCGCCACCGCCGCGGCCTGCGGCCCGTCGTCGGTCATGTGCTACTGGGTCGCGCGGTGGGCGGAGCGCGCACGAACGACGCGGATCCTGCCGGTGCTGCGCCGCGCGCTCGCGCCGATCGCCATCGGCTTCATCCTGGCGAGCGGATTCACGCTCGCGCAGGGTGCCGATCGCTCGCCGGGCGCGGTCGCGCTGACGCTGGTCGCAGCCGCGGCGCTCGCGTTCACGCGGCTCAATCCGGTATGGATCCTCGTCGCGGCGGCGGTTGCCGGTGGCGCCGGCCTCATCTGACGTCGCGCAACTCGCTCAGCGCGGCGTGGAATCGCGCCGCGACGCCGACGGCTATTCCGGCCCGAGCATCGACCCGCGGCAGCGCGGGGCGCCGCAGCGGCAGCGGTAGGCGGCGAGCAGCTTCTTCGTGCGGCGCCCTTCGACGTTGAGCCGGTAGTCGTAGGCGAGCTCCTCGCCGGCGCGGATCGTCCGGCGCGCCGCGATGAAGACACGCCCGCGATCGTCCTCGTACGGCTCGCAATTCGGCGCGCAGCTGTGATTGATCCAGCGCGCGGCGTTGCCGCGCACGCCGGCGTCGATCACGCGCCCGTCGTTCAGCTCGAACAGGAACGTGTGGTACGGATTGGCGGGATCGCTGTCCGGCAGCTCGTCGGCGGCTTCCATCGAGATGCGCCGCCCGCGGTACTCGATGATGTCCTCACCTTTCGCGATCGTGCGGGTGGCGAACACGCCGCGGCCGTGGATCGGCGATCGGCGAACGACGTAGCAGCGGCTGCGGGTCGGCATCGAACGGTTGCGTGCGGGCATCGAGTGGTTGCAGGCGGGTGTCGTGGAAGGAGCCGCGACGGAGGCGCGATTGTCGCACGGTGGCCCGTTTCGGCAGCGATCGCCGCTTGCCTTCCGTGTCGGTTCGCGAAACAATATCGCATGCGAACGATTCGTATGCGAAGCAAATCCCGGGAGGCAGCGGAGCGGCTGCCCGCGAGCGACCCCGTCGAGGCGCTCGGCCTGCTCGTCGCCGGAGTGGCCAAGAGCTGGCGCGAGGAGCTCGACCGCAGGCTGCACCCGCTCGGGTTGACGCGCGTCCAGTGGCAGGCGCTCCTGTGGCTCGATCGCGCCGGCGGCGAGCTCGTGCAGGGCGAGCTCGCCGAGCGTCTCGATATCGGCGCGCCGGCGACGGTCGCGCTCGTCGACCGCATGCAGCGCGACGGCCTCGTCGTGCGGCGCGAAGTGGCGCGTGATCGCCGCCTGAAGGCGGTCGTCGCGACCGCGCGCGCCCGCGCGCTGCAGGAGCGCATTCGCCGCACCGCGCTCACGCTGCGGCGCGAAGTACGCGCAACGCTCACCGACGCCGAGCTCGAGACGCTGTGCGCCCTGCTCGCGCGCGTGCGGGGGGGCTTCGAGGCACTGCGCCGGTGAACTCCGGATCGCGCATCCTCGTCACGCTCGCGGTGATGGCGGCGACCGTGATCCAGGTTCTCGACACCACGATCGTCAACGTCGCGCTGCCGCACATGGCGGGCGAGCTCTCCGCGTCGACCGACCAGATCAGCTGGGTGCTGACGAGCTACATCGTCGCGTCGTCGGTGGTGATGCCGATGACCGGCTATCTGGCTGATCGTCTCGGGCGCCGGCGCTACCTGCTCGTCTCGATCGCCGGGTTCATCGTCTCGTCGGCGCTCTGCGGCGTCGCCGGGTCGCTCGCCGAGATCGTGTTCTTCCGCCTGCTGCAGGGAATGTTCGGCGCGTCGCTGGTGCCGCTGTCGCAGGCGATCATGGTCGACAGCTACCCGCTGCACGAGCGCGGCAAGGCGCTCGCCATCTGGGGCATGGGCGTGATGGTCGCGCCGATCCTCGGTCCCACGCTCGGCGGCTGGCTCACCGAGGCGGCGAGCTGGCGCTGGAATTTCTACATCAACATCCCGGTCGGTGCGCTGTCGCTGTTCCTCGCTGCGCGCCACGTCCCCGACACGCCGGCGAGGGAGCGCGGGATGGACTGGTGGGGGCTCGTCTTTCTCGCGATCTTCATCGGCGGGCTGCAGTACGTGCTCGACCGCGGCCAGCAGGAGGACTGGCTCGCCTCGCCGGCGATTCGCGCCGCGGCGGTTGCGCTGGTGCTGGGTCTCGCGCTGTTCGTCGCGCACTCGCTGACGTCGCGGCGCGAGACGCTGTTCGATCTCGCGCTCTTCACCGATCGCAATTTCGCCGCTGCGACGATCGTCGGCGGCGCGATGGGCCTGTCGCTCTATGGCGGGATGCTGCTGCAGCCGGTGCTGTTCGAGAACCTGCTGCAGTATCCGACGCTCGACACCGGTCTCGCGATGATGCCGCGCGGGGTCGGGAGCCTCATCAGCATGCTGATCGTCGGCAGGCTCGTCGGCCGCATCGGCGCGAAGCCGCTGATCTGGTTCGGCATCGTCACCGGCGTCGTCGGCGCCTGGATGATGACGCGGATGAATCTCGATGCGGACTGGAGCGTGATGCTGGTGCCGCTTCTGCTGCAGGGCATCGGCGTCGGTTTCGTGTTCGTGCCGCTGTCGGCGATCGCGTTCGCGACGCTGCCGAAGCGCCTCGCCACCGAAGCCGCTGGCGTCTACAGCCTGATTCGCTCGATCGGCGCGTCGATCGGCATCTCGATTGTCAGCGTGTCGCTGACGCGGAGTGCGCAGGTGAACTGGGAGCTATTGCGCGGCTACGTCGATCCGTACCGGTTCCAGGTGCAGCAGTTTCTCCATCCGCTCGGCCTCCCGGCGGCGGGCGCGGGCCTCGCGGTGCTGGCGCAGGAGGTCGCCGCGCAGGCGGCGATGCTCGGCCTCCTGCACGCGTTCTGGGTCATCGTCGCGAGCTTCTTCGCGATGATCCCGCTCGTGATGCTGCTGAAGCCGGGCCGCGCCCACGCGGCGACGGCGGTTGCGGTCGCGGAGTAGCCGTCGCTGAATCGCGGTGGCCGAATGGCGCCGGCCAAATGACGCCCGCCGTGCCGCGGCTCAGCCGCGCTGGCCGATCAGCGCGAGAAATTCCTCGCGCGTCGTCGGCGAATCGCGGAAGGTGCCGAGGACCGACGACGTGACCATCACCGAGTTCTGCTTCTCGACTCCGCGCATCATCATGCACAGGTGACGCGCTTCGATCATCACGCCGACGCCGCGCGCGTCGACCGATTCCAGCACCGCCTGCGAGATCTGCTCGGTGAGCCGCTCCTGCAGTTGCAGCCTGCGCGCGTACATGTCGACGAGCCGCGCGAGCTTGGAGACGCCGAACACGCGTCCGCTCGGAATGTAGCCGATATGACAGCGGCCGAAGAACGGCAGCATGTGGTGCTCGCAGAGGCTGTAGACCTCGATGTTCTTCACGATCACCATGCTGTTCGTGGTCTGCGTGAAGATGGCGCCGTTGATGAGCGTCGTGATGTCGCTGCGGTAGCCCGAGGTGAGATAGGCGAGCGCTTTCGCGACGCGCGCGGGCGTCTTCGCGAGCCCTTCGCGACCGGGATCCTCGCCGAGCGCGACCAGGAGCTCGCGCGTCAGTTGCTCGATGCGCGCGAGGTCGACATGCGGATGGGGATCACGATTGGCTGGCATGGAGCGTGCCTCTGCTGACGTTGCATGCGCGAAGGTCGCGGCGATCGTTCGGGTCGGCCCGGGCAGCGCGCAGTATGCGAGATCGCTGCCGATTGAGCCAGATCCGATTGGGCCGGAGTCGAATGGCCGATGTGCGATCATCGTCCGAAGATCGGCGCAGGTGAGGTGGAGGTCGTTGCATGATTTGCAAAAGTTGCGGAGCCGACAATGCCGCGGACGCCCGCTACTGTACGCGCTGCGGAGCCGAGCAGCCTCGCTCCGCGGCCCGTCCGGGTCGCGGCAGGACGATCGCGGTCGTCGCTTCGTGCATCATCGTCGCACTCGCCGGCTACGGCGGATGGCGTTTCGTGACGAGCTCGTGGCACGGCGCGGAGCCGCCGCGTTCGCACAGCGAGGCGGTGCCGGTTCCGACCGGCAGCGCGCCGCCACCGACCGACCAGAGTGCAGCGCCGCTGCCTCCGCCCTCGGCGCTGCCGGCCGGCGCCGAAGCCGCAGCGGGTGCCGCGCATCCGACAGAAGGTGCCGCGACGTCGGGGACAAGTGGATCCGAGGCGGCGAGCGCGGAAGCGGCGGGCACAGCGTCACCCGCGACCGGCGCATCCGTCTCCGCGCCCATTGTCGGAGCGAAGGCGCCATCGCCGACGACCGAGGCCGCGCGCGGTGCAACGCGCGCCCACACGCCGCGACCGCGCGCTGCGCCGCCGCCGCGTGCGCCAGCGGCACCCGCGAGCGCACCGCCTCCGGCCGAAGCGCCGGCGAAGCGGCTCGCCGCGGCAGCGGCACCCGCGCCGCGGCCGGACGACCACTGGACGCGGATGAATGACGATCTGTCGCGCTGCACGCGCGAGGATTTCATCAATCGCGTGATCTGCGATCAGCGCGTGCGCATCGGCTATTGCGACGGATACTGGGGCAAGGTCGCGCAGTGTCCGGTCAGCCCCTCGACCCAGGACGTGCGCTGATCGCGCTTGCCATTCGTACCGGACGCTCGTTATCCGCGCCCGACAAAGGGCATCCTGGTCGCCATCACGGTCAGGAACTGAACGTTGGCGTCGAGCGGAAGGCTCGCCATGAACACGACGGCTCGCGCGACGTGCGCGACGTCCATCAACGGCTCGGCAGCGATCGTCCCGTTTGCCTGCGGCACACCGCGCGCCATCGGTGCCGCCATGTCGGTCGCGGCATTGCCGATGTCGATCTGCCCGCACGCAATGTCGTATTTCCTTCCGTCGAGCGACGTCGATTTGGTGAGCCCGGTGATCGCGTGCTTGGTCGCCGTGTACGGCGCGGAATCGGGCCGCGGCGCGTGCGCGGAGATCGAGCCGTTGTTGATGATGCGCCCGCCGCGCGGCGACTGCGACTTCATGATGCGAATCGCACCTCGCGTGCACAGGAATGCGCCGAGGAGGTTGGTGTCGATCACCGCGCGGATGCGCTCGACCGGAAGATCCTCGAGCGGCTGCGCCGGCGCGCTGATGCCGGCGTTGTTGAAGAGCACGTCGAGACGCCCGAAGCGCGCCATGATGCGCGCGAACATCGCGTCGACCGATGCGGGATCGGCGACATCCGCGGTGATCGCGATGGCGCGCTCTCCGGCGACTCCCGCATCGACAATGGCCTCGGTGAGCGGCGCTTCGCGGCGGCCCGCGAGCGCGACGCGATAGCCTTCGTCGAGAAGCGCCCGCGCGACGGCCCGGCCGATTCCGCTGCCCGCACCGGTGACCAGCGCAACGGGTGGTTCGCGATCCATCGACGATGGGCGGGTTACAGGCAGATGCCGGCGCGGAAGTGATGGCCGAAGCCGCCTCCGCAGATCGTTGCGCCCCAACCGAAGGCCGGCCACGGTGAACCGTACCAGCCATAGGGCCACGCGTAGCCCGGCCATGGCGCGTACACCGGATACGGGACCGTATAGTAGATCGGCGCCGGCGGCGTCGGCCGGTAATCCGGCGGCACGCCGGTCTCGCCCGGGCGCGGCGGGTAGTTTGGCGTGATGTACTGGGGCGGCGGCGGCGCGATCCCTGCGATCTCGCGTGCGATCTGCCACTTGCGCCATGCGAGCAGCCGCTCGGCCTCGGTCGCCGTCAGCTCGCCGCGATTGACGCGGCCGTCGATGTCGTCGCGAACGAGTTTCATGCGCTCGTCGAGGCGCGACGATTGCGTCGCGTCGAGAGTTGGCAGCGGCGGTGGCATCGTGCTCGCGACTGCGGGCGCGCTCGACGCGATGGCGAGCAGCGCAGCGATGAGCAGAGCAACGGCAGGCATGCGTGTCATGTCGATCTCGCTTCAGGCGGTGTGCTCGGGCGCCATGTCCCGGTCATTGGCATCGCATTCGACCGGCAAGCGTGTCATCCGGTTCGCACCGCCGAACGTTGGTGCGCAATGAAGCCTCAACGGGCGCTGTACTCATGACAGGAACACTCGCGACAGGAAGCGTAGCAGGAGCCTCTTCGAGCGGGCAAGATGCGCAGAAGGTACAACGCGTATCGTTCGCAGGCGAAAAAAGCGTAACGAATTGCAACGAACCGACAGGAGCAGAACGATGACCATGCTCGGTACGCGCGGGGGCGCGCGGCGCAATCGAGGTCACCTCGGCAGGATGGCGGTGGCGATTGTGTCGCTGATCTGCGTCAGCGCATTCGCACAGACGCCTCCTGACACCGACGACACCGATCCGCCGACGCGGGTTGGAAGGCTCGCTTATTTCGGCGGCGAAGTGAGCTACTCACCGGCGGGCGACGACCAGTGGGTGCAGGCGCAGGTCAACCGACCGATCGTCACCGGCGATCGCCTGTGGGCGGACGAGGGCGCCCGCGTCGAGCTCTCGCTCGACAACGGGTCGTGGTTTCTCGGCTCGCTCACCAGCGTCACCGTTTCGAACCTCGACGATCGCGTGACACAGCTCCAGCTGCAGCAGGGATTGCTCGACGTAGATCTTCGCCATACGTCCCCCGGAGCAATCGTCGAGATCGATACGCCGAACATCGCGTTCTCGCTGACGCGCCCAGGCCGCTATCGCGTCGACGTCGATGCCGAAGGCAACGCGACGACGGTGATCGTGCGAAGCGGCACGGGTGTCGCGTATGGCAACGATGTGTCCTACGACGTCATGGCGGGGCAGGGTTACGTATTCCGCGGCACCGATGCGCGCGACAACGACTTCATCGCGGCGCCGCCGTACGACACGTTCGACCGCTGGGCCGCAGGGCGCGAGCGTCGCTTCGAGAACGCCGAGGCCGCGCGCTATGTGTCGCCGGAGGTCGTCGGCTACGCCGATCTCGACACCTACGGCCGCTGGAGCAACGTTCCGCAGTACGGCAACGTCTGGTTTCCGACGACGGTCGTCGCCGGATGGGCGCCGTACCGCTACGGCCACTGGTCGTGGATCGCGCCGTGGGGCTGGACGTGGGTCGACGACGCGCCGTGGGGCTTCGCACCGTTTCACTACGGGCGCTGGGTCTACGTCGATCGAGGCTGGGGATGGATCCCGGGACCGGTCAACGTCAGGCCGTGCTACGCGCCTGCGCTCGTCGCGTTCGTCGGCGGTGCCGGATTCAGTGTCGCGATCTCGTCGGGACCCGCGATCGGGTGGTTCCCGCTCGGGCCGCGCGAGATCTATCGGCCGCCGTATTCGGTCACGCGCAATTACTTCAGGCAGGTGAACGTCAGCAACACGGTCATCAACAACACGACCAACATCACGAACATCTACAACAACTATGCGCGCCCCGGCAGCACGAGAGAGCCGCGCGTCAACTACGTCAACATGCGCGCGCCGAACGGCGTCACCGCAGTGCGCCCGGCGGCGTTCGCGCGGGCCGAGCCGGTGAACCGCTCGCTCGTCGCGGTGCCGCCGACGGCGATCCGCACCGCGCAGGTCGAGCACGTCGCGCGCGTCGCGCCGCAGCGTTCGGCGTTCACCGGCGCCGCGCCGGTGACGCACGTTGCGCCGCCGCCTGCGGCCGAGCGCCGCGGCGTCGTTGCACGGGTTGCGCCGCCGCCACCGCCCGTTCCGATCAGCCGCCAGCTCCCGGTGCTCGAGCGCAATCCCGGACGCCCGATCAATCGCTCGGAAGCGAGCGCGCTGCGCCGCGAGACGCCGGTAACCGCGCCGCCCGTGCGGCTCGTCGCGCCGAAGCCGGCATCGAATGCCGCGCGTGCTCCGGCGCCGTCGAGCGCCGCGCCGAGCCGAGCGCCCGCAGGCGAGCACACCGCGCCCGCACCGCGCTCCGAGACTCCGCGGCCGCCGCAGGAGCGTGCCACGCCGCGTCCGCCGGTCCAGCAGCAGGCACCACGTCCGCCGCAGGAGCGCGCCACGCCGCGTCCACCGCAGGAACGTGCAGCGCCGCGTCTACCGGTCGAGCAGCAAGCCCCGCGTCCACCGCAGGAGCGCGCGGCACCGCGTCCACCGGTCGAGCAGCAGGCGCCACGTCCGCCGCAGGAACGTGCGGCACCCCGTCCACCGCAGGAGCGTGCCACGCCGCGTCCGCCACAGGAGCGTGCCACGCCGCGTCCACCGGTCGAGCAGCCGGCCGCCCCGCGACCGCCGCAGGAACGCGCAGCGCCGCGTCCACCGCAGGAGCGTGCAGCACCGCGTCCACCGGCCGAGCAGGCTCAGCATCCGCAGCCGCAACGCGGCGAGCAACAACAGCCGCGCGGCCAGGAACAGTCGCGTCAAGGCAACAAGAAGCGTGACGAGAAGGGCGGGAACCAGAACGACAACCAGTGAGCGGCCACCGCGGCCGTCGCGAGTGTTGCGGCGATACGGGCCGCGCAGCACAACCGCGACCGATCCGACGGACGGATCGGTCGCGGGGAAACGTCGCCCGGCTTCCGCAGGTACAATGACACCGTCATAATCGCTGCGGACCCGGGAGAACCGGCGAGCCACCGAAGCGCCCGCGATGAGGTGTCGGATCTGCAAGCAGGCGACGTTGCCCGGGGCACGGCTGTGCGGTCCCTGTCGCGCTGCGCTGAAGCGGGCCCGGCACGGCGGCGAGGCCGATGTCGTCGGGCTCGACGACGAGTCACCAGAGCGCTTCGGCGTACCGGCTGCTAGCGACGTGGTGCAGGCGCCACCGCCGGCGGGGTCGGGAAGGCGGCGTCGCTGGCCTGCCGCGGTGATGATCGCATCGATCCTCGCGGCGGCCGCCTACGTTCTGCCGCGCAGCCATGTTACCCCGGCCGAACCGCGTGCCGTTCCGGCGGCGGATGCTTCGTACGCGCTCGCGAGGAATGGGCCGGCGGTGACGGACCCGTCGGTGAAGGAGAGCGTCGCGCAGACGCCCGGGGCCGTGCGGGCGGCCGCGATCGCCGAGGCCGCGCCGGGCGTGGACGCGCTCGTCGAAGCTGCCCCTTCGCGGAGCGACGATCTACGCGGAGTCGGCGGCGGGCGCGTGCGGCACGAGCGTAAGCGCAACGTGATCGATCGAACGATCGCGCCATCGCCGCCCGAACCATCGGTGGCAAGCGCGCCGAGTCCGGGCGTCAGCCCCGCACCGACCGCGCCGGTCGTCGTCGCCGAAGTGACGCGTACGCGGTGGCAGTCGATGGACGACGCGATGGCCGCATGCCGCGGCGGATTCTTCGATCGCCTGCTGTGCCGTCAGAAGGCGCGCTTCGCGTTCTGTGACGGATACTGGGGGCGTGTCGCCGAGTGCGCGACGGCCCCCGCGCCGGGCGCGACGCGCTGAAGCGTGGGATGCTGCACTAGCGCAGCGACATCCCCGAAGGGATGCCCGACGTCGAGACGCCGCCGTCGGTCGCGACCGGCGGCGTAATCCGCGGCAGATCGATTCCGCCGGTGCTCGTCATTTCGGAAGCTTCCGGGCTCGCGGGGTGCCCGTAGCGCAGCGCCGGTCGCATGCCGGCAACGATCTCGGCGACCGTCGCGGGCTTGTGCTCACCGCCCACGCTCGAGGTCTCGACCTCGGGGCAGCTCCGCGTGTTCATCGCGATCAGCTGCTCCCCCCTGGCACGCAGCTTGTCGCGCGCTGCGGCGCCGGCGTCGCTGAGGTCGATCGGAGAGCGCACGCTCTGGTAGACGATATGGTCGTTGCGGTCGACCACCGCGTAGCAATTCGTCGCGACGGCGGGCGCCGCTACGGCCAGCAGCGCGGTGGCGAGGGCAGTCCGGATGAGCCCGTGCGAAGTCATGAGATTCTCCCTTCGAAAACGCCGGTAAGTCCCCGCGCTGGAACGGTTGATACTAAGCCGCTGCAATCGGGTTGGCAATCGCCGACCGATGCGCGGACCGATGCGCGGGTCGACGCCGATCAATTGCCGGAGGCGCCGGCCGGCACGACGACACGCTGCCAGCCTTGCGGGCACGCCGGCACGCTCGGGTAATAACCGACGTTCGGACAGTAGTAGCGAACCGTCGAGCCGGGGACGGGCCGTGGCGCGACGTAGGCAGGGTCGCCGTCGTCGGGATACGTGTAGGCAGGGTGGGAGTACGCAGGGTACGTGTACACCGGGGTCGGATACGCGTAGGTGATCGTGTAGCCCGGCCAGTACCCGTAGTACCACGGCCAGCCGAGCCAGACGCTTCCTGACCAGCCACCCCAGTATCCGTGGTGATAACCGTGGCCGTAGTACCCGTGCCCGGAGTAACCATGGCCACCCCACCCGGAACCGTGATACGCGCCCCAGTGGCGGCCGCCGTGGCCCCCGTTCCAGCTGCCGTGGCCACCGCCGCTCCAACTGCCGCGGCCACCACCCCAGCTGCCGTGCGCTCCACCGCTCCAACTGCCATGAGCGCCGCCACCCCATCCACCGCCCGCGGCAGGCGCCGACAGCGGAATCGCGCAGGCGAGGGCAGCCGTCACCGCGATCGCCACGGCACGCAAACGGAATCGTTTCATCGCTCGAACCTCCTTCGCGTACAACGCTGATTGGATCGTCGCGGTGGACGCGGGTTCAAGCCTCGCGCGGATCGAGCGCGTCGCGCAGACCGTCGCCGACCAGGTTGAACGACAGCACGAGCGTGAAGATGGAGAGCCCCGGCCACAGCGCCATCCACGGCGCGTTGTCGAGATAGTCCTTCGCCGCGTTCAGCATGCTCCCCCAGCTCGGTTGCGGCGGCTGCTGGCCGAGGCCGAGGAACGAGAGACTCGCCTCGGCGATCACCGCCGCAGCGATCGCGAGCGTCGCCTGCACGAGCAGCGGCGGAACGATGTTGGGCAGCACGTGGCGCAGCGCGACGCGCCACGGCGAGTTGCCGATCGCGCGCGCCGCCAGCACGAAATCTTCGGCCTTGACCGCGAGCGTGGTCCCGCGCGCAAGGCGCACGAACGCGGGCGTCGCCGAGATGCCGATCGCGATCATCGCGTTCGACAGGCTCGGGCCGAGGAACGCCGACAGCGCGATCGCGAGGATCAGGAACGGACACGCGAGGAGGGCATCGGTCATCCTCGACAGCACCATGTCGATCGCGCCCCCGGCGTAGCCGGCGAGAAGCCCGGCGGGCACGCCAATCGCGAGCGAGATCAGCACCGACACGACCCCGGCGAGGAGCGACGCTCGCGCACCGAACACGACCCGCGAAGCGACGTCGCGCCCGATTTCGTCGGTACCGAACCAGTGCGCGGCCGACGGCGGCTTGCGCACCTCGGCGAAGTTCGCGGCGAGCGGGTCGCGTGGCGCGATCCACGGCGCGAATGCGGCGGTGACGACGAATCCGGCGATGACGATGAGTGCTACGACCGACGCCGGCCGCCGCAGGAGCCGGCGCAGCCAGTGGCTGCGAGCCGCGAGCGCGAGCGGTGCCGCCGTTCCGGCTGCGCCGGGTACCGCGGTCTCGGCGACGAGCGCGGTGTCGATCGGCCCGGCGATCGCGTCGGTCATGCGAGGCGGATGCGCGGATTGACGATCGCGTAGGCGACGTCGGCGGCGAAGTTGAGCACGATGTACGCGGTCGCGGTGACGAGCACGACGCCCTGCACGACCGCGTAGTCGCGGTTGAACACCGCGTCGACGATCAGCTTGCCGAAGCCCGGGATCGTGAACACCTGCTCGGTCAGCACCGCTCCGGAGAGCAGCGTGCCGAACTCCAGCGCGCCGAGCGTGATGATCGGGATCAGCGCGTTCCTGAGCGCGTGCTTCAGGATCACCGCGCGCTCCGACGCGCCTTTGGCCCGTGCCGTGCGCACGTATTCCTGCGAGAGCACCTGCAGCATCGCGCTCCTGGTGTGGCGCATCAGCACCGCGGCGATCGCGTTGCCGAGCACGAACGCGGGCATGATCATCGCCGCAAGGTTCGCGCGCAGGTTCTCGAACGGGCTCACGTACCCCGATGCCGGAAGCCAGCCCAGCGTCACCGAGAACAGCAGGATCAGCATGATGCCGAGCCAGAAGTTGGGCGTCGACAGTCCCCAAAGCGCGAACACGCTGGCGCCGTAGTCCCACGACGTGCCGCGCTTCACCGCCGCCACGACGCCGGCTGGAATGCCGATCGCGAGCGCGATCACGATCGCGAGGCAGGCGAGCTCGACCGTGACCGGGAGCTTCTCGGCAATCAGCGTCGTGACCGGCTGCTGCGAGCGCTGCGACTCACCGAGATCCCCATGGAGGACGCCGCGCATCCAGTAGAGGTAGCGCACCGGCAGCGGCTGGTCGAGGTGCATCGTCGCGCGCAGGTGGGCGATCACCGCCGGATCCTGCTCCTCGCCCGCCAGCACCTTGGCCGGATCGCCGGGCAGGAGCTGCTGCAGGCCGAAGATCAGCATCGAGACGAAGACGAGCGTCGGAACGATCGTCGCGACGCGCCGCGCGATGAAGGTCAGCATGGCGGCGGTGGCCTCGCGTCATTCGAAGCGCAGGCCCTGCACGCGAATCAGCCCGTCGGGAATGCTCTTCAATCCGGTCAGCCGGCTCGTGTACGCGTACAGCCAGTGACGGTGGAAGAGGTAGATGATCGGCCGGTCCTTCAGCACGATCGCCGCGACCTCGGCATAGAGCTTCGCGCGACCCGGCACGTCGGGAACCGTGCGCGCTTCCTTGAGGAGCTCGTCGACCTTGGGGTTGCAGTAGCCGGCGTAGTTGAGCGGCTGCCTGCAGGCGTCGAAGCTGAAGATGTTGCCGTCCGGGTCGGCGCGGCCGCTCCACGCGAGGATGTAGGCCTCGAACTGGCCCTTGTCGGCGAGGTTGAGCGAGGTCGCGAATTCGGTCGACTGGATCTTCACGTCGAATCCGGCCTCCTTCGCCATCGCCTGTACGACCTGCGCGATACGCTGCGCGTCGGCGGTGGTCGCGGTCATCAGCGTGAACGACGGGTGCGGCGTTCCAGCCGCGGCGAGGAGCGCTTTCGCACGCGCGACGTTCCTCGCCGGCATCGGGACGTTCTTCGCGTAGAACGGGCTCGACTGCGCCACCCACTGGTTGCCCGGATCGGCTTCGCCGTCCATCGCGACCTGCACGATGCCCTGGCGGTCGAGCGCGAGCTCGAAGGCCTCGCGCACGCGCGGATCGCGCCCGAGCGGATTCTCTTTCGCGAGATCGCTCTTGCCGACGTTGATCGTGATGCCCTGATAGCCGATCTCGGTGATCTTCGACGTCCTGAGCTTCGCGTCGCGCGCGATCTGCGGCATGTCCGAGGGTGCTACGCGCTCGATCAGGTCGAGCTGGCCCGACCGCAAATTGGCGAGGCGCACCGACGAATCGGGAATCGGCGTGTAGACGATGCGCTCGAAATGGATCGACGCGTTGTCCCAGTAGTCGGGGAAGCGCTCGAGCACGATGCGGTCCTGCGGCACGCGCTCGACGAACTTGAACGGCCCCGCGCAGACCGGATGATTGCCGAACTTGTCGCCCTCCTGTTGCGCCGCCTTCGGCGCGACGATCATGCCTGCCCGATCGGCGAGCTGTGCGAGGAGCGGCGAGAACGGCGCCGAGAGATCGAGCCGCACGGTGAGCGGATCGACCACCTCGACCTTCGCGACCGGAGCGAGCTCGCCGCGCCGGTTCGAGCCCGCCATCGTCTTGTGGCGCTCGATGCTGTACTTGACGGCCTCGGCGTCCATCGCCTCGCCGTCGTGGAATTTCACGCCGGGACGCAGCGTGATCGTCAGCGCCTTGCCGTCGGCCGACCACTTGTAGCCCGTCGCAAGCTGCGGAACGATGGCGAGCTTCGCATCGATGTCGAACAGCTTGTCGCACATCGCCGCGAACACGATGCGCCCGACGAAGGTTCGCGCGAGCGTCGGATCGAGCACATCGGGATCCTCGGCGAGGCCGATGCGCAGCGTCTGCGCGAAGGAGAGGGTGGGAACGAGCGCGACGAAGGCAAAGGCGAAGGCGGCGAGGAAGGCGAGCCGCAGCGAACGTTGCATGGCAGATCCTCCAGGGTGACGGCCGCTTGCCGGATCGCTTCCGGTCGCGTGCTCGGGTGCCGGCGAGAATAGCACCAGTCGCCGCGCTCAATCGGTGCGTCGCCAGACCGTCGCGTACCACGGCTGTTCGGCGCGCGGCCGGCCCGCCGGCCGGTAGTACTCGTCGACGAGCGCGAAACCGGCGGCGGCGACCAGTTGCTTCCAGGTCTGCGGGGTCGCCCAGAAGCCGTAGCGGCCGCGCACCCACCCCTCGTCGTCGTTGCCGTGCGGGTTGGACGCGAACAGCACGCCCTGCGGCCGCAGCGCGCGGCGCAGCTCGCCCAGCACGCGCGGCAGAGCGCTGCGCGGCACGTGGAAGAGAGACGCGTTGGCGAAGATGCCGTCGAAGCGCGACGGCGGGAGATCGAGTGCCAGGAAATCCTGCTGCCACACCTCGCAACCGCTCCACGCGCGCGCCATCGCGGCGAAGGCCGGCACGCCGTCGAGACCGATCGCGACGTGGCCGCGCTCGGTGAGCGCGCGCAGGTCGCGCCCCGGTCCGCAGCCGAAATCGAGGATCGTGAACGGCGGCGGGCCGGTGATCGCCGAGAGCAGCGCATCGACGTTCTGCCTGACGTCGTGCTCGCGCGTGCCCTCCCAGAACGACGACGCACGCTCCTCGTAATGGGCGAGCGTCCCGCGGCTGACCGCGGTGAGCTCCCGCGGGTCGTCGTCGCCTGCATGTTGCCCGCTCATTGCGCGGCGAGCGCACGCTCGACGACGCGGATCGCGTGCACGGCGGCGACCGCTCCGGAGGTGCGCGTTCCGTCGGCGATCTGGTGGCGGCAGCTCGTTCCCTGCGCGACGACGACGGTGTCGGATCCCGCGGCGCGCACCGCCGGCAGCAGCGCGAGCTCGGCCATCCGCATCGATACGTCGTAGTGCGACGCGGCGTATCCGAACGCGCCCGCCATTCCGCAGCAGCTCGCCTCGATCCCGACAACCTCGAGGCCGGGAATCATGCGCAGCATCCCGAGCGTCGCGTCGGCGGCGTCGAGCGCCTTCTGGTGGCAGTGGCTGTGGACGAGGGCGCGCGAGGCTTCCGGCCGCATCGACGGCAGGTGAAGCACGCCGGCGCGATGCTCGCGCACCAGGAATTCCTCGATCAGCAGCACCTTCGCGGCGGTGCGCACCGCCGCCGCCGGCAGGTGCAGCGCCGCGTACTCGTCGCGCAGCGTGAGTACGCACGACGGCTCGAGCCCGACGATCGGCACGCCGGCGTCGACCCAGGGCGCGAGCGCGTTGCAGAGGCGCAGCGCCTCGGCGCGCGCTTCGGCGATCCGCCCGTGGGCGAGCCAGGTGCGGCCGCAGCACAGCGGGCGGGTCGGCTCGGCGTCGTCGAGACGCGGCAGGGCAACCGCAGCCGGATAGCCCGCCGCATGCAGCACCGCCATCGCCGCGCGCGCATTCTCGGGCTCGAAGCGGTCGGTGAAGCAGTCGGCGAAGAGGACGGCGCGCGCGACCTCGCGTTGCGGACTCGCATCGCGCAGGAACGTATCGCGCCGCCAGCGCGGCAGCGAGCGGTCGCGCGAGATGCCGGTCGTGCGCTCGACGAGCCATGCGAGGCCGGGGACCTGGTCGCGCAGGTTGAACAGGAGCGGCAGCCGCGACGCGTACGGCGCCCAGCGCGGCAGCGACGCAATCACGCGGTCGCGCAGCTTTGATCCGTGCGCGGCGTGCCACTGATGGAGAAACTCGATCTTCATCCGCGCCATGTCGACGCCGGTCGGGCATTCGCGCCGGCACCCCTTGCAGCCGACGCAGAGCTCGAGCGCCTCGCGCACCTCGGGCGCCGCGACGGTATTGCCGAAGCGCCCGGCGAGCGCGTGGCGCAGCGTGTTCGCACGCCCGCGCGTCACGTGGATCTCGTCCTTCGTCGCGCGATAGCTCGGGCACATGGCGCCGGCGTCGAACTTGCGGCAATGGCCGTTGTTGTTGCACATCTCGACAGCCTTGGCGAAGCCCTGTGCGGGGTCGCCGCCGCTGCCGGGCGCGCCGATGCGCCCGGTCGCCGGGTCGTTGGTCACGTCCCACGCCGACCAGTCGAGCGCCGTCGACAGCGCGAGCGTGCGGTGGCCCGGCGGGAAGCGGAAGAGCCGCGCGTCGTCCATCGGACTCGCGTGCACGATCTTGCCCGGATTCAGCATGCCGGCGGGATCGAACAGCGCCTTGATTTCCTCGAACGCCCGCGTGAGTCGCGGCCCGAACTGCCAGGCGACCCATTCGCTGCGCACGAGGCCGTCGCCGTGCTCGCCCGAGAAAGCACCCTTGAACGCGCGCACCAGCGCCGCCGCTTCGTCGGCGATCGCCCGCATCTTCGCCGCGCCGTCCTTGCGCATGTCGAGGATCGGCCGCACGTGCAGCGTGCCGACCGACGCGTGCGCGTACCAGGTGCCGCGCGTGCCGTGGCGCGCGAAGATCGCCGTCAGACTGTCGACGTATTCGGCGAGGTGCTCGAGCGGGACTGCGCAGTCCTCGATGAACGACACCGGCTTCGCGTCTCCCTTCGCGCTCATCATGATGTTGAGCCCGGCCTTGCGCACGTCCCACAGCGCGCGCTGGCGCGCGGGCTCGGCAAGCTTCGCGAGGCGCCCGCCGAGGCGAAGATCGCCGAGCATCGCCTCGAGCGCACCGAGCTGCCGCAGCGCCGCCGCGGCGTCGGCGGCAATGAACTCGACCAGGAGGATCGCTTCGGGTCTGCCGACGAGCGCGCCGGCCATCACGTCGCGAAACGCCGGATTGGCGAGTGCCAGGTCGATCATCGTGCGGTCGACGAGCTCGACGGCGGACGGATCGAGGGCGACGAGGTGGCGCGTCGCGTCCATCGCGTCGTGCAGCGTGTCGAAGCTCACCACGCCGAGCGCACGGTGCTCGGGAATGCGCGCGAGCTTCAACGTGAGGCTCTTCGTCCACGCGAGCGTGCCTTCGCTTCCGACCAGGAGCTGCGCGAAGTTGACGCTGCCGTCGGCGGTGTAGGGGCGCACACTCTGCGGGTTGAACACGTCGGCGTTGTAGCCGCCGACGCGCCGCAGGAGCTTGGGCACGACGCGCGCGATCTCGTCCTTCTCGCGCGCGCCGATCGCGACGAGGTCGGCGATGAGCTCGCGTACGCGCGGCGGCGCATCGCGCATCGCGCTCGCCGTCGCGAAGTGCGCCTCGGTGCCGTCGGCGAGCCGCGCGTCGATCGCGATCACGTTGTGCACCATGTTGCCGTAGGCGAGCGAGCGCGAGCCGCAGGAGTTGTTCCCGGCCATGCCGCCGAGCGTCGCCTGCGCCGACGTGCTGACGTCGACGGGAAACCAGAGACCGTGCTTGCGCAGCCGGGCATTGAGCGCGTCGAGCACGAGACCCGGCTCGACGGTGACGCTCTCCCGGTCGGCGTCGAAGGCGAGGATGCGGTCGAGCCGCTTGCTGTGGTCGATGATGACCGCGTCGCCGACGGTCTGTCCGCACTGCGAGCTTCCCGCGCCGCGTGCGAGCACCGGCACGCCGAGCTCGCGGCAGACGTCGAACGTCGCGCGGACGTCGTCATCGGACGCCGGCACGACGATGCCACGGGGCTCGATCTGGTAGATCGACGCGTCGGTCGCATAGCGCGCCCGCGACGCGGCGTCGAACAGGACCTCGCCGCGCACGTCCTCTCCGAGGCGCTTGCTCAGCATCGGCGATTCCCCGCTCGGTCGACGCCATCGATCATAGCGGGCCGATTATAGGGAGCCGATTGCCGTTGCAGTGCGCGTTCTTGTACCATGCGTCGCGAGAACGCCCGCGCGAAGCGCGGCCCGGAAAGCGTGGGAGCCGTCCGTGAGAGGGCGCCGATCGACCGAGGAGGATTCCCGATGACACGCTTTGCCCGCGGCTCAGGCCGCCTCATTTGCGCGGCGTTCGCCGCCGCGCTTGCGCTCGTCGCCGCGCCGACCCCGGCGAACGCGCAGCTCGAGATCAAGTTCGGTCACGTCGGCAATCCCGGATCGCTGTTCGCGAAGAGCGCCGAGGAGTTCGCGCGCCGGGCGAACGCAGCGCTCGGCGGCAAGGCGAAGGTCGTCGTCTACGGCTCGAGCCAGCTCGGCGGCGACAAGGAAATGCTGCAGAAGCTGAAGCTCGGCACGCTCGACATGGCGCTGCCGTCGACGGTGATGAGCTCGGAAGTCGACCTCCTCGGCTTCTTCGAGATGCCCTACATCGTGAAGGACCGGGCGCACATGCACCGCATCGAGAAGGAGATCTTCTGGCCGTCGATGGAGCCCGCGATCGAGAAGAAGGGCCTCGAGGTCCTGGCGGTATGGGAAAACGGCTTTCGCCAGATCACCAACAACAAGCGGCCGATCCGCGTCCCCGCGGACCTTCAGGGCATCAAGCTGCGCGTTCCCCAGGGCAAGTGGCGCGTGAAGATGTTCGAGGCCTACGGCGCGAACCCGAGCCCGATGAAGTTCTCCGAGCTCTTCACCGCGCTGCAGACGGGGGTGATGGACGGTGAGGAGAACCCGCTGACGCAGATCTGGTCGGCGAAGCTGCAGGAAGTGCAGAAGTACCTGTCGCTGTCGAGCCACGTCTATACGCCGGCGTACGTGACGGTGGGCCTCGCCCACTGGAAGACGCTGCCGCCCGACGTGCGGCGGATCCTCGAAGAGACGGCGAAGGCGACCCAGCCGTTCGTCTACGAGACCGCCGAGCACGACGAAGTCGAGCTTCTCGGCAAGCTGAAGGCCGCCGGCATGCAGGTTAACGACGTCGACAAGGACGCGTTCGTCGCCGCGAGCAAGCCGATCTACGAGGAGTTCGAGAAGGAGGTGCCGGGCGCGAAGGCGCTGATCGACCGCGCGGTCGCGCTGCGCCAATGACCGACGGCGTGCTGGCGGCCCTGCGGCGCCGCTACGCGCGCTTCCTCGAATGGATCGCGATTGCGCTGATGGTGGCGCTGTCGCTCGAGGTGTCGCTCGGCGTCGCGTTCCGCTTCGCCGGCCATGCGCTGCCGTGGTACGACGAGGTCGCGTCGGTGCTCCTCGCCTGGCTCACCTTCTACGGCGCGGCGCTCGCGTCGGTGCGCCGCTCGCACATCGGCTGTCCCGAGCTCGTCGACGCGCTGCCGGCGGCCTGGCGGCGGGCGCTGCGCATCGTCGTGCAGCTCCTCGTGATCGCGTTCTTCGTCGTGCTCGGCATCGTCGGGGCAGAGGTGCTGCCGGTGCTCGCGACCGACGACATGGTGACGCTCCCCGAGGTGCCGATGAGCATCGTGCAGTCGGTGATTCCGATCTCGTCGGCGCTGATCATCGTCGCCGAGCTCATCTACCTCGTCGAGCTTGCGCTCTACGGCGACCGCGGCACCGCCACGCCGCTGCCGGTCGGCGACGCGACCCAGTAGCGGTACCAGGCTCCGGACACGGCGCACGATGAATGCGATGCTGCTCCTGTTCGTCGCGGTGCTGGCGCTCGTCGTCATCGACGTCCCGATCGCCGTCTCGCTCGGCATCGTCGCGGTGATCGCGATGGTGGCGACGCACGGCGTGGCGGTCCTTCCCAACGTCGCGCTCGTCACCTACAACGGCGCGACGAGCTTCCCGCTGCTCGCCATACCGCTCTTCATTCTCGCCGGCGCGATCATGAACGCGTCGGGCATCTCGCGCCGCCTGATCGCGTTCGCGTCGTCGCTGTTCGGCTGGATCCGCGGCGGACTCGCGCAGGTGTCGATCGGCACGTCGCTGTTCTTCGCCGAGATCTCGGGCTCGGCGGTCGCCGACGTCGCGGCGCTGGGATCGATCCTGATCCCCGGCATGAAATCGAAGGGCTACCCGGCGCCGCTCGCCGCCGCGGTGATGTCGTCCGCCGCGACGCTGGCGGTGATCATTCCGCCGTCGATTCCGATGATTCTCTACGCGGTGATGGCGGAGACGTCGGTCGTGCAGCTCTTCGTTGCCGGGATCGTCCCCGGCGTGCTCGGCGGGCTCGGACTGATGGGCGTCGCGCACGTGTACGCACGCCGCTACAACCTGCCGCGCGAGGAAGCGTTCGCCTGGCGGCGCGTCCGCACGACGGCGAAGGACGCGATCTGGGCATTTCTGCTGCCGGTCATCATCCTCGGCGGGATCTTCGGAGGTGTGGTCACCGCGACCGAAGGGGCGGCGCTTGCCGTCGTCGCCGCACTCTTCGTCGGTCTCGTCGTCTACCGCGAGCTCGACCTCGCCGAGCTCCGGCGTGCGATCGTCGACGGCGCCGTGCAGACGGCCGTCGTGATGCTGCTCGTCGCGACGAGCGCACTCCTTGGCACGTATCTCACCGAGGTGCAGGCGCCGCAGCACCTTGCGCAGGCCGTGTCGGCGATGACGCACGACAAGTGGCTCGTGCTCGCGATGCTGAACCTCCTGTTCCTGCTGCTCGGCATGTTCCTGCACTCTGCCGCGGCGATCATTCTCGTCGTGCCGGTCGTGATGCCGCTGGTGCGCGCCGTCGGCATCGATCCGGTGCATTTCGGTCTCATCGTGACGGTGAATCTCGGCATCGGCCAGCAGACCCCGCCCGTGGCGAGCGTGCTGATGGTCGCGAGCTCGATCGCGAAGGCGTCGATCTGGGCGGTGACGCGGGTCAACCTCGGCTTCATCGCGGTCCTCGTGACGGTGCTGCTTCTCGTCACCTACGTCCCGGTGACCGGGATGGGGCTCGTGCATCTGTTCTACCGTTGAGCGCGATGACGGCAGCCGATCGCGAACACGAGGAACCGCGCGTGGGGCCCCTCGCCGGCATGCGCGTCCTCGAGCTCGCGCAGATCATGGCGGGGCCGACCTGCGGGATGCTGCTCGCCGACATGGGCGCCGACGTCGTCAAGGTCGAGAAGCTCCCCGGAGGCGACGACGTACGCGGCTACCGCGAGCCGCGCGTCAACGGCGAATCGGCGCCGTTCATGATGCTGAACCGCAACAAGCGCGGGATCGCGGTCGACCTGAAGCGTGCCGAAGGGTGCGAGATCCTGCTGCGCATGGTCGCGAAGGCCGACGTCGTGACCGAGAATTTCCGCCTCGGCACGCTCGAGCGGCTCGGCCTCGGTTACGACGTGCTGTCGAAGGTCAATCCGGCGCTCATCTACGGCGCGATCTCCGGCTACGGCCGCACCGGTCCCGACGCGGCGCGCGGCGGCTTCGATCTCATTGCACAGGGCTTCGCCGGGTTGATGTCGATCACCGGAATGCCCGGCGGTCCGCCGGTGAAGTGCGGCAACCCGGTCGCCGACATCAACGCCGGCATCCTCGCGGCGCTCGGCATCGTCGCGGCGTGGGCGCACCGACTGCGCACCGGCAAAGGTCAGGTCGTCGACACGTCGCTCGCCGAAGCCGCGCTGCAGCAGACCTACTGGCAGGCGGCGATCCACTTCGCGACCGGCGCGTCGCCCGGGCCGACCGGCTCGGCGCACGTGCTGACCGCACCGTACCAGGCCTTCGAGGCGGCCGACGGCTGGCTCAACGTCGGCGGCGCCAATCAGGCGAACTGGGAGCGGATCGCCGAAGTGCTCGGGCACCCGGAATGGTGCGCGGACCCGCGCTTCGCGACCAACGCCGCGCGGATGGCGAACCTTGCAACGCTCGCCGCCGCGATGGGCGCGGTGATCGCGACGCGACCGCGTGCCGAATGGATCGCCGCGTTCGACGCGGCCGGCGTGCCGGCCGGGCCGGTGCACACGATCGGCGAAGCGCTCTCGCACCCGCAGACGCGGGCGCGCGGGATGGTCGTCGATGTCGTGCACTCGCGCGCCGGACCGACGCGCGCGCTCGGCTGTCCGATCCATTTCTCGGTGACCCCGACGGCGATCACCCGCGCGGCGCCGCTCCTCGGCGAGCACACGCGGGCACTCCTGCGCGAGCACGGTTACGACGATCAGGCAATCGACGCGCTCGTCGCCGACGGTGTCGTCGCGTGCACTACGGTCGATTGACCGGCTGCGCGTCAGGCGACGCGTCGCGCCCGCGCTCGCTCGCGGATCTTCGCCTGCGCGTCGCGCAGTGCCGTGCGCAGCCCTTCCTCGACGACCGGGTGGTAGAACGGCAGGTGCAGCATTCCGGCGATCGTGAGGTCGAGTTGCAGCGCCCATGCGAGGAGATGGCCGAGGTGCTCGGCATCAGGACCGAGCATCTCGGCGCCTAAGAGCGCACCGCTCGCCGGATCGGCGTAGACGTGCAGGCGCCCGCGGTTGCGCAGCATGACGCGCGAGCGGCCCTGGTTCTCGAACGACACCTCGCCGGTGACGAATTCGCCGCCGGCGAGCGCGGCGTATCCGCCGCCGACAATCGCGATCTGCGGGTCGGTGAAGATGATCGACAGAGGAGCGCGCCGCAGACCCGCGCGGACGTCCGGGTAGCGCGCGGCGTTGTCGCCGGCGATGCGTCCTTCGTCGGCAGCCTCGTGCAGGAGCGGTATGTCGTCGTTGGCGTCGCCGGCGATGAACACCGGCGCGTCGCCGCATTGCAGCGTCTCGCGATCGAACACCGGAACGCCCGCGGTGTCGCGCACGAGCGTCGTGTGCTCGAGACCGAGTCCGGCGACGTTGGGCCGCCGTCCGGTTGCGGCGAGCAGGTATTCGAAGTGCTCGGACCGCGCGGCGCCTAACGTGGCGCCGTCCGCACCGTGCTCGGTGACGAGCACGCCATCGTCGTCCGCTGAGACTTCGACGCGCGCGCGCGTGTCGAGCGGGAATTCGGCGCCGAACACGCGCGTGGCCTCGGCAATCAGCGCCGGATCGGTGAGTTGTCCGATGCTGCCACTGCGGCCGAACACCTTCACGCGCACGCCGAGCCGATGCAGCGCCTGCCCGAGCTCGAGGCCGATCACGCCGGGGCCGAACACGGCGACCGAGCGCGGCAGGTCGTTCCACTCGAACACTTCTTCGTTGGTGACGAGTCGCTCGCCCAGCGCCCGCCACGCCGGTGGCCACGACGGCGACGATCCGGTGGCGATGACGATCGCCCGCGCGTCGACGAAGACGTCGCTGCCGACGACAAGCCGCGTGTCGGACACGAAGCGCGCGTCTCCCGCGAGCTTGTCGGCAGCGGGCATCGCGTCGACGCCTTCGATGACGAATCCGACGAAGCGATCGCGCTCGCGGCGCACGCGCTCCATCACCGCGCGGCCGTCGACCGCGACGCGCCCTTCGAGCCGAAGGCCGAACGCGGGAAAGCGCTCGACCATGTGCGCAGCTTCGGCCGGTGCGATCAGGAGCTTGCTCGGCATGCAGCCGACGCGCGCGCAGGTCGTGCCGTGCACGCCGCCTTCGATCAGCAGCGCCCTGCGGCCGGCGGCGCGGGCCGCGCGATACGCGGCGAGGCCGGCCGTGCCGGCGCCGATCACGGCGACATCGGTGGTGAGCTCGGGCATCGTCGTACGTCCGTGCGACGCAGCGTCGCGCGTCGCAGGAGCTTCAGAGCATACCCCATCCGGCCAGGTCGACCGCGCGATGCTTTGGCGCCGGGTCCGCGAATTGCTTGAGCACGCGCGACGAGGCAGTTGGCCGCGCGCGGGCGTGGACCGGGCGCGTCGAAGCGAAGGAGATGCAGGTGCCGAAATGTCCGATGTGCAGCCAGGAAGTTCTTTCCCGCGGCAGGATCTGTCAGGAATGCGAGTGGGAGCTCGAATCGGCGCGCGCGTGGGCGGAAAACCAGGACGCGCGCGAGGCGGCAGCCGCGGCGGCCGAGCAGGGCGTTGCGCAGCCGCCATCGCTCGACGACGAGGGTGACGCGAGCGCGGCAGCGCTGCCGCATTCCGGCGCAGCGACGGCACCCGAAGTGCTGCATGGCGCCGCGGAGACATCGTACAATTTGTGGCGCACAAGGCGAGGCGCCGCGCTGCTGCTCGCCATTGCCGGGTCGGCGGTCCTCGTCGGGTTCGCCGCGCTCGGCCCAGTGACGCAACCCGCGCAAGCGCATCGATCGGTGATGGGTCAGGAACCGGGTATGCTGCCGCATTGCAGCGATGCTGCCCCGGCCTACTCATGCCTCCCGTCACGACCGCACTGATTGTCGCCAATGTCGCCATCTTCCTGCTTCAATCGGTACTTCCCGGACTGATCATTCCGTTCGCGCTGTGGCCGCTCGCCGCAGCGCAAACCGGGCAGGGCGTCGCCTTCCTGCCCTGGCAGGTCGTCACCTACGCGTTTCTGCACGGAAGCCTGCTGCACCTCGGCTTCAACATGTTCGCGCTGTACATGTTCGGCAGCCCGATCGAGCAGGTCTTCGGGACGCGCCGCTATCTCGTCTACTATTTCGTCTGCGTGCTCTCGGCCGCCGCGACGCAACTCGTCTTCGCCGCGGTGAGCGGAGGCATCTACCCGACGATCGGCGCATCGGGCGGAATCTTCGGGCTGTTGCTCGCTTATGCGAGATATTTCCCGCACAATCGAATCATGCTGCTGTTTCCGCCGATCCCGATGTCGGCGCGCGTGTTCGTGTTCGGCTATGCCGCGCTCGAGCTCATTCTCGGCGTCACCGGGACGCAGGAAGGCGTCGCGCACTTCGCGCACCTCGGTGGCATGATCGGCGGCTTCGTGCTCCTGCAGCTCTGGCGCGGCGGACGACCGTGGCGTCGCTGAGCACCTGCGCGATCGTTCCGCCCGAGCTTCTGCGGCGCATCGCGCAGAACGGAACCCGCCCGCAGCGCGAGGCGGCACTCGCGACGCTCGCCGCCGATCAGAGCCTGCGCTTCGCGCGCGCGACCGCGCAGCTTCTCGCCGCCGGTGCGCGGCGAATTACACTCGCCGGCCCTGCGTTCGCACCGCATCGCACGATCTACGACGCCGGGCACCGCGAGACCCTTCCCGGCAAGGCGGTCCGCGCCGAAGGTCAGCGCGCAGGGCGCGACGTCGAGGTGAACGAGGCCTACGACGGCCTCGGCGCAACGTTCGACTTCTTCGCGCAGGTGTACGACCGCAACTCGATCGACGATGCGGGCATGTCGCTCGATGCCAGCGTTCATTACGGCGTCCGCTACGACAACGCGTTCTGGAACGGCCGCCAGATGGTGTTCGGCGACGGCGACGGCGACATCTTCAACCGCTTCACCGCGTCGGTCGACGTCATCGGCCACGAGCTCACGCACGGGATCACCGCGGACGAAGCCAATCTCGTCTACCTCGGACAGGCAGGGGCGCTGAACGAATCGATCTCCGACGTGTTTGGATCGCTCGTCAAGCAGTACAAGCGGGGAGAGACCGCGGCCGAGGCCGACTGGCTGATCGGCGAAGGGGTCTTCACGCGCCGCGTCAAGGGCGTCGCGCTGCGCTCGATGAAGGCTCCGGGCACCGCGTTCGACGACCCGGTGCTCGGCAAGGACGACCAGCCGGCGACGATGGCCGGGTACGTCCATACGACCGCCGACAACGGCGGCGTGCACACGAATTCGGGCATTCCGAATCATGCCTTCTATCTCGCTGCGATCGCGCTCGGCGGGCACGCCTGGGACGTCGCCGGGCGCATCTGGTACGAGACGCTGCGCGATCGGAGGCTGAAGGCGAATGCGACGTTCCGCCAGTTCGCCGCGCTCACGGCAGCGAACGCTGTCCAGGGCTTCGGGACCGCCGAGCAGCGCGCGGTCGCCGCCGCATGGCAGGGGGTCGGCATCGACGCATCACCGAGCTCGCGGCGCGCGCCTGCGCCGCGAGCGCCCGCGCCACGCACGTCCGCTCCGCGCACGTCCGCTCCGCGCACGACGCGGTCGCGATGAGCCTGCGCATCGACTTCGGCATCGAAGGCGGCGTCGCCGCGTTTCCCGGCCTCGCGAAGCCGCTCACGATCGACTGCGCCGATCTCCCGCGCCAGGATGCCGCGAAGATCGAAGCGCTCGTTCAGCGTGCCGATTTCTTCGGGCGGCGCGTGTCGGCCCGCGGCGCGTCGATGCCCGACGCGCGGACGTACACGATCGGCGTCGACGATGGTGCGCAGTGCCGCACGCTGCGCGTCGAAGAACCGATCGCCGACGACGCGATGCGCGAGCTCGTCGCCGAGCTTCGCGCGCACGCGACCAGGCTGCGTCGCGCGGCGACCCGATGAACCGGCGTCAACGGGGGACGCAATGACGCCGCGTGCGGCGGCTGCCCTCGCCGCACTTCTGTTGTGCGGGTGCGCAACGATCGCGGGTCAGCCGGGCCCGGTTGGAGGCAAGCCCCTCGCTGCGTTCTACGACGAGCTCAAGGGCGACCTGCAGGAAGTTCACTGGCGCGTACGCGGCGGCGCCGCCTGCGGTGCGGCGGCAGAGCGCGAGATCGACCTGCGCAATGCGACCGTCACGCTATCGATGCGGCGCGTTGCCGACGCGACGATCGACGGCGAGGTGAAGCTCGTCGCGGTGCCGCTGTTCGGCGTCGGGGCAACGCCGATACTCGGCGCGAAATCGGCGCACAAATCGGTGCAGGATCTGACCGTCAAGCTCGACGTCGACGGGCCGGCGCCGGTCTATACCCTCGGCAGCACGCCGGCGGCGCATTCGCAACTCGCCCGGACGGTCAACGCGGCGATCGACGCGTTCATGCGGTCGAGCGCGAGCGAGCCGTGCATCCACCTCGCGAGCCTCAGGCTGCAACTGGTGCTCGACGTCGAGCATCAGGCCGGAGGCGGGTTCAGGATCGTCGTGCCGCCGGCGTCGCTTGCCGGCGAGCTCGCACGGCAGGACGTCAATACGCTGACCATCTCCTGGGACAAGGTCGAGTCGAACGCGCTCCGCTGAGGTATCCTTCCAACGTTGCGTCTGCAACCGGAGGTGCGCTGATGCCGATACGCTCGCTACGGTCGATCGTCGCGGGGCAAACCCCGGTGACCGTGTCCGGCGCGACCACGGTTGCCGATGCGGCGCGCATGATGAAGCGCAACAACGTCGGCGCGCTGCTGGTCGTCGAGCACACGCGTCTCGTCGGGATCTTCACCGAGCGCGATGCGCTGTTTCGCGTGCTGGCCGAGGGCCGCAGCCCGGCGCTGACGCGCGTCGAGGACGTGATGACCGCGCAGCCGCAGACCATCCACCCGGACGAGCCCTTCGTCCGGGCGCTGCGCACGATGCACGAAGGCAAGTTCCGCCATCTCCCGGTCGTCGAGTTCGAGCGACCGCTCGGCATGGTCTCGGTGCGCGACGCGCTCGACGAGGATCTGGACGAGCTGCGTCTCGACCTCGCGCAGCGCGAGATGGACCACGATTAGAGCAGCGACGACTGGACGTTCGTTCCGAAAGGGACCGTGATGACCGCAAACACCTACAAGCTCGTCGAATTGGTCGGCACCTCACCGGTGGGAACCGACGATGCGATCCGCAACGCGATCGCGAAGGCCTCGGCGTCGATCAAGCACATCGACTGGTACCAGGTGATCGAATCGCGCGGGCACGTCGTCGACGGCCGCATCGCGCACTACCAGGTCACGCTGAAGGCCGGTTTCCGGATCGAGTGACGCGGCCGGCCCGGCTCGCGCACGCCGCCCGGACGTCTCCGGGACGACGCTGACGACGGGCCGAACGGCATCGGTCGGAATGCGATGTTAGTATATGCATTGCATATAGTGACACATTGCATACAGCGACCGCGCGATGGATCCGATCGACCCCCTGCTTGCGCTGCTGGCCCGCCGGCCGGCGCACGGCTATGCGCTCAAGAGCTGGATCGACCGCCACCTCGATCCGTTCTGGCGCATCGACTTCGGGCAGCTCTATCGCGTCCTTCGCCGTGCGGTGAGAGAGGGACTTGCCGTGCGGACACGGCGCGAAGCGAGTCCCCGCGGGCCGGCGCGCATCGTCTACCGGCTGACCGCGGACGGGCGCCGCCGGCTCGAAGCGTGGCTCGCCGAGCCGGCACACGAAGACGACGAGCTGATGGTGAAGCTCGCGTTCGCCGCACCGAGCAAGGCGCGGCTGCGCCGCGTGGCGCGCACGAATCGTGCAGCCGCCGCGGCCCGTGGCGAGGCGGCACGCGTCGCACGCGGCGAGGCGCTCGTGCAGGGCGATTCCGCGGCGCTCTTCGCTGACGCGGCGCGCTGCCGTCGCAGCGAGGCGACCGAAGCTTCGCTCGCGGCGGTGCGCGGACTGCAACTCGCCGGAAGCGACGATCCGATGCTGGCGCAGGTCGGCGGCGGGCTCGGCATGCCGACGCGCGTGCTCGGCAGCTTCGGCGGCCTGTGGGCGCTGCAGCGCGGTGAGGCCGACGCGGCGACGCTGCACCTCTGCGATTCCGACAGTGACGAGTACAACGCGCCGTACCTGCGCAGGCTCGTTCCGGAAGGTGACTGGCTCCTCGTCAACGTCGCCTGGCGCGAGAACGGCCTCATCGTGCGACGCGGAAACCCGCGCGGTATCCGCGGCGTCGCCGACCTCATCCGTGACGATCTGCGCTTCGTCAACCGCATGCGCGACGCCGGAACGCGGCTCATGCTCTTGCGGGCGCTCCGTCACGCGGGGATCGATCCTGCCGCGATCGCCGACTGGGAGCGCGCGGTCGCGACGCACGCCGAGGTCGCGCGCGCCGTGGCGAATGGTGACGCCGACGTCGGGCCGGGCCTGCGCGCCGTCGCGCGTGCGAGCGACCTCGAGTTCATTCCGCTCGCGAGCGAGCGCTACGACATTGCGTTCTCGCGCAGGGCCTTCGAATCGAAGGCCGGACAGCGTCTCGTCGCCGAATTGCGGCGCCTCGCGTCAGGCACGCGCCGCGCAGGATTCGCCGGCTACGACCTCTCCGAATGCGGGCACGTCGTCGGGACGTCGGGCCGCGCCGGCGGCGCGCGGTAATCCCCCATCCTCGATCCTCGCTCCTCAATCCTCGCTCCTCGATCCTCGCTCCTTTATCCTCGCTCCTCGATCCTCGTCCATCCATCCATCCATCACCCGAGAGAGGCACAGCAACATGAGCCATCACAAGGCCATCAACCATCGACGCAGGCGCATCGTCGCCATTGCAGGCGGCATCGCGGCCGCACTCACGCTTCCGGCGATTCCTTTGACGAGTGCCGCAGCCGAGCCGGTGACGCTCACCGTCTACGGCGCGGGCACGCTCGCGAAGCCCTTCACCGAGATGGCGCGCGCGTTCGAGAAGACCCACGCCGGCATCGTCGTGCAGGCGCAGTTCGGCGGCAGCGTGAAGATGGTCAAGAAGGTGACGGTGCTGAAGGAGCGCGCCGACGTCGTCGCCGTCGCCGACTACACGGTCATCCCGAAATACATGTTCGGTGCCAAAGGCGACGCGCCGCTCGCGACCTGGTACGCGGGCTTTCTCGGCAATGCGATCACGTTCATCTACACGCCGAAGAGCAAGTTCGCGAAGGACATCAACGCCGACAACTGGTACGAGGTGCTCGCGCGGCCCGGCGTCGAGATCGGCCGCTCCAATCCGGACACCGATCCGTCGGGCTACCAGACGCTGCAGATGCTCGAGCTCGCTGCCGCGCACTACCATCGGCCGGGCCTCGCCGAGGCGATCCTCAAGAACGCCCCACAGACCAACATCCGCGACACCGAGACCGACCTCATCTCGGCGCTGCAGATCGGCCAGATCGATTACCTCGCGATCTATCGCTCGGACGCGCTGCAGCACCACTTCGAGTACCTGAAGCTGCCGCCCGAGATCGATTTGAGCGACCCGAAGTACGCGGCCGACTACGCGAAGATCGTCGTGCACACGAAGAACGGCGCGCTGACGGCGAAGCCGATCGTCTACGCGCTGACGATCCCGACCAACGCGCCGCACGCGGCCGCCGCGGCACAGTTCGTCGCGTTCGTCCTCGGCCCCGAGGGTCGCGCGATCGCCGAGCGCAACGGCTTTCGCACGCTGTCGCCTGCCTACGCCGTGCATCGCGATCGCATGCCCGAAGCGCTGCGCGCGCTGACGCGCGATTGGGAAGAGTAGCGGCGAGCCGCTTGCAGCGGTGCGGGCGCCGTGACGCCGGCGCCCGCGCCTGCGCGCTGAAGCGAGACTCCACGTGATGCGCCGCTCCGCGCTGTTCCTCCTGTTCTGGCTCGCCGGAAGCCTGGCGCTCGCTTTCATCGTCGTTCCGCTCGCCACGCTGATCGGCGAGCCGGGGATCGCCGGAGTCGTGCGTGCGGCGAGGCTGCCCGACGTTCGCTCGGCGATCGAGTTGAGCCTCGCCGCCGCTGCAGTCACCGCCGGCGTCGCCGCGCTCGTCGGGGTGCCGCTCGCGTGGCTGCTTGCGGGACGCGCGTTTCCGGGGAAGGGCATCGTCGAGGCGCTCGTCGATCTGCCGCTTACCGTGCCGCACACGGTGGCCGGCATCGCGCTCCTCCTCGCCTTCGGCCGCGAAGGTGTGCTTGGCGCTCCGGCCGCGGCGTGGCTCGGGCTGCGCTTCTGGGGAACATTCGCCGGGATCGTCGTCGCGATGCTGTTCGTGAGCCTTCCGTACCTCGTCAACGCGGCGCGGATCGGCTTCGAGGAAGGCGTCGATCCACACCTCGTCAAGGTGGCGCGCACGCTCGGCGCGCGCCCCGGGCGCGTGTTCGTCCGCGTGGCACTTCCGCTTGCGTGGCGCGGGATCATGGCGGGCGTCACGCTGACCTTCGCGCGCGCGATCAGCGAATTTGCGAGCGTGGCGCTGCTCGCCTACTACCCGATGACGGCGCCGATCATGATCTACGACATGTTCCTGCGCTTCGGCCTCGGCGACGCGGTCGGCGCGGCGGTGCTGTTCCTCGTCATCGTGCTGCTGCTGTTCATCGTGCTGCGCCAGTTCGCGTTCGGGCGCGCCGGTCACCGGGGCTTCGGCCGGTGAGCGCCGACGGCCTCACCGTCAACGGCCTCGCGCTGAAGCTCGGCGCGTTCGCGATCTCCGACGTGTCGCTGGCCGCGGCGCGCGGCGAGGTGCTGGTCCTGCTCGGGCCCAACGGTGCCGGCAAGAGCGTGCTCCTCGAAACGGTCGCCGGCTTTCATCGGCCGCTTCGTGGCCGCGTCGAGATCGGCGGCCGCGACGTGACGCGCGAAGCACCCGAGGCGCGCCGCGTCGCGTACGTGTTCCAGAATTTCGCGCTGTTTCCGCATCTCACGGTGAAAGAGAACGTCGCGTTCGGCGCGCACGCCGGCGGCGGGCAGGGCGCCGCGCGCGGCAGGCGAGACATCGCGCGCGGTGGGCGAGGTGCCGAGCGCGCGCGGCGCGTCGGCGCACTGATCGAGCGCTTCGGCCTTTCGGCGCTCGCCGACCGGAGGCCGGGTGCGCTGTCGGGCGGCGAGAAGCAGCGCGTGGCGCTCGCACGCGCGCTCGCGACCGATCCCGAGCTCTTCCTCTTCGACGAGCCCTTCTCGGCGCTCGACGCGCTGATGCGCGACAGCCTGCGCGACGAGCTCGCATCGTTTCTGCGCGAGGCGCGCCTTCCGGCGCTGTACGTGACGCACGACCACGCCGAGGCGCAGGCACTCGCCGACCGCGTCGCGATCGTCGACGGCGGGACGATCGTGCAGGCGGGCGCGGCGAGCGAGGTGTTCGCGGCGCCGCGCAATGCGCGCGTCGCGCGTCTCGTCGGCGTCGAGAACGTCGTCGACGGCGTCGTACGCGCGAACGGGGCCGGGCTCGCGATCGAGGTCGGCACGCCGCCGGCATTCGTCGCTCCGCTGCGCGGGCGCCCATCGCCGATCGGCACGAAGGTCGCGCTGAGCCTGCGCGCCGCTGATCTCGCACTCGGGGCGCCGGGTGGCGCAGCCGCGCCGGGCGATGCCGCGTTCGATGCGACGGTGCGCGACGTCGCGCCGCAGGGCCCGTTCGTGCGCCTGCGCTGTGACGCCGGCTTCCCACTCGTCGCCTGGGCGACGTCCGCGCAGCTGCGCGAGCTCGACATCGCTCCCGGTGCACGCATAGGCCTCTCCTGTCCGCTCGCTGCGCTGCACCGCCTCGAGGATTGACGCGCGACGAGCCGGTCCCACTACCGGCCGGTCACGCTGCCGGCCGGTCAGTGCTTGAAGAAAGCCTGCGGCAGCCACGTCGCGAGCTGCGGAAACATCGACAGCACGACGACGAACAGCAGGATGATCACGATGAACGGCATCACACCCAGCACCAGCTCCTTCAGGCTGATGTCGGGAGCGATGCCCTGGATCACGAACAGGTTGAGCCCGACCGGCGGGTGGATGAGCCCGGTCTCCATCAGGATCGTCATGTTGACGCCGAACCAGATCGGGTCGAAGCCGTGGGCGAGCAGGCCCGGCATGATCACCGGCGTCACCATCAGGATGATCGCGACCGGCGGCAGGAAGAAGCCGAGCAGCACGACGAGCAGATCCATCCAGAACAGGTATTCCCATTTCGACATGTGCAGCGACACGAGCCACTGCGTCATGTCCTGCGTGATGTGCAGGTAGCTCATCACGTAGGTGAACAGGAACGACATCGCGATGATCATCATCAGCATGCACGACTCGCCGGCGGTGCCGAGGATGATCGGCTTCACGTCCGACCAGCGCCAGCAGCGGTAGACGATCACCACCATCACGATCGTCGCGAACGCGCCGACGCCGGCGACCTCCGACGGCGTCGCGAACCCGCCATAGAGTGTGATCATCACCACGGTGATGATCACGGCGAAGGGCAGCAGGCGCGGCAGCGATTCCATCCGCTCGCCGAGCGTGAAGTGCTCGCGCGCGATCGCGCCGGCCTCGCCGCGGCGCGAGCGGTTGTCGCGATGCGCCTTGTAGCTCACCCAGACGGCGAACAGGAGCGCGAGCAGGATGCCGGGAACGATTCCCGCGATGAACAGCTGACCGATCGACTGCTCGACGACGATGCCGTAGAGGATGAAGGTGATCGATGGCGGGATCAGGATGCCGAGCGTGCCGCCTGCGGCAACGAGCCCTCCGGCGAGGCCGCCCGAGTAGCCGCGCTTTCTCATCTCCGGAATGCCCATCGCGCCGATCGCCGCGGCGGTCGCCGTGCTCGATCCGCACATCGCGGCGAAGATCGAGCAGCCGACGACGTTGGCGATACCGAGTCCGCCAGGCAACCGGTACAGCCAGCGGTAAGCCGACTCGTAGAGATCGGTAGCCGCTCGCGTCTTCCCGATCGCGTCGCCCATCAGCAGGAACAGCGGGATCGCGAGCAGCGTGAAATCGCTCATGCCGTGGTAGAGCATCTCGGCGAGGTCGCTGATGTTCGCCGCCGGCATGAACCCGATCATGAACGTCACCGACACGACGCCGAGCGCGAACGCGACCGGCATGCCGGAGAGCAGCAGCACCAGCGCCACCGCGACGAACAGCAGCGCGAGCTCGTGCGGCGTCACGATTCGCGCGCGTGCCGTGCGGCGGTGCGGCCGGCGATCGCGTCGACGACCTGCACCACGTACTCCGCGGTGATCAGCGTGAGCCCGGCGCCCATCAGCGAGTACGGAATCCACAGGTGCGGCGCCCACACCGAATCGGTGGTCCAGCCCTCGCTCCACGCCTGCCACGCGTACTGCCACACCTTGACGCCGATGAAGGCGCAGAGGAGGAGCGACAGGATGTCACCGAGGAGGATGCGCAGCCGGTTCCAGCGCGCGGACATTACCGACTCGAGCACCTCGGTGCCGACGTGGCCGCGCCGCATCTGCGTGAAGCCGGCCGCGAGGAAGGTGGCCGCGACGAGGAGGAAGATGTTGAACTCGAGCGACCAGGTGTGCGGCGACTTGAAATAGTAGCGCGCCACCACCTCGTAGCTGATCGCGATACACGAAACGACGATCAGGAGGCCGCCGACGAGGCCGAAGAACGCGTTGATGCGTCCGACGAAGCGCGCGAATGCCCTCCACGCAACGTGCACGAGGAACCTCCGGAGTTTCCTGGTGGGCCCCGCGGCGACGAATCGCCGCGGAGCCTGGGTCACTTCAGCCGCCGATCGAAGCGGACCGCCGCCGGGTGGTGCGACGCCGGCGCCGGCGCCCGCTCACTGGACCGCGTTGGCCATCTCGATCAGTTTCGCGCCGTCCTTCATCGAGTCGGCGAAGCTCTTCCACGCGCTCTTCTCGGCCAGCGCCTTCCATTGCTCGAACTGCTGCTCGTTCATGTCGTAGACCTTGTCGCCGGCCTTGGTGAACACGTCGGCCACCTTCTTGTCGTCTTCCTTGCAGGCTTCGAGCGCGTAGCTCTGCAGCGAGTGGCCGACTTCCTTGACGATCTTCTGCTGATCCGGAGTGAGCTTGTCCCAGGTCGCCTTCGACATCAGGAGGGGCTCGAACATGTACCAGAACGTGTGGTCGCGCGCGGTCGTCACGTTCTTGGCGACCTCGGGCAGACGAAAGCTCATCAGCGACGCGCTCGACGTCCACAGCGCGTCGACGACGCCTGACTGCATCGCGTTGTAGGTCTCGCTCGACGGGAACGTCGCGATCGACGCGCCCGCGGCCTGGAGCATCAGCTCGATCTCCTTGCCCGCGCCGCGCACCTTCAGCCCCTTGACGTCGGCGGGGACGAGGATCGGCTTGTCGCGCGATGCGACGCCACCGGCCTGCCAGATCCACGTGATGATCTTGACGCCGTGCTCGTCGAGGTATTTTTCGAGCCAGTTGCCGATCGGCGCGCCCTCCCAGTCGTAGGCCTGCTTGTAGCTCTTGATCAGCGCAGGCATCAGCGTCAGATTGGCGCCGGGCACCTTGCCGCCGGAATAGGCGAGCGGGTAGACCGCCATGTCGAGCGCGCCGCTCGCCATCGCGTCGAACTGCTGCGTCGGCTTATAGAGCGATGCACCCGGATAGATCTGGAACTTGAGCTCGCCGTGCGTGCGCGCCTCGACTTCCTTCGCGAACTTCTGCGCCACCTGATCGCGGAAATCGGTGTTGGCCGGAAACTGGTGCGAGATCTTCAGCACCATCGGCGCCGCCCACGCAACGGACGCGAGCATGCAGCCCGCGGCGGGCATCAATACCCACGCGCACAACCTCTTTGCCATTGTCACCATCGTCGTTCCTCCTTAAGCATCGCCAGTCAAGTCTTCTCCGGACCCCTGCGCAGCAGCCGCTTGACGCCGGCCGAAATCGCCAGCCGGCCATCGCGCGAATACGCCTCGTGGTTGTCTTCGATCTCCGCAGGCTCGTAGCGGTAGTTCACCATGATGCCGAGCGATTGCGCGAGCCCGCGGGGTGACGTATCCGCCTGCCAGTTTACGCGATCGAGCCGGGCTCCGTTCGAAAAATGGAAGCGCGCCACCGGATCGATCGGCCTGCCGTTGCGCTTTTCGTTGACGAGGTAGCGCGCGCAGAGCGCGACCAGCGCCGGCCCGGCAGTGGTGTCGCCGGCAGTGGCGTCGCCGGCAGCGACGGAGGCGGCGTGGGCGCCGCCCGGACGGCCCTCGAGCCAGCGCCGGAATCCAGGCACCGGCGAGAGCGTCACGAACGTGGAGAGGCGCGGGTACTCGGCGACGAGATCGGTCACGACGCGCTTGATCAGGAAGCCGCCCGAAGGAACACCGCGCAACCCCGGTTGCGTGCTCGATATCGAATAGAAGACGGCGGTCGTGGCGTCACGCGGGTCGACCGCCGGAGCCGCCTCGTCGAGGAGCGGCCCGATCGCGCTCGCGACCTCGCGGGTCAGCGCCACCTCGACGAACACGAGCGGCTCCTGCGGCATCCGCGGATGGAAGAACGCATAGCAGCGCCGATCCGACTCGAGCCGGTGACGAAGGTCGAGCCACGAGCGGATCTCGTGGACTGCTTCGTACGCCATCAGGCGCTCGAGGAGCGCCGCCGGAGACTGCCAGGTGATCCGGCGAAGTTCCAGATTGCCGAGCGCGAACCAGTCCTGGAACAGCGCGAAGAGACCGTCGCTGACCACGCGCAGCGCGTCGTTGCCCGAGCCCAGCCTGATCGCGTCGGCGCGCAGGTCGACGAGAAACTTGACGCCCTCCGGCAGGAAGTTGAACTGCCTGAGGATACGCATCGGCGCCCCGGCGAGCGCCGCGCGCAGGCGCGTCGCCGCGAGCTGCCGCTCGACGCCGGTCGCTTCGAGCCACGCACGCGCGAGTGGCGCCGTCGCGCGATCGTCGTCGTCGCGCCCCTCTTCGGCGACAAGCGCGAGGAATTCGCGGCGCCCGGCATCGTCGAGCGACCGATAGGCCGCGGCGAGCTCGGCGACGCGGTTGCGCGCCGATGCCTCGCCGCCCGCACCCGCCGCGCAATCGGCGAGACGCCTGCGCAACCATGCGCGGTCGAGCGCTGACCGTGCGCCGGGGCGTAACGCGCGCGATCGCCGGCCGAGCCAGGCGAAACGGCGTGGTCCGACGGTCGCGTCGTCGCGCATCACCGCAAGCCTACTCGATGACGAGCCGCGGGCGGTAGCGGCGGGTGAGTGACGTCACGAGCCCGGCGATCGTCGCCGTCCACGCGACGAGCGCGATGACGAAGAACGTCGGAGGGATGAAGTCGAGGAAATTGAAGTGCATCGCGTGGCGCATCTCGCGCGTCGCCGCCGAGTACATGCCGAGGGGGAACACGACCCCCCAGTAGAGCGGGTCGTAGGCGAGCGGGAAGCGCTTGTAGACGTGACGCCAGATCCCGAGCACGACCAGCATCGGGATCCACCAGGTGCCGGTCGCCCAGTACAGGATCGTGAAGCCCTTGAGGAACGGCAGCATCGACGTGAGGTACGGGGCGTCGGGCGTGTTGATGATGAGGAGCGATCCGGCGAGCGTCGAGATCGCCATCGCGCCCATGTTGATCCAGTAGGGAGGGGCGAGGTCGGCCGGGAAGAAGCGGAAGAACGCATAGCGGTAGAAGATCAGCGACATCAGCCAGATGTAGAGCATGCCGCCCCACAGCCACATCGACAGTGCGAAGAAGTTGAGCGTCTGCTTGTACGGCTGACCGAAGCGCGCGGCGAGAAGTGCCGCGAGGACCGCAATCGACTGCGACGCGACGACGCTCAAGAGCCAGCCGCCGCTGATCCCCTGATCGAGCGACGGCTTGTGCTCCTTGATCGTGAGCGCGGTGAAGATCGTATAGGTGAAGACGATCCACAGGATGACGGTCACGACGAGGAGGGCTGCGCCGATCCGGTCGTCGTCGGCGAGCAGCACGAACTGGCTCCCGAGGATGCTCGACCCGGCGACCATCGTGAAGAAGCCCTGCCCGTGCAGGTGGTCGACGAGGTCGTCGTAGACCCGCCGCGGGAAGCGCAGCGCACGCAGGAGAAAGAGGACCCACAGCACCACATAGAATATCGCATTGAGATAGAAGAGCCCGCGACCGAGGCGCGGCCAGCCCTCGAGGTCGGCCGCCAGCGACACGATGCCGGTCGCCATGACGAGGCCGAAGTAGGCGGGCGTGAGGTGCGCGAGATCGTGTACCGCGCGCATGCCGCGGGTGTCCTCGCGGCCGTGCGTGATGTGCTCAGCGGGGTTCGCGTGCGCCACGGGCCTCTGCTCCCGCGGCGGCTACTGAAGCGGGACGCCGTCGAAGAAGTCGACTACCCCGGTTTCGAGCGAGTACTCGGCGCCGACGATCCGCAGCCCCCTCGTGTCGATCAGCCGCTCGAGAATCTCCGAGCCGTGGCGCAGGTGCGCGGCCGACGCGCGCACGTTGGCGCGCACCGACTCGCGGATCAGCCCTGCGCGATCGTGTCGCAGGCTCGTCGCGAGGAGGGTCTCCACCGACGGGCGCACGCGGTCGACGATCGAGTGCAGATTGGGCGAGCGTTCCTCGGCCGGCTGCTCGAGCTCTTCGACGGTGGCGAGTATTGCCCCGCACTGCGTGTGCCCCATGACGACGACGAGCGGGGTCGCAAAGTGGGCCGCGGCGAACTCGACGCTCCCGACGAGCGACGGCGCGACGACGTTGCCGGCGACGCGGATCACGAACAGGTCGCCCAGGCCCTGGTCGAAGACAATCTCCGCCGGCACGCGCGAGTCCGAGCAGCTGTAGATCACCGCGAACGGCTCCTGGCCCGAGACGAGCTCGCCGCGGCGCGACTGCGTCGGCGCGGTCCTGTTGCTGCGGATGTCGGCAACGAAGCGCTGGTTGCCCTCGCGCAACCGTGCAAGGGCTTCTGCGGCGGACATCATGACGTGCGACTCCATCGCGGCGTCGCGGCGGTATTGGTCATGGATCTTCTCCAGCGGGAGCGTTGTCCGGGGGCTCGTAGCGCTGCACCTTGTCCTGCTCGGCGGGATCGTTGCGCGCGACGATCGCGCGCGCGAGGTCGGTCGCGCTCAGGTTGATCGCTTCGTGCGGAACGCCGGGCGGCACGAAGAGGAATTCGCCGGCGCGGCTCACGACCTCGTGCTCGAGCCGCGCGCCCCAGCGCGTGAGCACGCTTCCTTCGAGCACGTAGATGCCGGTCTCGTAACCGATATGGATGTGCGGCTCGGCGCGTCCTCCCGGCGGAACCACGACGAGGTGCATCGAAAGCCCGGTCGCGTGGACCGTCTCGCCCGAGATCCCGACGAAGTAGGGCAGGCGCTGCGTCGTCATCACCTCGTGCTCGGAACGGATGCTCTGGACCGCCGCTTCGCGTTTCGTCATAGGATCGATTGTCCGCCGATGATCGCTGGTCGCGTCATCCGACGCGTTTCGCCGCCGTGCGCCACGCATCAATCTGCGGCTGCAGCGCCCGCCTGCGCGCAAGACTCCCCTCGGGCCAGTACTCGTTCCGATCGTAATACTCGGCGACGGCGGGCGTGCCCGGCGGCAGCACGACCCATGGCTGCTTCGAGGCCGTGAAGATATGGATGTCGGGAGGCAGGCAATCCGGATCGTCGAGCGTTCCCACACGGACGAACGTGACGAGTGGTCCCGCGCCCGCGTAATGGCTCCACACCGCAACGCGGCACGTCGGGCAGCGCGCGATCGTCTGGCCGAGGCCGCTCGCCGACGGCGTTGCGACGAGCTCGGGCGCCTGCCCGAGCTCGATGACGCGATCGGCCTCGATCATCGCGTTGAGCGCGAACGCCGCGCCTGACTCCCGCTGGCACCAGCGGCAATGGCAGCAGTGGACGAAGAGCGGCGCGCTCAGCATCCGGTAGCGCACGGTCCCGCAGTCGCATCCGCCTTCGATCGGATACTCAGTCACGAATCTCGACCTCGCCCTCGATCTCGACCGGGATGCGGAACGGCAGCTCGGCCATGCCGACGGCGCTGCGCGCATGGGTGCCGCATTCTCGTCCGAACAGGTCGAGGATCAGATCCGAAAAGCCGCTGATGACCGCGGGCTGACGATGGAAGCCCGGTGCCGAATTGACCATGCCGAAGATGCGCACCCAGTGCGCGATGCGCGCGAGCGAGCCGAGCTCGCGCTCGAGGCTGCCGAGAATGGCGAGGCCGGTCAGTCGCGCCGCCACGTACGCATCGCTCTCGCTGACCTCGGTGCCGACCTTGCCGAGCGGTTGCGCGAGGTTGCCGTGGGCGTCGGTCGGGCCGTGTCCCGAGATGATCGCCCGCGAGCCGACGATGCGCACCCAGGGGAACGGAAGCGTGACTCCAGGCGGG
>DASVGI010000111.1:0-21851 GCA_036379595.1 Casimicrobiaceae bacterium | reverse complement strand
GCGACATGCCGGTCGAAGCGGGACTCGCGCTCTGGCACGCGTACATGCAGCGCGTCGAGTCCTTTGCCGCGGTCGTCGACGCGCGCGTCGCCTGGCTGCGCTATACGGCGCTCCTCGACGACTGGCGACGCGCGCTGGAGCGCCTCGCGTCGCACCTCGACGTCGCGCTCGACACGCGTTCTCGCGCGCGCGAGATCGACGCGTTCCTCGATCGTGGCATGCGCAACTACCGTGCCGAGGATGCGCCTCCCGGAAGCAGCCCAACCGCCGTTGCGCGCGATGCGGCTTCGCACAATGCCGCACTCGCCGGCGAGCGCTGGCGGGAACTGCGCGCGCTGTACCAACGACTCGTCGTGCGCTGCGACGCCGATGCGGCTGACCAATCGTTGACCTGAAGTCGAAAGCCGCTCGTCGGGTGCTACATTTCGCGCCGTGAGCGACGCCGACATTCACCAGCTTCTCGAGCGCGGCCTCGAGCTTCACCGCGCCGGACGACGCGCCGAGGCGGAACAGCACTATCGGCACGCGCTCGAGGCTGCGCCGAACCATCCCGATGCCCTGCACCTGCTCGGCCTCGTCATGCATCAGGACGGGCGCCCGGCCGAGGCGCTCGAGTTGATCGATCGCGCGAGCGCCGCCGAGCCGATGCGCGCGGCGTATCACAAGCACGCCGGGCTCGTGCTGCTCGCGCTCGGCCGCATCGACGCGTCGGTCGCGCGACTGCGGCGCGCCATTCGCCTGCGCCCGGAGGACCCCGAGTCGCACAATCATCTCGGGACCGCGTTGCACGAACTGGGAAGGCCTGCCGAAGCCTTCGCGAGCTATCAGGAGGCATTGCGCCTCGCACCCAACTACGCGGCCGCAGCGCTCAACCTCGGCAACGTCCTCGCGGAGCAGGATCGCTGCGACGAAGCCCTCGCATGCTACCTCCGTGCACGGTCGCTCGAGGCGACACCGCAATTCCAAAACGCGTTCGCGCAGGCCTTCCAGCAGGCGCGTTTCGAAGAGGCGGATGGAATCGCATCCGATCCGGCGCTCTTCGAGCTCGCGTCGCGCGCGCTCCGCGATCCATGGGCGCGGCCTGCAGACCTCTCGCGCGGGTGTGTCCGACTTCTCGGCACGCGTCCGTCGATTCGCGATGCCATCGCGCGTGCGCGCGCAGCGTGGCCGCACCGGCCTCCACTCGCCGAGCTTCTCGGCGACGACGGTATTCCGGCGCTCGCGAGGGAGCCGCTCCTTACCGCGCTGCTCGAGCGTGCCCCGGTCGCCGACATCGGACTCGAACGCGTGCTGACCCTGGTGCGGCACGCGCTCCTCGATGACGCGTGGAGCGAGCGTGCTGCGGAGGGTCGCTTAGCGCAAGCCGCGGAGGGTCGCGCCAACGCGGCGGCGGACGACGCGTCGATCGCATTCCGCTGCGCGCTCGCGCGTCAGTGCTTTCTCAACGGCTACGTCTTCGATGCGACCGAAGACGAGCTCGCACGCGCGGCGGAGCTCGGCGAGGCGGTCGACCAGCGCATTCGCGATCGAATACCGGTGGCGCCCGAATGGATCGCCGCCGTCGCGTCCTACGTTCCGCTCGCCACACTCGGCGCGGCGGACCGGTTGGCGGACATCGCCTCGCCTGGCCCCGTCGCTGCGCTCGTGCGCCAGCAGGTCGTCGAGCCGAAGCGCGAAGCCGGGCTGCGCGAGACACTTCCGCGACTGACGCCGATCGACCTCGCGTCGGCGGCGGTGCGCGCGCAGTACGAGGAGCACCCTTACCCGAGGTGGACCGGCGTCGCGCGTCCGCTTTTCGATGCCGGAACGGGTGCGCGCGCCGACACCGGGTCGCCAAACATCGGGTCCGCGATTGCGACGTCCGCAGACAGCACGTCCGCCGAGATCCTCGTCGCAGGCTGCGGCACCGGCCAGGAATCGACCGAGGTTGCGCTCGAATACCCGGCCGCCAGCGTGCTCGCCGTCGATCTCAGCCTCGCAAGCCTCGCCTACGCGACGCGGATGGCGAACGAGATGCAGGTGACAAACGTCACGCACGCGCAGGCCGACATCCTGCGCCTCGCCGATCTCGGCCGGACCTTCGATGCGATCTATTCGGTGGGAGTGCTCCACCACCTCGCCGATCCTGCCGCCGGATTGCGGGTGCTTGCGTCGCTGTTACGCCCCGATGGCGCGATGCTGATCGGCCTCTACAGCGAGCGCGCGCGAAAGGACATCGTCGCGGCTCGCGCGTACATCGCGGAAGCGGGTTATCGTCCAACGACCGCGGATATCCGGCGCTGTCGCCAGGACCTGATGACACAAGACGCCACGTCGGCAGCCGGCAGCATCACGCCAGGCACCATCACGCGAGGCAGCGTCACACGACTACGCGATTTCCACGCCACGAACGAGTGCCGGGACCTCTTGTTTCACGTCGAAGAGCACCGCTACACGCTGCCGCAGGTGCAGGCGCTGCTGGGTGAGGCGGGATTGCACGTCACCGCGGTCGCGGCGCCCGCTGCAGTCCGGCGCGGGTACGTGACGCGCTTTCCCGATGATCCTGCGATGACCGACCTCTCGCATTGGGATGCGTTCGAGACCGACCACCCCGATATCTTCGCCGGGATGATCCTGCTCTGGGTCGCGCGAGCGGAGCAAGTGTGCTAAAACGTCCGCCTCGCCCTCAAGACCAAAACGGGAGGCTCCGATGATCGGAACAGCGAATCGCGGCGCAGCGGCGGTGTGGACGATTGCGACAGCTCTGTTTCTCGGCGGCGCGACCATCGGTTACGCGCAGACCGCCGCGCCGGCGAGCGCGCCGCAGGCGCCCGCGGCCGCGCAACCGGCGGCCGGAGGCGCCGGCGACTCCGTCGACATGCAGGCATTGCGTAACGCGGCGAAGACCGACAAGAAGGCGTACGTCGCGTCGATGCTGAAGCTGACTCCGAAGGAGGAGAAGCGCTTCTGGCCGCTCTACGATGCCTATCAGGCTGCGCTGAACCTCGCGAACCAGCAACGCGCGGTCACGCTGAACGGCATGCTGTCACGCGACGAGCCGATGACCAATGCGTATGCGAAGCAGGTCGCTGCGGCCGGGCTCACCGCCGACGAGACCGAAATTCGCGCGCGGCGCAGGCTCTACACGCGCCTGATGCGCGCGCTGCCGGCCGAGAAGGCCGCGCGTTACCTGCAGCTCGAGAACAAGATTCGCGCGGTCCAGGACTACGACCTCGCGTCGACGATCCCGCTGATTCGCTGAGCGTTCCTGCATCGTGACCGATCGCTGCGCGAGGCCGCAGCCTGGCGCGTTCATCCCTGCGGTGTGCACTGCACGTCGACGCCTTGCGGCGCCCTGCCGAGGCTCGCGGTCGTGATCAGCGCAGGCGCGACGCCGGCCGCGTGCGCCGTCTCGGCGAGTGCCGGCCACACGACGGTGGCGGTCAGCGTGACGGCGGTCAGCGCGATTGCCGCGAGTCCGATGACGGCGCGCGGGGTTCTGGATTCGTAGCGATTCATCTTGGATCTCCTGTCCTGGAACGTGAGTTGGCTGGCAATCGTCGGTTCGATGCGACGATCGCAAATTTCGGATTCAGACGGTGCGGTGGATTCGGTCGGTGCGGTGGATTCAGGCGGCGCGGAGGGAAGACGCGGGAACTCCGGAGTGAACCGCGCGCTCGTGGACATTGTTTCCGGTTCGTGTAGAATCCCGCGATTTTCCGGCGCGTCCCCGCGGTTAACCGCTGCGGCGGCGCGACCGCCGACCAGCACCTGCCCCGGACGCTGGCCGGAGTCCCCCTGGTACCTGGATCCGGATGCCTGCGGGGGAATATGTCCGATGATCAACATTTGCCTGGAGACACCATGTCGAAGCTGATCCGCCTGGCTCTTGCGGCGGCCGTGGCGACGATCGCCTTACCCGGCGCATTCGTCCCTGTGGCAGCGCTGGCCCAAACCCCGTCCGCCGCGCCGGCGACCCCGGCTGCTCCGGCCGCCGAGCCTGCGACGCCCGCCGCGCCCGCCACTCCCGGCGCTTCGACGGAAGCCGCTCCTGCGGCTCCAGGCGCAACTCCGGGTACAGCGGTGCCGGCGGCGACGACGACTGGCAAGAACGAGGTCGTGATCGAGAACCCGTACGGTCTGCAGGCCATGTGGCGCGGCGGCGACCTCGTGGCAAGGCTCACGCTCCTCGTTCTCGTGCTGATGTCGGCGGGAAGCTGGTACGTGATCGTCACCAAGGTCTACGAGCAATCGAAGATGGGGCGGCAGGCGCGCGCCGCGGCGAAGAAATTCTGGGGCGCGCCGACGATTCAGAAGGGTGCGGAGAGCCTGAAGAAGAACAGTCCCTACCGCTTCATCGCCGAGTCCGGACTCGTGGCGACGACCAGGCACGAGGGCCTGCTCGGCAACGTCGATCTCAATACCTGGATCAGCATGTCGATCCAGCGCGCGATCGACAACGTCCAGGGACGGCTGCAGGATGGCCTCGCACTCCTCGCGACCGTGGGCTCGACGGCGCCGTTCGTCGGGCTGTTCGGGACCGTCTGGGGCGTCTACCACGCGCTGACCGCGATCGGCATCGCCGGCCAGGCGTCGATCGACAAGGTTGCGGGCCCCGTCGGTGAAGCGCTGATCATGACGGCGATCGGTCTAGCCGTCGCGGTGCCCGCGGTGCTCGGATACAACTGGCTGATCCGCCGCAACAAGAATTGCATCGACGACGTGAGGAGCTTCGGCGCCGATCTGCACGCCGTGCTGCTCTCGTCCCAGCAGTCGCCTGCCAGGGCGTAACCGCCATGTCGATCAACGTCGGCGCCGCCGACGCGGTCGAGGACGAAGCGATCTCGACCATCAACACGACGCCGCTCGTCGATGTGATGATGGTGCTGCTGATCATCTTCCTCATCACCGTGCCGGTGGTCCGTAACTCGATCCCGGTCGAGCTTCCGAAGGACCGCAATCAGGTCCGGCAGACCAAGCCCGAGAACATCGAGCTGTCGGTCGACGAAGCCGACCGGATCTACTGGAACGATCTCTACCTGCCGACGACACGCGCGCTGATCGATCGCCTGAAGAAGATCGCCGTGCTGTCACCGCAGCCCGAAGTGCAGATCCGCGGCGACGCGCGCGGCAACTACGAGGGCGTGGGTCGCGTGATCTACGCGTGCCAGCGCGCGGGGATCGCGAAGATCGCGTTCGTCATCGAGCCGCCACCGCGAAGCGGCGGCTCCTGACGTGCGGGTCGCGGACGCGAGGAGGATGCCGACGTGTCGATGAACGTGGGAGTGCCCGGCGGGATTGGCCGCGAGCCCGAGGTCATGATCGACATCAACACCACGCCCTTGATCGACGTGATGCTGGTGTTGCTGGTGATGCTGATCATCACGATTCCGATCCAGTTGCACTCGGTCAACCTTACGCTGCCGACGGGTAATCCGCCGCCGCCGCTCGTGCTGCCGCAGGTCGTCAATCTCGACATCGATGATCAGAGCAAGATCTACTGGAACGGCGAAGTGGTTCCCGACAAAGCTGCGCTCGAAGGCAAGATCAAGGCTGCAGCGGCAGAGGCCGACCAGCCCGAGATTCATCTTCGCCCGAACAAGCTCGCGAAGTACGCGGTAGTCGCGGAAGTGATGGCTTCGGCGCAGCGGCTCGGCCTCACGAAGATCGGCATCGTCGGCAGCGAGCAGTTCGTCAACGAGCCCTGATGCGGCGCATTCGATAGCGTCGCCTGCGGAGTCAGCCCTTCATGGATTACGCGAGACAGCAGCGAGACCCGACCCGCCACGCGATCGGCATCGCGGTCGTGATCCTCGTCCACGCGATCGTGATCTGGGCGCTGCTCTCCGGTCTCGGTAACTCGGTGGTCAAGATCATCCAGAAGCCGCTCACTGCGAAGATCATCCAGGAGATCAAGCTCCCGCCGCCGCCGCCGCCGCCCCCGCCACCGCCGCCGAAGCGCGTCGTCGAGCCGCCGAAGGTCGTCGAGCAGCCCTACGTGCCGCCGCCCGAGATTCAGGTTCCGACGCCGCCACCGCAGCAGCCGGTGATCGCCGCTCCGATCACGACGCCGCCGCCGGCGCCGGTCCCGATCGCGCCGCCGGCACCCGTCGCGCCGCCGGCGCCGCCGAAGCCGGCGATCCGCCAGGGCGTCAGTTGCCCGAATGCCGAGAAGCCTTCGTATCCGCGCGAAGCGATCCGCGCACAGATCGCGAAGGGCCACGTACGCGCGCTGGTGACCGTCGATCCGAAGGGCAACGTGACGAACGTCGACATCCTCGAGTCGCAGCCGCCGCGCGTGTTCGACCGCTCGGTGCGCGAAACGCTCGCCGGATGGAAGTGCTCGGCCGACGGGACGACTTACAAGGCCTACGTCGACATCAACTTCACGCTGAACGACAATTAATTCAACGCGGGGTCAGGTCTTGCCTTTTGCCTCGCCGCATGCGGTGAGGCAAAAGGCAAGACCTGACCCCGCCAAATTTCAGGCGCGCCGCCACGTGAACCACGTCGCGGTCCACATCGCAGCGCCAGCGACCGCGACGAGCGGCACGACGTCGGAGAGCGCGAACGGCTTGCCGGCAAAGAGGCGGACCACCTCGCGCACAACATCGAGCACGGTCTGCGGCAGCGTCACGCAAAGACCCGCGATCGCCATCGCCCATAGGAGCACCAGCACCGGCCTGCGCCAGCGCGCCGGCGCGAGCGGCGCCGGGAGGATTGCCATCACGCGCGCGGTGAAGCCGGCGTCGTCGATGTAGGCGTCGGCGTGCTCGGTCGCTCGCTGCGCGAGCGCGCGATCGAGCCAGTCGCCGGCGCGATCGTCGGCACGAGATTCGTGCCCGGTCATGCGAAATCTCCTTCTTCATCGGGCGCCCACGCGGCGAGCGCCGTCTTCAGTTTACGCCTGGCGCGCAGGATGTGCGTCTTCACCGTGCCCACCGGCATGCCGAGGACGTACGCAGCTTCCTCGTGCGTGAGGTCGTTGTCGTAGCACTGGACGATCGCCGCGCGCTCGGCATCGGAGAGCACGCGCATCGCGCGCGCAAGATCGATCCTGAGCGACGCCGAATGGGTGCCGTCCGGCGCGTGTTCGCCGCCGGCGTCGATGCCGTCGCCATCGCCATCGGCGAGCTCGCCGTCACCGTCACCGAGCGTCTCCTCGCGGCGCTTGCGCGCGTGCGCCAGCCAGCAGTTGGTGGCGATCCGATAGAGCCACGTGGAAAACCGTGCTTCCTGACGGAACGATCGCAGGTTGCGCCACGCGAGCACGAACGTGTCCTGCGCGAGGTCGTCGGCGAGCGCGTGATTGCCCGCGGTCAGCCGGCGCAGGCACGCACGCACGGCGGACTGATGCCGGCGCACGAGCTCGGCGAACGCATGCCGGTCGTCGCCGCCCACGCAGCGCGCGATCAGCTGCGCATCGGTGACGGTATCGTCGCTGGCGCGCGCCATCGGTCACGTGGATTCGAGCCATCGCCGGTTCGCGCCGCTCACGCGCCTCCCGGCGGCGCAGGCGGAAGCTGGGTCGGGTCGACGGGCCGGTCCTGGAAGTACCACAGGACGCAGTAGCCGATGCCGAGGAAGAGGAGGATGAGCCCGGCGCCATTCGGAGTGCCGTCGTCGAACATCGAGTACGCCGAAAGCCCGACGCCGACAGCGATCAGGATCACCCCCTTGCGCAGGTCCGACCACGCGGTGCGGCGCCGGAGCTGCCGCGCCTGCTCGTAGAGCGGCGCGCTGCCTGGTGCCGCTGCGGCGCCCGGCGCCGCGCCGGAGGTCGCCGCGGCCCGCGCGAGCGAATCCATGGTCGCGGCCGGCGACGCCCCGCCGGCGAGCGCCTCCATCGCCGCGGTGGGCGACACGACGCCGCGCTCGGCGAGCTTCAGCATCGCCTCGTGCTGCATGCGTGTCCTGCGGATCTTGTACCAGACGAGGAGCGCGATCGCGAGCAATGGCACGAGGAAGACGACGGTGACGATCAGGAACGCGAAGAGCGCCGTTCCCGGCGCTTCGCGCATGAACTGCTCGAACGAGTCGTAGACCCTGTCGTCGCCGAAGCCCTGCACCTCGACGCGCCCGCGATGGACGTCGATGTGCTTGTTGCTGGTGGCGCCGTCTTCGCTGCGGGTGATGACGTCGACGCCGTGCGGGCTGATCGAGATCGTGGCGTCGGCCTTGTCGGCTCCCGCCTTGTCGCCGCTCTCGGGGGCCACGGGCGAAGCGTTCGCCGCGACCTCCGCAGGGGTCGTCGCGGGCCCATTCGCGGGCGCCGGTGCCGCGGCGGCAGCGTTGGTCGCGTTATTGGTCGCCGGGGTGTCGGCCACCGGATTGTCCGCTGCGCGGACAAGCGTCGGCTGCTGCCACGACGCGACGACCAGGCCGATCGCGAACGCGATCCCCAGGATCACGCGGCGGGTGACAGCGGGCAGGGCGGGTGACGGTGGCATCGAGGCTTTCCCCTTCCAGGTCGGTGCGCCCGGTTCCCGAGCGGCTCGTCGATTCGATGCGTCGTCCCCCCGGCGTGGATTCACTCCGCGCGAGGCGCAGCGACGAGCGGCGGCGCAGCCCGTAAGCGGGCGGAATTGCAGCACCCCCATGCTATTATCGCCCGCGATCTGCGATTCGCGGCGAAGCGCCACTGCACGATCCTCCCGATGGCCCACGCGTCACGCTCCTACCCGATCCGCGGGAACCGCCCGCCAGACGCCAGCTTCCGCTTCGCCTGATGACGCGCGGCCGCGGTTCCGGTTTCGCCGCGGCCTTGCTGCCGCTCTTCTTCCTGTCCGCGTTCGCCGCGGGCGAGTCCGCGGCGCAGTCTGCCGTATCACCCGCCGTATCACCCGGCGCGCAGATGTCCCCGCAGCCGGCCACCCCGGCGCCGCAGGCCGCGACACCGACCGTTGGAACGACATCCGACTCGTACACGCTCAATTTCGTCAATGCCGACATCGATGCCGTGGTGCGAGCGGTCGGCGAGATCACCGGGCGCAATTTTCTCGTCGATCCGCGCGTCAAGGGCACCGTCAACATCGTGTCGACGCGTCCCGTGCCGAAATCGCTCGTCTACCCGACGCTGCTTGCGGCGCTGCGCATGCAGGGCTACGCCGCGATCGAGACCGACGGGGTCGTGAAGATCGTGCCCGAGGCCGAAGCGCGCACGCAGGCGGGCGCGCTCCCGCGTGGACCGACGCCTGCGGCGCCCGCCGCCGGCGATCGCATCGTGACGCAGGTGATCCTGCTGCGGCACGAGTCGGCGGCACAGATGGTCACCGTGCTGCGACCACTGGTGTCCCCGGCCAACACGATCTCCGCGTACATCCCGAACAACGCGATCATCGTCACCGACTACGCCGACAACGTGAAGCGGATCGATCGCGTGATCGCTTCGCTCGATCAGCCGCCGGGCGAGCCGATCCTCGTGCGCGTGAAGCACGCTTCCGCGCTCGACATCGTCGCGATGCTCGACCAGCTTCTCGCGCAGCGCCCGGGGCAGGCCGGCAGCGCCGACGCATCGCGCGGCGTCACGCTGGTCGCTGATCCGCGGTCGAACAGCGTGATGATCCGCTCGGACAACGCTGCGCGTACCGCCGAGGTGCGCGCGCTCGTCGAAGAGCTCGACACGCCACAGCGCGCCGGCGGCAACGTCTACATCGTCTACCTGAAGAACGCCGATGCGAAGGAGGTTGCCGACACGCTGCGCGGCCTCTACGGCGAGAACCAGAAGAGCACGCCGTTCGCCTTTCCGACGGCTGCGCAGGCGGCCCCGGGGTCGCCGCAGCCCGTGGGCCTCACCAGCTCGACGACGATGGCGCCGTCCGCGGCTGCGACCTCGCCACTGCAGAACGCCGGCGCGAATGCATCGCCTGCGGCGTTCTCGGCGGGCGGCGCGATGATCCAGGCCGACGTCGCGAACAACGCGATCGTCATCCGCGCGCCGGAGCCGATCTACAACAACCTGCGTGCGGTGATCGAGCGCCTCGACACGCGGCGCGCGCAGGTCTACGTCGAGGCGCTGATCGTCGAAGTGACCGCCGACAAGGCCGCCGAGTTCGGCGTCCAGTGGCAGGCGCTGACTGGTGCGAGCAAGACCAACGTACAGGGCATCGGCGGCACCAACTTCGGCGCGCGCGGCAGCGGCACCAACATCATCGACGCATCGATCAACCTCGGCAGCCTCGCCAACGGACTCAACCTCGGCATCATCAACGGCACGGTGACGATTCCGGGTCTCGGGACGATCAGCAACCTCGCTCTTCTCATCCGCGCGCTCGAGAGCGACTCGAGCGCGAACATCCTGTCGACACCGACGCTGCTCACGCTGGACAACGAGGAGGCACGGATCATCGTCGGGCAGAACGTGCCCTTCATCACCGGTCAGTACGCGACGACCGGATCGACGTCGACCGTCCAGCCGTTCCAGACGATCGACCGTAAGGACATCGGACTCGTGCTGCGCGTTCGCCCGCAGATCACCGAAGGCGGCGCCGTGCGCCTCTCGATCTACCAGGAGGTGTCGGCGGTGCAGGACAATTCGGCGGCGGGGCCGATTCTCTCCAAGCGTGCGCTCGAGTCGAACGTGATTGTCGATGACGACAAGATCGTCGTGCTCGGTGGGCTGATCCAGGATAACGCGAGCACCGGGACGCAGAAGCTTCCGTGGGCAGGCGACATCCCGGTCTTCGGGTCGCTGTTTCGCTACGACACGCGCAAGCGGGAGAAGACCGACCTGATGATCTTCCTGAAGCCGACCATCGTCCGCGGCCCGGTCGGCAGCGCCGCGGTGACGTCGCAGCGCTACGACTATCTGCGCGGGCAGCAGCGAGAGAACGCGCCGACCCCGTTGTGGTTCTGGAAGGATCCGACCGCTCCGCAGGCGCCGGCGCCGTACCTGGCGCCGCCGGGTGCGCCTGCGGCATCGCCACCCGCAACGCCGCCTGCACCAGCACCGGCGTCACCACCTGCGCCGCCGCCCGCGTCGCCACTGCCGCCGCGGCCGCAATGAGCGTCCCGCCGCCGGCGGCCGTTCCGCTGGCCGCGCAGATCCCGTACGCGTTCTCGCGCACGCACGGCGTGCTCGTCGCCGGTGAGGACGGCGATGCGGTGGTCGTGCTGATGCGTCCCGACGCGACCGTCGAAGGCATCGCCGAGCTGCGCCGTCTTCTCAACCGCCCGCTCAAGACGCGCAACGTCGGTGCCGAGGCGTTCGCCGCGGAGCTTGCGCGGACCTACAACCGCGGCGCGGCCGCGGCGGCGATGAGCGAGGAGCTCGCGAACGAGTCCGACCTCGCGCGCCTGATGCAGGAGCTTCCCGCGAGCGAGGATCTGCTCGACGATCGGGCACAGGCCCCGGTCGTGCGAATGATCAACGCGCTCCTGCTGCAGGCGCTGCGCGAGCGTGCGTCGGACCTGCACTTCGAGCCTTACGACACCCGCGCGGTCGTGCGCTTTCGCGTCGACGGCATGCTGCGCGACGTCATCGAGCCCCCGCGCGCATTGCACGGCGCGCTGGTGTCGCGGCTCAAGATCATGGCCTCGCTCGACATCGCCGAGAAGCGCCTGCCGCAGGACGGACGCATCGCGCTGAAGCTCGGTGGGCGCCAGGTCGACGTGCGCGTGTCGACGCTGCCGACCGGCGCCGGCGAACGCGTCGTGCTGCGACTGCTCGATCAGCAATCGGCGCGCCTCGATCTCACGATGCTCGGCATGAGCGACATGACGCTCGCCGGCATCGATCGCGTGATCCGCGAGCCGCACGGCATCCTCCTCGTCACGGGGCCGACCGGCTCCGGCAAGACGACGACGCTCTACGCGGCGCTCTCGCGGCTGCCGCGCGGAAGCGCGAACATGATGACCGTCGAGGACCCGATCGAGTATGCGCTCGACGGCGTCGCGCAGACGCAGGTGAACCCGCGCATCGATCTCACCTTCGCGCGTGCGCTGCGCGCGATCCTGCGCCAGGACCCCGACGTCATCATGATCGGCGAGATCCGCGATCTCGAGACCGCGCAGATCGCCGTGCAGGCATCGCTGACCGGCCATCTCGTGCTGGCGACGCTGCACACGAACGACGCGGCGAGCGCGATCACCCGGCTCGCCGACATGGGCGTCGAGCCTTATCTTCTCGCATCGTCGCTGCTCGGCGTGCTCGCGCAGCGGCTCGTGCGCACGCTGTGCCCGACATGCCGCGTGCGCGTGTCACCGGGTGCCGGCGAGAGCCGCCTGCTCGCAGCGCTTGGCCTCGACGGCGATCATCCGGTGTGGAGCGCTCCGGGCTGCGACGCGTGCAACCAGACTGGCTTCGCCGGCCGCACCGGAATCTACGAATTCCTGCCGATCGACGATGCGCTGCGACGGCTGATCCACGACGGCGCCGGCGAGATCGGGCTGCGCGACGCGGCACTCGCTGCCGGCATGCGGCCGCTGCGTCGCGACGGCGCGCGCTACGTGGCGGACGGCACCACGTCGCTCACCGAGATCACCCGCGTGACGCGCGATGCCTGAGCGCGCCGCGATGGCCGCCTTCCGCTACGAGGCTGTCGACGCGAGCGGGCGCGAGCGCCACGGCGTGCTCGAAGCGGAGACGGCGAGGGCGGCGCGCGATCGCCTGCGCGCCGACGGTCTCACGCCGACCGCCGTCGCGCCCGCGCGCGAGGCGCGCGACGGACTCTCGGCAACGCGGCTCGACGCGGCGACGACGGCACTCGTCACACGGCAGCTCGCGACCCTCGGTCCATCGGGGATGCCGCTCGACCACGCACTCGCCGCCGCGGCCGAACAGGCGGACAACGTGCGCGCGGCGAAGATCCTCGGCATCGTCCGCACGCAGGTGATGGCAGGCGAGCCGCTGCCAGCAGCGCTCGCGCGCTTTCCGCGCACGTTCTCCACACTCTACCGCGGGCTCGTCGGCGCGGGAACCGAGACCGGCCGGCTCGGGGAGGTGCTCGCGCGGCTCGCCGACTACCTCGACGCGCGCCTTGCGCTGCGGCAGAAGTTCGCCGTCGCGCTGATCTATCCCGCGCTGGTGATGCTCGTCGCCGCAGGGGTCATCGCCGTGCTCCTCGTCTACGTCGTGCCACAGGTCGTGTCGGTGTACCAGCAGAGCCGGCAGACGCTACCGCTGCTGACCCGGGCGCTGATCGCAGCGAGCGGCTTCTTCCGCGCGACCGGCTGGTATTGGCTCGCGGCGCTCGTCGCGCTCGCGATCCTTCTCGTGTGGCGGTGGCGCTTCGACGCGTTTCGCGCGCGCGTGCACGGCTGGCTGCTTCGCGTTCCCGGCGCCGGGCGCCTCGCGGCGAGCCTCGATTGCGCGCGCTACGCGAGCACGCTCGCGATTCTCGTCGGCAGCGGGGCGCCGCTGATGCGCTCACTCGCTGCGGCGTCGGAGGTCGTGCGGCTGATGCCGATCGCCGCCGCGAGCCGGCGGGCCAACGTGCTGGTCCGCGAAGGCGTGCCGCTGTCGCGCGCGCTTCGCGAGCAGCGTGCCTTTCCGCCGGTGCTCGTCCACCTTGTCGCGAACGGCGAGCAGAGCGGGACCCTGGCGCCGATGCTCGTGCGCGCCGCCCAGGAGCTCGAGCGCGAAGCGGAGCGGCGTCTCGCGTGGCTCGCGGCGCTCATTCAGCCGACGCTGATCGTCGCGATGGGTGCGATCGTGCTGGTGCTGGTGCTTGCGGTGATGCTGCCGATTGTGACGATGAATCAGTTGGTCAGATAGGAGTGAGGAGCGGGGATCGAGGAGCGGGGATCGAGGAGCGGGGATCGAGGTGTGGGGATCGAGGATCGAGAGATGAGAAGAAGGCGTTGCGTGCTTGGGCTCGCACTTCTCGTTTTCGCGACGGCGGTCGGCGCGGCCGACCTGCCGGCGAAATTCGATCCGTCGCGCGATGCGGCGCGCGATGTCGCGACCGCGGTCGCGCTGGCGAAGACCGCAGGCAAGCGCGTGATCGTCGATGTCGGCGGCGAATGGTGCCCGTGGTGCCACATCCTCGATCGCTTCGTCGCGAGCCACTCCGAGGTAGCGGCGCGCGTTCGCACACACTATGTCTGGGTCAAGGTCAATGTCTCGAAGGCGAACCGCAACGAGGCGCTGCTGTCGCGCTGGCCGCGCGTCGACGGATATCCACACCTCTTCGTTCTCGACGCGAACGGGCGCCTGCTGCACTCGCAGAACACCGGTCTTCTCGAAGCGGGCGAGAGTTACGACGAGGCGCGTGTGCTCGCGTTTCTCGACCGCTGGTCGCACGATTGACGGAGTCAGACCTGACCCCCTTGCCGCAGTGCCCAGCCGACATGCTCGCGCACGAGTGCGGAAGGGTGATGAACGCGTGACATCAGAGCCGCGGTGATCGCCGGTGACGGGGGCGCATTGCCGAGCGCGACGGCGACGTTGCGCAGCCAGCGCTCGTGGTCGATGCGGCGGATGGCGCTGCCCTCGGTCTTGCGCAGGAACTCGGCCTCGCTCCAGCCGAAGAGCTCGACCAGCGTCGCGCTGTCGAGGCCGTGGCGCACGGCGGCGAAATCGTGTTCGCGCGTCGCCACGGCATGCCGGTTCCACGGGCACACGAGCTGGCAGTCGTCGCAGCCATAGACGCGATTGCCGATCAGCGGCCGCAGCTCCTCCGGAATGCTTCCCTTAAGCTCGATCGTGAGATAGGAGATACAGCGTCGCGCATCGAGCCGGTAGGGCGCCACAATCGCGCCGGTCGGACACGCCGCGATGCACGCTTCGCAGGTTCCGCAATGCGCGGTGACGGCCACCGTGACGGGCAGCGGCAGATCGGTATAGATCTCACCGAGAAAGAACCACGATCCGCCTTCGCGCGACAGGAGCAGGGTGTGCTTGCCGCGCCAGCCGAGACCTGACCGCGCGGCAAGCGCCACTTCGAGCACCGGGGCGCTGTCGCTGAACACGCGATGCGCGAAGGGGCCGATCTCCTCCTCGATGCGCGCGGCGAGCTTTGCCAGCCGCGCACGCAGCACCTTGTGATAATCGCGGCCGAGGGCGTAGCGCGAGACGTACGCGCGCTCTCGGTCGCCCAGCACCTGCTGCGCTGGCTCCGCGGCTTCGGGCCAGTAATCGACGCGCGCGGTGATGACGCGCAGCGTTCCGGGCACGAGCTCGCGGGGACGCGCACGCAGAGTGCCGTGACGCGCCATATAATGCATTTCGCCTTGCCATCCGGCACCAAGCCAGGCGAGGAGACCGGCCTCCTCTTCGCCGAGGTCGGTGCCGGCAATGCCGATCGCCGCGAAACCGAGGTCGCGTCCCCAGCGTCCGATGCGCGCGGCAAGCCCCTCCCAGCCGCCGTCGGGAGTTCGCCGAATGCCTGCTCCATCCCAAATCGATTCGGTCGTCACGCAGCCCGCCAGCGGGGCTCAGCGGTCATAGGTCGTCTTCATGGGTGGCCACTGCTGCGCAGCATGCAGCACGCGCAGGATGCGCACGAAGAAGGCATCTTCGGAATAGACCACAATGTAATTGGCCGAGACGACCATTTCCCGCGTACCCGGCACACGCCCTTCCCGATACATCCGAGGGAACTCGGCCAGCTTCGCAGCCTTCGCCTCAATATCGTTCTTCAGGTGCTGAGCTGCGTCGGGGTTGTCGTCGGAAATGTAATCGACAATCGCCAGCAGATCGTCACGCGCAGCGGCGGTCCATTCAAGCTCTGGCACGGCGCTTCCCGTCGATCAGGGCTTGCGCTTCATCCATCACTTGCCGATGCGGCACGGTCGGTTCCTTGCTGGCCAGGGCTTCGAGTACCTTGGAGCGGAACCAGACATCGTGGGCTTCCGGGTCGATCGTCAGAGCGGCCGGCAAGCCGCCCTCCCTGGCGATGCGGGTTAGCAGGATGCGCACGGCGTCCGAGACGGTGAGGCCGACGTTGGCGAGTCTCTTGGTCGCTTCCGCTTTCAGCCGGTCATCGACGCGGACATGCAGCATAGAGGTCTGAGCAGCCATAGTTGGGTCTCCTTTTCGAACGGTTATTGTGTATCTCAATTGAGACTATGGCAAGAACGAACCGCGACATGGTGCGAGACTGCGTGGGTGAACTTGCGCTCCAGAACGTCGTCGACCGTTTCCCGTCGACGGGTAAACCTGAGTCCGGCATTCTTGTGAACGAACAGCAATGACGTATCGAAGCACCACACCTAACGCAATCGTGACCCTCGACCTCGTGCTCGCTGATCCCGAAGCCACTGCCCAATGCGGCCGTGCGATCGCGCCGATGATCGAGGGCGGCATGGTAATCACGCTCTCCGGGGCGCTCGGCAGCGGCAAGACGACACTGGTGCGGGCGCTGCTGCGCGCGCGCGGCGTTACGGGTCTCGTCAGGAGCCCCAGCTTCACGCTGGTTGAACATTATCCTGTTTCGAGCTTATACTTTTATCATATTGATTTGTATCGATTCGCTCATCCATCCGAATGGGAGACTTCAGGCCTTGCCGAGTGCTTTCGCGACGACGCCGTCTGCCTTATCGAGTGGCCCGAGCGTGCCGAGGGGCGGCTGCCGGCGCCGGATCTCGAGATCTTCCTCTCCTATCCGGAACGCGGGACGGGGCGTCGTCTGCGCGTCGTCGCAACGAGCGGTGCGGGTGAGCGATGCGAGTGCGCGCTCCGCGCCGCGATGACGGCGCACTCCTGACCGACGCGCGGCTCGCGCGACGACGTGCCGTGCGCTGGCTGCTGCTGCCGGCCGCGCAGCTCATCGTTCCTGCGGTGAGCGCTGCGGTCGCGGCATCCACATCGCGCTCGACCTCGATCACCTCGGCGCGCATCTGGCCGGCGGACGAATACACGCGCGTCATCTTCGAGTCGAAGCAGCCGGTCGAGCATCAGATGACGGTGCTGCACGGTCCGGAGCGGGTGGTCCTCGACCTCGCGCGAGCAACCGAATCGGCAGCGCTTGCGGCGCTGCCGGCGAGAGTCGAGCGCTCCGACCCGTGGATCGCCGGCATTCGCATCGGGCCGCGCAGCGACGGGTTCCTCCGCGTCGTCATCGAGTTGAAGGGCGACGTACGGCCGCAGGTCTTCTCGCTGCCACCGGTTGCCGAGTACGGCTATCGATTGGTCGTCGATCTCTATCCTGCGGTGCCGGTCGATCCGCTGATGGCGTTCCTGCGGCGCGAAGAGCGCCGCCAGGCGCAGGCGGACGCTTCCGACGACAAGGCAACCGCGCAGGCGCCCGGACAAGCGCCCGAGCGAGCGCCCGAGCGAGCGCAGGCCGAGGCGCCGAAGGCACCCGCGCCCGGGTCGCAGGCGTCGGCGTCGGGTTCGCGAACGCAGTCGCGAACGCGTGCACGTGGCGAGCCCGCGCGTGGCGGCGCACCCTGGCGCCCGATCACGATTGCGATCGATCCCGGGCACGGTGGCGAGGATCCCGGCGCAATCGGCCGCCGCGGCACCTTCGAGAAGGACGTGGTGCTCGCGATCGCGCGCAAGCTGAAGCCGATCCTCGAAGCCGATTCGGAGGTCCGCGTCATGCTGACGCGCAACGCCGATTACTTCGTGCCGCTCGCCGGACGGGTCGAGAAGGCCCGTCGCGTGCGCGCGGATCTCTTCGTGTCGATCCATGCCGATGCCTTTCGCGACACCTCGGCGCGCGGCTCGTCGGTGTTCGCGCTGTCCGAGCACGGCGCGACGAGCGCCGCGGCGCGCTGGCTCGCGAAGAACGAGAATGCCGCCGACCTGATCGGCGGCGTCGACCTCGGCGACCGCGACCCGCTGCTCGCGCGCACGCTGCTCGACCTGTCGCAGACGGCGCAGATCTCGGACAGCCTCAAGGTCGGGCGCGACGTGCTCGACGCGCTCGCGGAGCATAATGCGCTGCACAGCGCCACTGTCGAGCAGGCCGGATTCGCGGTCCTGAAGGCGCCGGACATCCCGTCGATCCTCGTGGAAACGGCATTCATCTCGAACCCGTACGAAGAATCGAAGCTGCGCGATCCGCGTCAGCAGCAGCGTTACGCGGGCTCGATCGCCGACGGCATTCGCGACTACTTCGCAACGCGTCCGCCGCTCGCCCGCGCCTGATCACGTGCTGCGTTTCCTCGCCGTCTTCGTCGGATTGCTGGCGCTGATGTTCGGCTTCGAGCTGACACCCTGGGCGCAGCACTGGCTGGTCGCGCCGTGGACCGATGCTGTCGCGCGCGCGGCGACGACGGTGATCCACGTGTTCGATCCCGCCGTCCGGGCGCACGGCAACGTCGTCGGCGCCGGGGACGGCAGCTTTGCGGTGTCGATCGAAGCCGGCTGCAACGGCGTCGAGGCGACGCTCGTGCTGATCGCCGCGATGATCGCGTGGCCGGCCTCGTGGCTGCGTCGCGCGAGCGGCATCGTCATCGGCACGCTCGCGGTGCAGGGGCTCAACATCGTGCGCGTGATCAGCCTCTTCTACCTCGGGCAGTGGAACCGCGACGCGTTCGAGTGGGCGCACCTCTACGTCTGGCAGGCGCTGATCATGCTCGACGTGCTCGTGGTTTGGCTGCTGTGGGTGAGGTGGTCCCCGGAGCATGGCGACCGCTCGCCCGGGCCCCCCGCGGGTCCTTCGGGGTCGCCGTCCGCTCCCGCCCCGGCCGCGTAGGTAGCCGCGCCGCGACCGGACGCCCGCGCTTGGGCCGCTTCGTCCTCCGATGCGTTGCGTGGCTGCCGGTCACGTTCGCGCTGTGGTACTTCGTGGCGCCCGTGCTTCTCGCGCCCGCGGTCTGGCTCGCGCAGGGTGTCTGCGCACTGGCGGTGCCTGATCTCGTGCGCGGCGTCGCGCAATCGGGCACGACGGTGACCTTCGTCACGAGCCTCGGCGTCGGGCAGGTCGCGCGCCTCGACGCCGGGCAGGCCGCGGCGCGCGGCGTCGTCACCGTCGACGTCAACCTGCTTCTGTATTCGTTCGGGCTCCCGTTGTACGCGGCACTGACCCTCGCGTCGCGCAACCTGCGCTGGAAGCGCCTGCTGGTGCTCGGCTACGCAGTGCTGCTGCCGTTCGTGACCTGGGGGCTCGTCGCCGAATTCCTCAAGAATCTGGCGATCACGTCGGGTGCCGCCATCGCGTCGCAGGCAGGATTCTCGAGCTGGCAGCGCGAAGCGATCGCGCTCGCCTACCAGCTCGGAGCGCTGATCCTGCCGGCAGTCGTCCCGGTGGTGCTGTGGGTTGCGACGCAGGTCAAACCCTGGACCGACGACGCTTTAGCCCGATCAGCTCGTACCTAGCTTGCGCGCGCGCTCGCGATCGCGCAGCACCTTGCGCTGCACCTTGCCGGTGGTCGTCATCGGCAGCGCGTCGAGGAACTCGATCTCTTTCGGATATTCGTAGGGGGCGAGGTAGCGCCGCACGTGCTGCGCGAGATCGTCCTCGAGCTCGCGGCTCGGCGCGTGCCCCGGCGCGAGCACGACGAACGCCTTGACGACGTTGCCGCGCACTTCGTCCGGCGACGGCACGACGGCGGCATTGGCGACCGCCGGATGGCGCACGAGGCAGTTCTCGATCTCGGACGGCCCGATGCGATAACCCGCTGCCTTGAAGACGTCGTCGGCGCGTCCCTGGTACCAGAGATAGCCATCGTCGTCCATCGTCGCGACGTCGCCGGTGCGGCACCAGTCGCCGCTGAATTTCTTCCGCGTCGCGTCGGGATTGCCGGCGTATTCGAGGAAGAACACCGGGTCCGGCGTTCCGTCGGGCGCGACGCGATGCATGGCGACATCACCGGGCTCGCCTCGCGCAACTTCGTTGCCGTCGTCGTCGAGCAGCGTGACGCGATGGCCGGGGTAGGGGCGTCCCATCGATCCGGGCTTCGTCGGCCACAGCGTGTGCGAGTTGCCGACGATGTAGTTCATCTCGGTCTGACCGAACATCTCGTTGATCGTGACGCCGAGCGCTTCGCGCGCCCACTCGAACACCGCGGTGCCGACCGCTTCGCCCGCGCTCATGATGCTGCGCAGGTTCACGTCGAATGTGTCGCGCGGCCGCGGATACGCCTTCATCATCAGCTTGAGCGCGGTCGGGAACAGAAACGTGTTGCGCACCTGATAGCGCTCGATGAGGCGCAATGCGCTCTCGGGATCGAAGCGCCCGCGATAGCCGACGATCGGCTGCCCGAAGTAGAGCGCCGGCAGCAGCGCGTCCATCAGGCCGCCGGTCCATGCCCAGTCCGCTGGTGACCAGAAGAGGTCACCCGGCTGCGGATAACCGTCGTGCGAGTGGATGAAGCCGGGGAGGTTGCCGAGCACCGCCGAATGCGGCATCAGCGCTCCCTTCGGCGGCCCGGTCGTCCCGCTCGTGTAGATGAGGAGCGCCGGATCGCGCGGACCGGTCGTCACGGATTCGAACGTTCGCGGCTGGCCGTCGATGAACTCTTCCCACGCGACGACGCCGTCGCCTTCGGCGCCGGCGACGCCGATGACCTGCGCGAGGCCGGGAAGTCGGTTGCGGATCGGCGCGAGGTTGGGCAGCGACTGCCGATCGACGACGGCGACCTTCGCGGCGCTGTTGCCGAGCCGGTATTCGAGCGCCTCGGGGCCGAACAGGAAGGACAGCGGAACCACGACCGCGCCGAGTGCGTACGCGGCGACGTGGGTGACGATCGTCTCGGGGCGCTGCGGCAGCACGAGTGCGATCCGGTCGCCGCGCGCCACCCCGGCGGCGCGAAGCGCGTGGGCGAGCCGGTTCGCCCGCTGCTCGAGATCCCAGAACGTCAGCGCGAGCCGGCTACCGTCTTCGTCTTCCCAGTACAGCGCGAAACGCGCGCGATCAGCGGCCCAGCGCCTGCAGCATGCCTCGGCGATGTTGAAATCGGCGGGGACGTCCCATCGCCACGCGGCGTGGACCTCGGCGTAGCGGTCGATGCTCATGCGGCGCCATCATACCGCGTGGTGATTGCTGCGCGAGATGGATTGGCCGCCTCCCGTCGATGCAGGATCGATCGCCGCGCGGGACCCCGGGACGCGCGAGCTCGCGTCGAGCGGTTCGATCGCCGTCCACACCCAGTCCGGGTGCCGCTCGATCAGACGACCGAAGCGGATCGAGTGCTCGGCATCAGCGGTGCGGATGAGGAAGCGTCGCGGCTGGTACTCGATCGCCGGGACGACGAGCGATTGCACGCCGGAATCCCCCTGCCGCGCGTGCCGCGACAGCAAGAGCGCGCTGAAGCTGCGACCATTGACAGTCGTCGGTTCGCCATCGACCGAGTAGGGGTCGACGCCGCGCTTCTGCTGCTCGGTGAGGGTCACCGTCGCGACGGCATCGGCAACGAGCTCGACGCCGATGTCGGCGCGGTCGGTCGCCGTGCGCGTGATCCGCCGTACGATGCACAGCGCCCACTGCGGCGTGCCGTGCGGGTGAAGCGCGACGAGCGTGCCCAGCGTCACCGCATTCGCAACCTGGATCGGCGCGATCAGCCTGAAGCCGTTGGGCGAGCCATCCTGCAGCTCCCACGGTCCGCCCGGGACCGCATGCGCGCCGATCCGCCGGCGCACCATCTCGCGCTGGCGCGTGGGCTCGTCGCGGATGCGCCCGAACACCGCGAGATCGAGCGTGCTGTTGTAGCTGGTGTCGGCGTTGCCGCTGCCCGTGCCCAGCCCCGTGCCGGACGATGATTCCGCCCGGAAGAACGAGGTGATCTTCTGCAGTCCGACGATCGCATCGGCAGTACCGCTCGCTTCGACGCGGTCGCCGCGCCGCGGCACCGGCCGATACTCGGGATCGACGCGCGCGGCGAGCTTGGTGAACAGCGCGAGTTGCTCGCTGCGCAGCGGCGTGCGCCCCGAAAGCGGCTGCTCGCGGATCTTCTGCTCGAGCACCACCGCATGCTGGACGAGGACCGCATGCAGCGGACGCGTATCGAGGAACAGCACGCGGCTTTCGAGCGGGCCCGGCTTG
>DASVGI010000110.1:0-47722 GCA_036379595.1 Casimicrobiaceae bacterium | reverse complement strand
CCGTCGGACCACCCCGACCTCGCGCAATGGCTGGTCGGGCAGGGCATCGAGAGCATGTCGCTCAATCCCGATACCGTCGTGTCGACGTGGATGCTGCTCTCCGGCGGCGCTGCGGCGACGCAGGCCGACGAGACGGTCGCGGCGGAGTCGGTCTGAGCCGCGCTGACTTCGATCGTCGCGCCTGCCGGACTGACACTCAGCCATCCGGCCGAGGGCGCTTCACGCGGGATGGTGGTCTGATCGCGCGATGCATGGCGTGCCGCCCGTTCACGTCGACCTCGCACCGTCGCGGATTGCACTTTTCGGCATCGGCGTCGCCGCCGCCGCGACGTGCGGCGTCGCGCTGACGCTACCCTGGTCCATTGCGGTAACCGCCGCGACCGTGGTTGCGATCCTCGCGTGGGCGGCGGATCGCGCGCACGTCGTCGCGCTGCGTCGCGGGCCGCGCGCGGTGCGCGACGTCGAGATCACGGCCGGATTGCACGTCTGGGTGGGCTGCGGCGACGGCACGGTTCGCACCGGACGAGTCGACCGGTCGACGTGCGTCACGTCGTGGATCACGACGCTCGTCTGGCGACCTGATGGCGGCCGCTTCACGCGCGCGGTGCTGATCCTGCCGGACATGCTGCCGTCCGAGGACTTCCGGCGGCTGCGCGTGACGCTTCGCTACGGACGCAGCGACGCCACGCAGGGCGCACCGGCGAGCCACGCCTGAGCGTCGATCAGCGCGTCGCTCTCCGCCTTCGTCTGGCCGGCGACGAGGTGAAGGTAGAGCGGGACCAGCCGATCGGGTAGCGGCCACTGCGCCGGGTCCTCGCCCGGATGCGTCTGCAGGCGCAGCGGCGTGCGGATCGGACCGGGGACGATCGCGTTGACGCGCAGGTTCGGGCGGTTCTCCCATTCGTCGGCAAGCTCGCGCGCGAGCGCAGCGATCCCCGCCTTGGTGACCGCGTAGCCACCCCAGTAGGCGCGCGGCTCGATGCCGCGGCTGTCGAGGGTGAACACGACGCTCGCATCGGGCGCACGGTCGAGGAGCGGCAGCAGAACGCGCGTCAGGCCCATCGGCGCGGCGACGTTGACGCGCAGGAGCGCCACCCAGCTCTCGAACGACTGATGCTCGAGTGGTCCCAGCGAGCCCAGCATCGCCGCCGTATGCACGATCGCGTCGAGGCGCGCGAACTGCGCGTGCAGCGCGCTCGCGACGTTGGCGAAATCCGCCGCCTCGGCGCGCGCGAAATCGAGCGGCAGGATCACGGGTTCGGGCCCGCCCGCCGCGAGAATCTCGTCGTAGAGCGCTTCCAGCTTGCGCACGACGCGCCCGTGTACGACGACCGTCGCGCCGGCGCGCGCGCAGCCGAGCGCGAGCACGCGGCCCAGGCCTCCGCTCGCACCGGTGATCATCACGACGCGGCCGCGCTGATCGTCCTGGCGCAGCGCATCGGCCGCGGCAAGCGTGGTCGGGATCGATTCCATGCGCGGATTGTAGAGAAGGCGCGGCAGAGGCGCGGCGCGCATTGTCGTCCGCGCGTTGTCGTCACCGGCTGTCGCCGGCGGATATTGTCACCGGCTGTCGCCGATAGCTATCGTCATCGGTTTGCGGCACTTTCAGTGCGCCGCTATAATCCGCAATTCGCCGTGGGGGTATAGCTCAGCTGGGAGAGCGCTTGCATGGCATGCAAGAGGTCAGCGGTTCGATCCCGCTTACCTCCACCACCGACTTGTCGCAGAGTTGCGCGAGTTGCGGCGCCGTAGAAGTCCCCATCGTCTAGAGGCCCAGGACATCGCCCTTTCACGGCGGTAACACCGGTTCGAATCCGGTTGGGGACGCCAATAGAATCAGTCAGTTAGACGATATTGTTAACGTAGCTTCTACTGCGTTACCGCGACGTTACGATCAAGCTGGCGGGCGCGCGTACCTGTCAATGCGTATCGGCCGAGCGACACGAAACGTAAGTGCGCCCGTCACATCACGCGCCCAACGTGCCCCATATTGGCACCGATGAGCCCGAGAATGCCGATGATGATCAGGTAGAACGCGACGATGTAGTTCAAGAGGCGCGGCACGATCAGGATCAGGATGCCGGCGATCAGCGATGCGAGCGGGCCAAAGTTCAGTACGATGTTCACGTCATGTCTCCAAAGAGGTGATAGACAGACGGTAATCTACCTGGGCTCCGAATCCCGGACGCGGCACCGTGCGACAGTAACGTCGTAATACGATCGATCCAGGGGCGCCCGGGAGAGCCCGCCTCGTCTCATGCTCCGACGGTAGGATGGCGGATAAGGCGAAGGCGGTGAAGAAGTCAGCGAAGAGGCCGCCGGCACCGGTGGCGGACGTCCGGCGCACGATGGGTCGTGCGTGGCCTGATGGGCAGGCCATCTTTCCTGTGGCGCCGTCCAGGTCCGAGGTGCCGAACGGCTACGGCGACGTGCTGCACGAGCTGAAGGCACGAATCCAGGAGGCGCGTCTTCGCACAGTCCTGTCCGCCAACGGCGCGATGCTCCAGCTCTACTGGGACATCGGGCGCGCCATCCTCGCTCGGCAGGCGCGCGAAGGCTGGGGCGCGAAGGTCATCGACCGACTTTCCGCGGATCTCCGGGAGGCCTTCCCCGACATGCCGGGGCTCTCTGCGCGGAACCTCCGCTACATGCAGGACTTCGCCTCGGCGTGGCCGGAGGCAGAAATTGTGCAACGGCTGTTGCCAAGTCTTCCGTGGGGTCAGAACGTCGTGCTCCTCGACAAGCTGCGCGATCCGCAGGTACGCCTCTGGTATGCGGGCCAGTGTGTCGAGCACGGCTGGAGCCGCAGTGTGCTTGCGCTGCAGATCGAGAGACGTCTTCATGAGCGGCAGGGGAAGGCGCAACACAACTTCGCTTTGACGCTGCCTCCCAGTGACTCGGACCTTGCAGCGCACGTGTTCAAGGATCCGTACCTCTTCGACTTTCTCGGTACCGCTGATCCGCGCCGCGAGCGCGAGGTCGCGGCGCTCGGGTACGCGGTCGAGTGCGATACCGAGACCACCAGCGTTCTGGCGTGTAGTGTGACGTCGGTTGCGACCGAAATCGGACAGGCGAGGAGGGTCGGATGACGGCTGCAGCGCCGAGCGGCAGGATCGTCGTTTACGAAGACCCGAACGGGGAGGTGCAGGTCGACGTTCGGCTGGATCGTGAGACCGTCTGGCTCAGCCAGGAGCAGATGGCCGAGCTGTTCGGGCGGGAGCGCTCCGTGGTCACCAAGCACGTCCGCAACGTCTTCAAGGAGGGCGAGCTGGATCCGGAGGCAGTATGTGCAAAATTTGCACATACTGCGGCAGACGGAAAGACCTATCAGGTCGACCACTACAACCTCGACGCAATCCTCTCGGTCGGCTACCGCGTGAACTCGAAGCGCGGCACCCAATTCCGTATCTGGGCCACGCGCACGCTGCGCGAGCATCTGGTCCGCGGCTACACGATCAACCGCCAGCGCTTCGAACACAACGCCGCAGAACTCGAGGCGGCGCTCTCCCTGGTGCGCAAGGCGGCAGCTGGCGACTCGCTGACTACGGACCAGGGACGCGGGCTCGTCGATGTCATCGCGCGCTATACGCAAACCTTTCTGTTGCTGCAGCGCTACGACGAGGGGTTGCTGGCCGAGCCGAAAGGTAAATCGGGCGGCGTGCTACCAGCGGCGAACGAGGCACGCGGCGCTATCGCGCGGCTGAAGGCCGATTTGTTGGCGCGACGCGAGACGAGCGATCTCTTCGGGCATGAGCGCGGCGACGGACTGACTGCGCTTCTGGGCAATCTCGAGCAGAGCGTTTTCGGTGAGCCCGCCTACCCGACGATCGAGTCGAAGGCGGCGCATCTACTCTACTTCGTCATCAAGAATCATCCCTTCTCCGACGGCAACAAGCGAATCGGCTCCTTCCTGTTCGTCGATTTCCTGAATCGCAACGGCCGACTGTTTCGAGATGGTGAAGTCGTGATCAACGACGTTGGGCTTGCGGCGCTCGCGCTGCTCGTCGCCGAGTCGCTGCCGAAGGATAAGGACGTGATGATCCGCCTGGTGATGAACATGCTCGCAGGGCCGTAGCCGTGAGCGGTGGTCGCGCGCACCCAGAGTGCGATTCCTCCCTCATCGTGGTCAGGCGGAACGGCCCCTTTTCTTGCCCGCTTCACCGCCTGCCAGCACCTTGCCAGTGCTCTCACCTACCTCGGTCCCGTCGGCAGCATAGGTGCCGTCGGCGGCACCGGGTACGGTGCCCCAGTGCCGCTACCGCCGGTCTTGCGAATCTCTTTGCGAATCTCTTCGTTGGTGTACGCGATGATGCAGTCGTCGTACGCCGTCGTCCCCCGCGGCTTTCCGGCCGCTTCGCATCGCGGCCCGTACTTCAAGACCATCCGGGCCACGAAGGCACGGCGTGCCTCAGCGCGTGCATCCTGCTCGGCCTTCAGTTGCTCCGGCGAAGCGCATGACGCAAGGGCGATCGAGATTGCGATGGCGCAAACGCTCTCACGCGTTGCGTTCAACATCGTCGACCTCCTCGAACGGCGTGGCGCCGCGTGCGGGCCGGTCCTTCGCGGACCGTGCCTGGATTATGGTCGGCGCCGCTCGCGCAGGCAAACTCGAGCACGAAAGCGCGCGCGGAACCATCCCGCGACCGGACGAACAGCGCGAAAGGTTGCGCCAGCTCAAGGTTTGTACGCGCCAAAGCTGCGACGATGAACTGCGGCCGGCTCGTCGAACATACCGCGCGCTCCTGAGCTGGAATCAGACGCGCGGCCGGCGAGCCGGGTGTCCTGCGTCGACCGGCTCGTCCTCCGACCGAATGACGCAGGCTTTCCGGCCTCGCTCATGCGGGGCCTTTTCTTTGGCGCGTCGGCTGGCGTTATCGGCAGGATGCGGGCGGTCCGTCGCGGTAGTCCGCGATCGCTTCGTCGACGAGTCGCACCACCGCTTCCCGCTCGCGCCCCGGTGTGAACAGCGGCGCGCGCGCCGCGCACTTCTCGCGCAATCGTGCGAGGAACGCGGGGTCGCCGCTTGCGCGCTCGAAGAGGGCGACGAGCGCCGCGTCGTCGCCAAGCTCGAAGTAGCCGGCGTAATCGCGACCGAGCATGCCGACGTTGCCGGGGATGCGGCTTGCAAGCACGGGCACGCCCGCGGTGACGGCTTCGACGATGACGTTCGCGCCTCCCTCCATGACGCTCGAGATCACCATCGCGTGCGCGTCGCGAATGCGCCGGCGCGTCTCGGCGTGCGGACGCGGGCCGAGCCAGAGATAGCGCTTGTGGCCGGGCCACGATCGCGCGTCGAGTTCGCGCGCGGCGCTCCGCAGCCCGTCGGTGAGCGCAGCGCCGATGTGGATGAGGCGCACGCGCGAATCCGCGGGCAACCGCGTGATCGCGCGCATCGGCGTCAGCGGATCCTTCTCGTCGCGCAGATGTCCGACCAGCACGACGTCGAACGTGCGCTCGCGCAGCGTTCCGCGCACGAGTGATGGTGCCGATTGATAAATCACGCGACACTTCGCTCGGTGCTGCGGTGGGATGTCGTCGAGGGCCGCTTCCTGCAGCACGACGAGATGCGTCGCAAGCTCGAGCGAACGCTGCGCCGCGGCGTCGGCCGGAAGATCGCGATAGAGGTCGGTGCCGGTCAGCACGACCACGCGCGGGCGATCGGGAAACGCCTCGGCGTAGGATACGAGGGAGCCCGCCGAACGGCGCGCATGGAGCGCGATCAGGCACTGCGGCGCCGATTGCTCGGGCGCCCACGCCTGGCCGATCTCGACGCGGTAGCGCTCGCGCAGGAAGCGCGACCAGCGCCACGCCGTGTGCCAGTTGCCGTTGTTGGCGGCGCGCACGCCGGGGCTCACAAGGGTGATCAGTGGACGCGGTGACGACATCATCGACCAGTGGTGCAGTGGCGGCAAATCGCCCAGGCGGGTTCGCGGCACGAACGCTCGACGGCGACGCGCTCGACCGTGCGCTCGTCGATGCGCACGAGCGTACGTGGGCGCTTCTCGCCGATCTCGCGCCGTCGCAGTGGGCGGTTCCGTACAACCCGGGGATCAATCCGCCGCTGTGGGAGTGCTCTCATGTCGCGTGGTTCACCGAGTGGTGGGTGCTCCGCGAAGGCTACTGGAACGAGAACGGCGAACTCGTCACGAAGAGACCGTCGCTCCTCGCCAACGCCGACCGCTGGTTCGATTCGGGTCGCGTGCCACACGTCGATCGCTGGACGCTCGATCTGCCGCCGCAGGGGGCGCTGCGCGAGTATGCCGCCGCCGTGCTCGACAACGTGCGCGCGAAGCTTCGCGCGGGGAACGGCGAAGGGCCCTATCCGTTCCGGCTCGCGCTCTTTCACGCCGACATGCACGGCGAAGCACTGACCTACATGCGCCAGACGCTCGATTATTCCACGCCGGTGCTCGGCGATCTGCCGGCGCGCCTCGCAGGTGGGGCGCCGGTGAGAGATGTTGACCGCGCGCTGATTGCCAACGATGCGGTGAAGGCGGACGACGCCGCGATGGCCGACGACGCAGCGATGGCGAGCGGCAGATTCACGCTGGGGTCGCGCGACGACGGCGCGTTCGTCTTCGACAACGAGAAATGGGCGCACGAAGTCACGCTCGGTCCGACGCGGATCGCGCGTCGTTGCGTGACCAACGCGGAATACGCGGCCTTCGTCGACGCAGGCGGCTACGCGGACCGACGCCTGTGGTCGGACGCCGGCTGGGCGTGGCGCGGCGAACGCGAGCTCGCACACCCGCAGCGCTGGAGGAAGCGCAGCGACGGCGGATGGGAAGAGCGCTGGTTCGGCGCGTGGCGACCGCTCGCCGAGCGCCGTCCGGTCTGTCACGTCAGTGCGCACGAAGCTGAAGCGTTCTGTCGCTGGGCGCAGCGGCGGCTTCCGTGCGAAGCCGAATGGGAGCGCGCGGCGGTGGCAGGCGCGATCGAGTGGGGCCATGGCGGCTGGGAGTGGACCGCCGACGCGTTCCTGCCGTATCCCGGATTTTCGCCCGACCGCTACCGCGACTATTCGCAGCCTTGGTTCGCGACACATCGCAGTGTGCGCGGGGGCTCGTTCGCGACGGTCGCGCGCATGCATCATCCGCGCTACCGCAACTTCTACCTTCCCGAGCGCAACGACATCTTCGTTGGATTCCGGACCTGCGCGCTCGACGCGCGCTGACCGATGCGCGGTGCCGTTGCCGGCGTGGTCATTGGTTACGCGTCGATCGGCGTGACGGTTGCCTACACGTCCGCTGGCGCGAGCGGCGCCTCGTCCATCAGCGCGACCTGCTCGCGCAGCTCGAGGATACGGTCCTGCCAGTAGCGCTCGGTGCCGAACCATGGAAACGCCGCCGGGAAGGCGGGATCGTCCCAGCGGCGCGCGATCCACGCCGAGTAATGCAGGAGGCGCAGCGTGCGCAGCGCTTCGACGAGCGCGAGCTCGCGCAGGTCGAAATCGCGGAACGACCGGTAGCCGCGCAGCAGCACCGCGAGCTGCGCTTCCATCGCCGCGCGATCACCGGAGAGGAGCATCCACAGGTCCTGCACCGCGGGGCCCGTCCGCGCGTCGTCGAAGTCGACGAAGTGCGGGCCGGAATCGGTCCACAGCACGTTGCCGCCGTGGCAATCGCCGTGCAGGCGCAGCGTCGCAAACGGCGCCGCCGTTGCGAACGTCTCGCGCACGCGCGCGAGCGCAAGATCGACGATGCGGCTCCACGGCTCGCGCAGGTCGGCGGGCACGAAGTCGTGCTCGAGGAGGAACGCGCGCGATTCGTCGCCGAACGATTCGACGGTCAATGCCGGACGCACGGCGAACGCGCGTGCCGCGCCGACGGTGTGCAACCGCGCGAGATAGCGGCCGAGTGACTCGAGAACGTCGTCGCGGTCGAGCTCGGGCGCTCGTCCACCGTGCCGTGCGAACACTGCATAGCGGAAGCCCTGGTGCGTGAAGAGGCGCGCACCGCCGATCGCGAGCGGCGGCACCGCAGGCACGCCGGTGTCAGCGAGCTCGACGACGAGCTCGTGCTCCTCGGCGATCTGCGCGTCGCTCCAGCGCGCGGGACGATAGAACTTCGCGACCACCGGCGGCGCATCGTCGCGCCAGACCTGGTAGACGCGGTTCTCGAAGCTGTTGAGCGCGAGCAGTCGTCCGTCGCCGCGGATGCCGATCGCATCGAGCGCGTCGAGGACGAGATCGGGCGTGAGTCCGGCGTACGGCGCGGGGAGATCGGAAGGCACGTGCGATTTTACGTCCGACGTCGACAGTGGCACGCGCGCGACTGCGCGCATTTGCTATCGTCGCGCTTTCCACGCCACGGGAGCAGCAGGGATGACGACACCGGTGATCGCCGCCGAACGCATCGCGCAGCAATGGGACAACGACATCGTTCCGCGCCTTGTCGAGTACGTCCGCATCCCCGCGAAGTCGCCGCACTTCGATCCCGCGTGGGAGACGCATGGCTACCTCGAACAGGTGGTCCGCCTCGCCGAGGCGTGGGTTCGCGCGCAGCCGGTCCGCGGGCTCGAAGTCGAGATCGTCCGCATTCCCGGACGCACGCCGCTCCTGCTGTTCGCGACCGGCGGGGTCGGCGATCGGACGGTGCTCCTCTACGGGCATCTCGACAAGCAGCCCGAGATGACCGGCTGGCGCGCCGACGGCGGGCCGTGGGTGCCGCTCCTCGAAGGCGAGAAGCTCTACGGACGCGGCGCGGCCGACGACGGCTACGCGGTATTCGCGGCGCTCGCGGCCATTGCGGCGCTCGACGCGAACAACGTCCCGCACGCGCGCTGCGTCGGGGTGATCGAGGCGTGCGAGGAGAGCGGCAGCTACGATCTCCCCGCGTATCTCGCGCTGTTGAAGCCGCGTCTTGGCAACGTCGATCTCGTCGTCGGCCTCGACTCGGGCTGCGGCGACTACGAGCGGCTGTGGGTGACGACGTCGCTGCGCGGGCTCGCCGCGGGCACGCTGAAGGTCGAGGTGCTGACCGAGGGCGTGCACTCGGGCGATGCGAGTGGCATCGTGCCATCGTCGTTCCGGATCGCGCGGAGGCTCGTCGAGCGGCTCGAGGATTCTGCCAACGGATGGATTCTTTCATCGGCGTTCCACGCGCAGATTCCGGCCGAACGCGTCGAGCAGGCGGGGCGCGCTGCGGCGATCCTCGGCGAGACGGTGTTCCGCAAGTATCCGTTTGCCGCCGGTACGCGCCCGATGGACGACGACGGTGCCGAGGCGCTCCTCAACCGCACATGGCGACCGGCGCTCTCGGTGATCGGCGCCGATGGCCTGCCGCCGATCGAGAGCGCGGGCAACGTATTGCGTCCATCGACGTCGCTGAAGCTCTCGCTGCGCCTGCCACCGACCGTCGACGGCGACGCGGCGGTCGCCGCGATGAAGGCGGTGCTCGAAGCCGACCCGCCGCACGGCGCGAAGGTGACCTTCATCGGTGAGCAGGGGGCGACCGGCTGGAACGCGCCGCCGACGGTGCCGTGGCTCGCCGCGGCGGTCGAGGTAGCGTCGCAGGCGCGCTACGGCAAGCCCGCAGCGGCGATGGGCGAGGGCGGCACGATCCCGTTCATGGCGATGCTCGGCGAGTATTTCCCCGACGCGCAGTTCCTGATCACCGGCGTGCTCGGCCCGCACGCGAACGCGCACGGGCCGAACGAGTTCCTGCACATCGGCTACGCGAAGCGGCTCACCGCCTGTGTCGCCGACGTGATCGCGGCGCACGCGGCGAGGGGACAGGGGGCTTGACGCGCGAACGGTCGTTCACTATGCTCCGCGAATGTCGAACGATCGTTCCTACCTCGGCATCCTGCAGGACTACTACTCCGCGCATCGGACGCTGCCTTCGTACTCGTCGATCGGACGCCTGCTCGGGTTACGGTCGAAGTCGTCGGTCGCGGCGATGGTCGCGCGGCTGAAGCTCGCCGGCTACCTCGAATCGACTCCCGACAAGCGCCTCGCCCCGTCGAAGCGCTTCTTCGGCCGTCCGATCGCGACCGGCGCCGTCCGTGCGGGCCTCCCCGAGGCGGTCGACGACGGTCAGGCCGACACGGTCACGCTCGACGACTACCTGATCGAACGGCCGTCGCAGACGGTGCTCGTGCGCGTCAAAGGCGATTCGATGCAGGACGCAGGGATCCTCGATGGCGATCTCGTCGTCGTCGAGAAGCGCGCGGCGGCCCAGCGCGGCGACATCGTCGTCGCGATCGTCGACAATCAGTTCACGCTGAAGCGCCTCGACCTCGAAGGCGGCGCGTTCGTGCTGAAACCCGAGAATCGCGCCTATCCGGTGATCCGGCCCGAGGGCGCGCTCGAGATCTTCGGCGTGATGGTCGGCCTCGTCCGCAAGCTCGGATAGTTCTCAGGCGAGCGCCACTTCGACGAGGCAATCGTAGAACGTCGGTCCGTGGCCGAGGTCAGTGAGCGCCTGGCTCGTCACGGCGTTCGCATTCTCGCCGCCGGGTGCCAACTTTCTCCACCACACCGACGGAGCGACGACGACGCCGCGCCGCGCGCGCTCGCTCACCCGCGCGCTCGCAAGCAGTGCCCCGCGGTCGTTGAACACGCGCACCGACGCGCCGCTCTCGATGCCGCGCGGTGCGGCATCGTCCGGATGCATCTCGAGCCGCGGCATCGTTTCTTCGGCGAGCGACGCTGGCAGGTTGGCGAACGACGAGTTGAGGAAGTTGCGCAGCGGCGGCGAAATGAACGCGAGAGGATAGCGTGCGGCAAGCTCCGGGTTCGACGCAACCGACTCGCGCGGCGGCACGAAATCCGGCAGCGGATCTTCACCCGCCGCGGCGAGGCGCGGCGAATGGAACTCGCATCGTCCCGACGGCGTCGGAAAATTGCCTTCCGCGAACGGCGCCCACGGCTTCGGAACGCGCAGGCGGCCCCAGCCCGACACTTTGAGCGCGTCCCAGTCGAGTCCTTCGACGCGGGGGTCGCTGCTTTCGAGCGCCTGCCGCGCGAGGTCGTCGTCGCTGTCGCGAAAGCACGCCTCGGCGAAGCCCATCTTCGCGGCGAGCCTGCGGAACACCTCGGTGTTGGGCAGCGCCTCGAACATCGGCGCGATCGCCGCGTTGTTCGCCTGCACGCAAAGGTGACCGTACGAGGTATGGATGTCGGTCTGCTCGAGTTGCGTGGTCGCCGGCAGCAGGATGTCGGCGTAATCGGCCGTATCGGTGCGGAAGATCTCGTGCACGACGCAGAAGAGGTCGTCGCGCGCGAATCCTGCCGTCACCCGTGACGACTCGGGTGCCACCGCGACCGGGTTGGAGTTGTAGACGTAGATCGCGCGCACCGGCGGATCGCGAAGGTCGAGGAGCGCATCGCCGATCGTCGACATGTTGATCGTGCGCGGCGTTCCGCGAATCAGGTCGGGGCGCTCGAGCGCCTGCGAGTCGATCGGATACGTTCCTGACGACGACAGCAGCGCGCCGCCCGCGGGGTCGCGCCACGCACCGACGAGCGCCGGAAGGCAGGCGATCGCGCGGACGGCGTTCGCGCCACCGTGCACGCGTTGCATGCCGTAATTGAGGCGGATCGCTGCCGGGCGAATGGTGCCGTAGTCGCGCGCCAGTCCGACGACTTCGCGCGCGTCGATGCCGCAGGTTCGCGCGACGCGCTCGGGCGGCCATTCTCCCGCGCGCGCAGCCAGAGCGTCGTAGCCCTGCGTGTAGCGATCGATGTAGTCGCGATCGACGAGACCCTCGGCGATCAGCACGTGCATCAAGCCGAGCGCGAGCGCCGCATCGGTGCCCGGCAGCGGGGCGATGTGCTGGTGGCACTTCTCGGCAGTGGCCGTCCGATACGGGTCGATTGCGACGAGCTTCGCGCCGCGGCGCTTCGCTTCCTGGGCACGCATCCAGAAGTGCAGGTTGGACGTGATCGAATTGCTGCCCCAGATCACGATCAGGCGGCTCGCCTCGAACTCCTCGACGTCCATACCGATCGATGCGCCGACGACGGCGGCCCAGCCGGCCTTCCCCGCGGCGGAGCAGATCGTCCGCTCGAGGAGCGACGCACCGAGCCGATGGAAGAAGCGGCGGTCCATCGACGAGCCCTGCAGGAGCCCCATCGTTCCCGCGTAGCTGTAAGGAAGGATCGCCTGCGGCCCGTCGGGCGATTCGGCGATTGCGCGAAAGCGTGCGGCAATCTCGTCGAGCGCTTCGTCCCAGGAGATCCGCGCGAAGCGTCCTTCTGCCTTGCGACCGATCCGGCGCATCGGGTAGCGGACGCGCTCGGGCGAGTAGGTGCGATCGAGGTAGCGCGCGACCTTCGTGCACAACACGCCCGCGGTCGGCGGGTGGTCGGGGGCGCCGCGGATCTCGACCGCGCGGCCGTCCTCGACCGCGACGAGCATCGCACAGGTGTCGGGGCAGTCGTGCGGGCAGGCCGCGCGCACGACGTGTCGCTGCGGCCGGCCCGGATCGTCGAGCGGCATGATCGCAGCATTCTACGGCAGCGCCGACCGCGGCGCGGTATGCTCCGGGGACGCTGCAGTCGGTGCGCTGTCGGCGCTCCGCGGTCCGATGTGTCGCCGGCGATTGCCCGTTCTCATGACGACTCTGCCCGCCATCCCCCGCGTCGCGCTCGCCGGCGGGGTCGAGGTGCCGGCACTCGGCCTCGGGACCTGGCACATGGGCGAATCGCGTGCGGCGCACCGACACGAAGCCGCAGCGCTGCGCGAAGGCATCGCGCACGGGATGACGCTGATCGATACCGCCGAGATGTACGGTGACGGTGGCGCGGAAGAAGTTGTCGCCGAAGCGCTCTACGGCCAGCGCGAACGCTGCTTCGTCGTGAGCAAGGTCCTGCCGCAGCACGCGAGCGCGAAAGGCGTCGTCGCCGCGTGCGAGCGAAGCCTCGCGCGGCTTCGCACCGATCATCTCGATCTCTATCTCCTGCACTGGCGCGGGCGCGTACCGCTCGCCGAGACCGTCCAGGCGTTCGAGAGCCTGCGCCGCGACGGCAGGATCCGGCGCTGGGGAGTGTCGAACTTCGACGTCGACGACATGGAAGAGCTCTTCGCACTTCCTGACGGCAGGCACTGCGCGGCGAACCAGGTGCTCTATCACCTCGGCGAGCGCGGCATCGAATGGGCGCTCGTCGAACTCTGCCGGCGACACGGCGTCGCGATCATGGCGTACTCGCCGTTCGACGAAGGCAGGCTGCTCGCGAATCGCGCGCTCGCTGCGATCGCCGCGCACGCCGACGCGACGCCGGCGCAGGTCGCGCTCGCGTGGCTCATCGCGCGCAACGTGATCGCGATTCCGAAGTCTGCGCACGTGCGGCATGTGCACGACAACGCCGCTGCAGCGAGCCTTCGACTCACGCGCGCGATGCTCGCCGAGATCGACGCTGCGTTTCCGCCTCCATCGCACGCGACGCCGCTCGCGATGATCTGACCGCGATCACCGGATCGCGGTCATCGCGTCGTAATGATCTGATCGTGACGATCTGATCGCGATGGTCTGAGCGCGCGCCGATCCATCGCCGGATCGACATCGTCCGCGGCTGCTTTCGTACACCACGAAGTGTGCAACGCACGCTGCGCGCGGTCGCGCAGGCGTTGTCCTTCAATGACTTATCGACGGCCGATGGGCGGGTCCCGAGCGTGGCATGGATGCTGCTGAACATCGGCAGGCCGGTCGTTCCGGCACCGATCGAAACAGGAGACTACGGTGAACTACACGCACTACGATTATCTCGACCTCGCTCCCGGCGCGACGCCGCATCGGATCGAGGCCGCCTACGCCGCTGTGCTCGAGCGGTTCCAGTACGGCAGGACCGAAGCCGGACAGGATCTTTCCGGTCTCGTGCGAATGATCCACGCTGCCTATGCGGTGTTGTCGGACCCGGAACGTCGTCGCGAGTACGACGAGCAGCTCTCGGCCGAAGCGGCCGCGGCGGATGCCGAGCTCCAGTCGCAGCTCGATGCGCAGTCGCTGACCGGCTTCACCCGCGTGCAGCAGGTTCCCGAGGCGCTCGCGGCAACGCTGCCCGAACTCGCGGCCTGAATCTATCGAGCATCGCGCACGGTGCGAATGCGCCGCTCGCGCGGTACGCAGGGATCGGGCAGTACGCAGGAATCGAGCGGTTTGCGGTCGCCACGAGCAACCAAACTGCAGACAGCGATGCGGTAGGTGACCGCTTCTTTATCGACCAGGTGGGGGCGCGCGGTGAGCGTGCAGGGCGGCGCGCGACGTACAACGCCTGACGCATAACGCATAACGCACAACGCACGAGGAAGGGGAGACGACGATGACACGCTGTGTCGGGTGCCGGTTCTATGATCGCGACGAGCGCGCTTCCGCAGACGGAGGCAATCTGCGCTGGGGAAGCTGCCGCCGCGCGGTCCCGACGCTGCATCCCGCCCCGGGCCGCGCCTTCAGCAGCCAGGGGGTCTGGCCGCGCGTGCGCGACGACGACTGGTGTGGCGCGTGGGAAGCCCGCGAGAAGGCAGTCGAGCCCGCGGTCGCGCTGGACGCCGATTCGCTGCTCGTCGCGCCCAACCTCACCCGTGCATCGGCGGCAACGACGAATCACTTCGCGTCGGACTGACCGCAGCTTCGGAGCGCCGCTTCAGCGCGCAGCTTCCGACGGCGGCTTCGGAGCGCAGCTCCCGATAGCATCCTTCTGCTAGAGTTGCCACTTCGACGCGGCACGCGATCGTGCGCGCCGTGCCGCCATCGCCCGGTTCTCCTGCATGTCCGCATCGGCCGTCGACGCCGCGCTCGCCGCCGGCTCCTGGGTCGTCACGTCCGGCGAGCGTCTCGCGCGCGAGCTCGCGATCGCATTCGATTCGCGGGAGCGACGCAGCGGCAAGGCGGTCTGGCCGACGCCGCGCGCGCTGTCGTGGAATGCGTGGCTCGACCGCCTCTGGCTCGCCGCACTCGCCGGAGGCGCGTTCGCGCAACCTCCGACGCTGCTCGCTCCGGCCACCGCCACTGAGCTCTGGCGCAGCGTCATCGACGACGCAGCGCCGTCGCTCTTGAGCGCACGCGGTGCGGCGCGCGGAGCGGCGCGTGCCTGGTATACGTTCCACGCCTGGCGCCGCTCGGCGGGCGACGCGTTGCCGGGCGACGCCTCCGGTGACACCTCGGGCGGCACCGATTGCGACGCGTTCCTGCGCTGGTCTACGGCGTACCGGGCGCGGCTCGAGGCGCTCGCGGCGATCGACCGCGCGGGGCTTCCCGATCTGCTCGCGCGGCACGCGGGTGCGCGCTGGCTCGCTGAGTTCGCACAGGTCGTTCTCTACGCATTCGATGCGCTGACGCCGCAGCAGGAACGTCTCGCTGCCGCGATCGGCGCGGCCGGCGTCACCGTCGTGCGCGTCGCGGCAGAAGCTGCTCCTGCGGCGACGCGTGAGCGCGCGGTCTTCGCGTCGCCGCGCGAAGAACTGGCGCAGGCGCTCTTCGCCGCGCGTCGCATCGTCGAATCCGACAGCGCCGCGACGGTCGCGATCGTCGTCGCCGATCTCGAGAAGCGCCGCGACGGCGTCGAGGCGCTCGCCGAGGAGATCCTCTGTCCCGAGCACCTCGAGCGCTGCGCACCCGATGCGGCGCGTCCATACGCGATCTCGCTCGGGCACGCCCTCGCGACCGTGCCGATTGTCGCTTCGGCGCTCGACCTCGTCGCCCTCGGCGCCGGCGGGGAGATCGACGCGCTGCGCGCGGCGCGTATGGTCCGTTCGCCGTACCTGCCGGACGCGGACGCCCGTGCGGCTGCGCGTGCCGCAGTCGAGCTGCGCTGGCGCGCTGCGTGTCGTCTGGGCGTCGATTTCGCCGACGTCGTGGCGGCTCTGCGCGACGTCGACCCCGAGCTCGCCGAGCGCTGGCGCCCGGTGCCGCGCCCCGCGTCGCCGGGACGGCTTCCGCGTGAGTGGGCCGGCGCGTGGAGCGCGTGGCTGACGGCGCTGGGCTGGCCGGGCACGCGGACGCTGACGAGCGCCGAGTGGCAGGCGCGCGACGCGTGGACCCAGCTCCTCGGCGCGTTTGCGGCGCTCGGAAGCGCCACCGGGCGCATTCGCGCCGACGTTGCGCTGGCGCGACTCTCGGAGCTCGCGGCCGAGCGGCTGTTCCAGCCGCAGGCACCCATTCCGCCGATCCGCATTCTCGGCGTCGAGGAAGCGCTCGGTCTCGTCTTCGATGCAGCACGTCTCGTCGGCTTCGACGACGAGCAATGGCCGCTGCCGGCGCGGCCCGACCCCTGGCTTCCACTCGCGTGGCAGCGCGCGCGAGACATCCCCGAAGCGATGCCTGCCGCGGCACTCGCGCGCGCGCGGCGCGCAACCGCGCAACTCGCCGCGATCGCGTCGCGCATCGTCGTCAGCCATGCGTCGTCGGTCGACGGCTCCGAGCGCGGCGCGTCGCCGCTCTTCGGTGAATGGCCCGAAGCGGCCGCAGCACACAGTGACGACACGCGTTCGATCGCGCTGTGGCGATCGCGACAGCTCGGCCCCGTGGCGGACCACTGCGCGCCCCCGGTGCCCGCGGGCAGCCGCCTGCGCGGAGGGGCCAACCTGATCGAAAGCCAGAGCGCGTGCCCGTTCCAGGCGTTCGCGCGCTACCGGCTCGGCGTCGCGGCTGCGCCTACGCTGGGCGTGGGGATCGGACCACTGCAGCGCGGGACGCTCCTGCACGCTGCGCTGGCTGCCTTCTGGACCGAAACGCGAAGCTCGGCGACGCTCGCGACGCTGTCGCCGGAAGAGCTCGCGGCAAAGGCCGAATCGGCGGCAGCGACCGGTGTCGCGCAGCTCGACGCCGCGATTCGCATCGGGTTGCCGGCGCTCGTCGTCGACGGCGAGCGCCGGCGCCTTGCGACGACGCTTCAGGCGTGGATCGAGCGTTGCGAGCGTCCGCGCCCGCCGTTCGAGGTGGTTGCCTGCGAGCACGCGGTCGACGTCGCGATCGAGGGACTCGCGCTCAGGTTTCGCATCGACCGCATCGACGCGTTGCAGGATGGACGCTGGGCGATCGTCGATTACAAGTCGGGCAGCGTGATCGCACCACGGTACTGGTTCGATGCGCGCCCGCAGGGGACCCAGCTCGCCGCGTATGCCATCGCGGTGCCGGCGATCGACCTCCGCGCCGGATCGTCGCCCGGTGTCGGCGCACTCGCGTTCGCGCAGGTCAAGGCGGGCGAGCTTCGCGTATCGGGAATCGCCGCGGATACGACGCTCTGGCCGGCGCTGCAGGATGCCGGCGCTGCGCGCGGTGAGTCGACGACGTGGGACGGTGCGCTCGATGCGCTTGCTGGCGGCGTCGCGGCGCTCGTGCGCGAAGTGCGCGAAGGATATGCCGCGGTCACCCCGCGCGACCGCAAAGTGTGCCGGGCCTGCGATCTGCAGCCGCTGTGCCGCATCCGCGATCTCGGCGACGGGGCCGACGACGATTCCGATGCAGGCGCCGATGTGGGCGCCGATGCAGGCTCCGATGCAGGCTCTGATGCAGGCGTCGATGCGGGCGCCGATGCGGCCAGCGCAGGAGGTGACGCGTGAGCGGCGCCGAACGCGTGAGCGACATGCGACGCGAATCCGATGACGCGGTGCGCGCGCAGGCGCTGGACGTCACGCGATCATGGCTCGTCCAGGCGCCGGCAGGATCGGGCAAGACGGGGCTCCTGATCCAGCGCTTCCTAGCGCTCCTCGCGAAGGTCGACCGCCCCGAGCGGATCGTCGCGATGACCTTCACCCGCAAGGCGGCGGCGGAGATGCGCGAGCGGATTCTGCGCGCGCTGCGCGAGGCCGGCGATGACGACGGCGATGAAGGTGTCGATGACCGCGCCGAGCGCGAGTCGACCCCGCACGCGCTCACCACGCGCCGCCTCGCGCTCGCCGCGCGGCAACGAATCGACGCGGAGGGCTGGAATGTGCTCGAGCAGCCGTCGCGACTGCGCATCGTGACCATCGACGCGCTGGCGGCTTCGCTCGCGCGGCAGGCGCCGATGAGCTCGCAGCTCGGCGCGATGCCGCAGGTCGACGAGCAGGCGCGTGAGCTCTACGTCGCGGCGGTCCGCGGCGCGCTTGCCGCAGCCGGCGCGTCGGACCCCGCCTGGCGCCGCTTTCTCGACTGGCTCGACAACGACGTCGAGCTCGCGACCGAGCGTCTCGTCGACATGCTCGGCGCGCGTGATCGCTGGCCGGCGCACTTCCTCGGACTCGATGCCGCTGCGCTCCGCAGCGTCGTCGAGGCCGCCTTGCGCGCGATCGGCGAGCGTGCGGCCGCGGCTGCAGCCGAGCTGATGCCACCGACGTTCGTCGCGGCGCTCGCCGAATCGGCCCGCGACGCCGCGGAGACGTTGCACGCGCAGGCCGCGAACGTCTTACACGCGCAGGCGGCAGGCGCGACCGACCGCGACCTCGTCGACGCGCTGTCGGCGCTCGCACATACGCGGCGGTTGCCCGCTGCCGACGATCGGCAGGCGTGGGCGGCGCTCTGCGACTGGCTCCTGACGAAGGGTGGCGGCCTCAGGAAGCAGGGGGCCATCGCGCAGGGATTCGCACCAGCCGGGAACGGCAGCGGCGCGGTCGAGCGCAAGCGCAGGAAGGCGGCGTTCAAGGCGCTCCTCGACGAAGCTTCGCTGCTGGAAGGACTCGAGGGCGCGTTGCAGCGGCTGCGCGATGCACCGCCGCCCGCGTTCGACGATGCCGCGTGGGAGTTTGTCGCGGCTGCGGTGGCAGTGCTGAAGAAGAGCGCCGAGGCACTCGATCGCGTGTTCGTCCGGCGCGGAGCGATCGATTTTCCCGAGCAGACGTTCCGCGCACTGGCGGCGCTCGGCGAGGCCGACGACCCCGGCGACCTCCTGCTCGCGATCGATTATCGGCTCGCGCATCTGCTCGTCGACGAATTCCAGGACACGTCGGCGGCGCAACTCGCGCTGATCGGACGGCTCACCGCGGGCTGGGAGCCCGGTGACGGGCGCACGCTCTTCGCCGTCGGCGATCCGGTGCAATCGATCTATCGCTTTCGCAAGGCCGAGGTCGGCCTCTTCATCGCCGCGCAGAACGACGGAGAGATCGCCGGAGTGCCCGTCGAAGTCGCCGCATTGACGCGCAACTTCCGCTCCGCGCCGGCGATCGTCTCGTGGGTCAATGCGGTGTTCGGCGATGCGCTGCCGGCGCGGTCCGATGGCTGCGGCGGGAACGTCGCCTATGCGCCCGCACAGGCGGCCGCCACGCTCGAAGGCGGCGCGCCGTCGCTCGATCTCGTGCCGTCGCGTGGCGACGAGGCGAAGGTCGTCGTCGAGCGCGTGCGTGCCGCATTGGCGGCGGGAGACGAAAAGGTCGCCGTACTGCTGCGCGCGCGTTCGCATGCGCGCAGCTTGCTGCCCGCGTTGCGCAGCGCCGGAATCGACTACTCGGCGGTCGAGCTCGAATCGGTGCACAACCGTCTTGCGACGCGCGACCTCCTGATGCTGGTGCGCGCGCTGTCGCAGCCTGCCGATCGCCTTGCGTGGTTCTCGGTGCTGCGCGCACCGTGGTGCGGACTTGCGCTCGCGGATCTTCTTGCCGTTGCGGAGGCAGCACCTTCCGGCGCCGCGCCCGACGCGCTCGTCACGGCGATTAGCGATCCCGCTCGGATCACGCGCTTGAGCGACGATGGTCGCGCTCGGATCACGCGTCTCGCCGACGCGCTCCATCCGGTTCTCGAGATGCGCGGCAGGACTGCGCTCGCGCTGCGCGCGCGCGCCGCGTGGCTGGCACTGGGCGGACCGGCCTGCGCGGACGCGGCCCTCGATCTCGACGGTGCCGAGCGCGTGTTCGCGCTCGTCGACCGTCACGCTCGCGCGGGTGACCTCGACGACTATGATGCGCTCGCAGCCGAGGCGGCGACGCTCTTCGCCGAAAGCGCCGAGACGGGCCCCGGCACCGTGCAGCTGATGACCATTCACAAGGCGAAGGGGCTCGAGTTCGACACGGTCATCCTTCCCGGGCTCGACTGTGGCGTTGGCCGCGGCTCGCCGCCGGTGCTGCGCTGGAATGCCGTCGGACCGGTCGGCGAGCGCGCGCTCGTCGTCGCACCCCACCGGCGGCGCGCCGGGGCATCGCGCGACGACGATCCGATCTACGCGTGGCTTGCCGGTGAAGACGCGAGCGAAGAGCGCGCCGAGCTGACCCGCCTCGTCTACGTCGGCGTGACGCGCGCGAAGCGCCGGTTGCACCTCGTCGGCGTGGCGAACGCGGTGTCGCAGCCGGAGCACGGTGACGTCGCGTGGAAGCGCCCGAAGGCGGGCAGTGCGCTCGGGCGCATCTGGACGAGTGTCGAACGCGTCGGCGCGCTGCCACCGCCGCTGATCGCGGCGGATCCGGGGGATCCGAACGCGCCGACTGCCCCGGCCACCCCGGCCGCGTCGGACGCCACGGCGGCGTCCGAACCCGATCCGCTGCAGCGTCTTGCACTCGACTGGCAGCGTCCCGCACTTGCACCGCCGCTGCCCGCGCCCGCGATGGCCGAGGCGACCGGTGAGCGCGTGCCGTTCGAATGGGCCGATGTGACGGCAGCGGCCGTCGGAACCGTCACGCACCGATTGCTTGCACAGATCGCCCGCGAGGGGCTCGCGCGCTGGGACGATACGCGCCTTCGCAGGGAGATGCCGCGAGTGCTGGCCGAGCTCGCCGGCGAGGGCGTCGACGCCGACCAGCGCGAGCGTGCGTCGCGGCAGGTCGCCGCCGCGATCGCGCACACGCTCAGTGACGAGCGCGGGCGCTGGATTCTTTCCGCCGAGAACGCCGACGCGCACAGCGAATGGGCACTCGCGGGGTACGACGAAGGGAGCGTCGTGCACGTTGTGCTCGATCGCAGCTTCGTCGCCGACGGCGTCCGCTACATCGTCGATTTCAAGACCGGCCGTCACGAGGGTGGCGATCGAGCGACGTTTCTCGCGAGCGAGCTCGATCGCTACCGGCCGCAACTGCTGCGCTATGCGCGGATTCTGCGCGCGCTCGAGCCGCGGCCGATCCGCATTGCGCTCTACCATCCGCTGGTCGACGGCGGGTGGCAGGAGGAAATGGGCTAAAATGAAGCGTGCGAGTATCACGTGACCTGATTGGCGCGGCGGCTGGTCCGGTCGCGCTCACCATCGGCAACTTCGACGGCGTGCATCGCGGGCATCAGGCGATGCTGACGCGCCTTGTCGAGGCCGCGGCCGATCTCGACGTCGCTCCAGCGGTCCTGACCTTCGATCCGCATCCGCGCGAGTTCTTCGCGGCGGCCGCCGCGCCAGCGCGGCTTTCGGTGCTGCGCTCGAAGCTCGAGCTCTTTCGTGCCTTCGGCGTCGCGCAGGTATGGGTGGCGCGCTTCGACGCGCGTCTCGCGGCGCTTCCGGCCGAGGCGTTCGTGCACGACGTCCTCGAGCGCTCGCTCCGCACACGGTGGCTTCTGGTCGGCGAGGATTTCCGCTTCGGGCAGGGGCGGCGCGGCAACCTCGATCTCCTGCGCGCGAAGCCGCGCGGGTTCACCATCGAGGCGATACGCACCGTCAGCGTCGACGGCGAGCGCGCGTCGAGCACGGCGGTGCGCAATGCGCTCGCGGCGGGCGAGCTCGAGCGCGCCGCGGCGCTGCTCGGCCGCTCGTATACGATCAGCGGTCACGTCGCGCACGGCCGGAAGCTCGGCCGGAACCTCGGGTTTCCCACGGCGAACCTGCCGCTGCGGCACCGTCCTCCGCTGTCGGGAATCTTCACCGTGCGTGTACACGGCCTCCCGGGTGGGCCGCATCGCGGCGTCGCGAGCATCGGCGTGCGTCCGACGCTTGAATCCGGCGGCGCTCCGGTGCTGGAAGTGTTCCTGCTCGATTTCGAGCAAGCGATCTACGGCCGGCGCGTCACCGTCGAGTTCCTCGCGAAGCTGCGCGAGGAGGAGCGCTACGCTGACCTCGACGCGCTCGCCCGCCAGATCGGCACCGACGTCGCGCAGGCGCGCGAATACTTTGCCTCGCTCTCCTGACCATTCGGCCACGATCTCGAACTTTCTGCCGCCACACAGACCCTTCTGCCGCCACCGATCATTCCCGACGCTCCCCGCCGATGCCCGACGACACCCGCCGCGACTACCGCTCGACGCTGAACCTGCCCGAGACGCCGTTTCCGATGCGCGGCGATCTCGCGCGCCGCGAGCCCGGATGGGTCGATGCCTGGCAGCGCGATCACGTCTACGAGGCCATTCGCGCCGCCGCGCGCGGGCGTCCGCGCTTCATCCTGCACGACGGCCCGCCTTACGCCAACGGCGACATTCACATCGGGCACGCGGTCAACAAGATTCTGAAGGACGTGATCGTCAAGTCGAGAACGCTCGCCGGGTTCGATGCGCCGTACGTGCCCGGCTGGGATTGCCACGGCATGCCGATCGAGGTGCAGATCGAGCGTCTGCACGGCCGCCAGCTTTCGACTGCCGAGACGCAGCGGCTGTGCCGCGCGTATGCGCGCGAGCAGATCGAGCGGCAGAAGAAGGACTTCCGGCGCCTCGGCGTGCTGGGTGACTGGGATCACCCGTACGCGACGATGGACTACCGCAACGAGGCCGACGCGATTCGCACGCTCGGGCGGATCCTCGAAAAGGGCTACCTCTACCGCGGACTGAAGCCGGTCAACTGGTGCTTCGACTGCGAAAGTGCGCTCGCCGAGGCCGAGGTCGAATACGAGGACCGCACCGACCTCGCGGTCGACGTGGCGTTCGCGCTCGATCCGTCGCAGCGCGAGCGCCTCGCGAAGGCGTTCGGGATCGCCGAGCTGCCCGAGGGCAACGTCTATGCGGTGATCTGGACGACGACACCGTGGACGCTGCCGTCGAACCAGGCGCTGAACGTCCACCCCGACATCGTCTATGCGCTGGTGGCAACGAAGCGCGGAACGCTCGTCGTCGCCACCGACCTCGCCGCTGCCTGCCTCGCGCGCTACGGGCTCGACGGACGCACGCTCGCGACCACCCAGGGAGCCGCGCTCGAGCGTATCGAGTTTCGTCATCCGCTCTACGATCGCGCATCGCCGGCCTGGCTCGGCGCGTTCGTGACGCTCGAGCAGGGCACCGGCATCGTGCACAGCTCGCCGGCCTACGGCGTCGACGACTTCATGTCGTGCCGGCAGTACGGCATGTCCGACGACGCGATCCTGAATCCGGTGCAGGGCAACGGCCGCTTCGCCGCCGACCTGCCGCGCTTCGGCGGCATGCACATCTGGGAAGCCAATCCGCGAATCGTCGAAGCGCTCGACGCAGCCGGCGCGCTGCTGCACGTCGAGAAGTTCACGCACAGCTACATGCATTGCTGGAGGCACAAGACGCCGATCATATATCGCGCCACGACACAGTGGTTCGCGGGGATGGACGACGTGCCCGGCTTTCGCGGCACGCGTCCCGCCGAGACGCTGCGGACCACCGCGCTCGCCGGCATCGAGGCGACGCGCTTCTACCCGGCATGGGGCAAGGCGCGCCTCGCGGCGATGATCGCCAATCGCCCCGACTGGACGCTCTCACGCCAGCGCCACTGGGGAACGCCGCTGCCGTTCTTCGTCGACCGCACGACCGACGAGCTCCACCCGGACACGCTCGAGTTGCTCGAGCGCGCGGCGAAGAAGGTCGAGGAGGGCGGCATCGAGACGTGGTTCGAGGCGAGCGAGGCCGACTTCGGCGTCGACGCGACGCGCTGGCGCAAGCTCATCGACACGCTCGACGTCTGGTTCGATTCCGGCAGCACGCACCAGACGGTGATGGGCGGCCCGGAGGGGCGCACGCGCCATCTCGGCTCGCGCCCCGACGACACCGGCTTTCCCGCCGACCTCTATCTCGAAGGCTCCGACCAGCACCGCGGCTGGTTTCATTCGTCGCTCCTCGTCTCGTGTATGCTGAACGGCGTTCCGCCGTATCGCGCGCTCCTCACGCACGGTTTCGCCGTCGACGGCGGCGGCCGCAAGATGTCGAAGTCGAAAGGCAACGTCGTCGCGCCGCAGAAGGTTGCGGGAACGCTCGGCGCGGAGATCCTGCGGCTGTGGGTCGGCGCGACCGATTACTCGGGCGAGCTGACGATCTCCGACGAGATTCTGAAGCGCGTCGTCGAAAGCTACCGGCGGATCCGCAACACGCTGCGCTTCCTGATGGCGAACACCGCGGATTTCGACACCGCGAAGGACGCGCTGCCGATCGGCGAGCTGTTCGAGATCGATCGCTTCATGCTCGCGCGGGCGCGCGAAGTCGGCGCCGCGATCGCTGCCGATTACCTGGCCAACGAGTTCCACCTCGTCGTGCAGCGCCTGCAGACCTGGTGCTCGGAGGATCTCGGCGGCTTCTATCTCGACGTGCTGAAGGATCGGCTGTATACGACGCCGGCGAATAGCGTCGCGCGGCGCTCGGCGCAGACCGCGCTCGCACGGATTCGCGATGCGCTCCTTCTCTGGATGGCGCCGATCCTGTCGTTCACCGCCGAGGAGGCCTGGACGTTCATCCATCCGGCCGATCCGACGATCTTCGTGCACACGTGGGACGCCGTTCTGCCGCCTGTTCCCGAGGGCGACGAGCTCGTCGCGCGCTGGACGCGGATCCTCGATGTCCGCGCAACCGTGCAGAAGGAGCTCGAGGCGGTGCGCCAGGCGGGCGCAATCGGCTCGTCATTGCAGGCCGAGGTCGATATCGTCGCCGATCACGCGACGTGGCGCACACTCGCCGCGTTGGATGACGATCTGCGCTTCGTGATGATCACGTCGGCCGCGTCGGTGCGCCTCGGCGACGCCGTCGCGATCGCCGTCGCCCCGAGCCCGCACGCGAAGTGCGATCGCTGCTGGCATTGGCGCGCGGATGTCGGCGTCGATCCCGCGCACCCGGGCCTTTGCGGACGCTGTCATGCCAATCTGTTCGGGTCCGGCGAAGAGCGCCGTCACGCGTGAGCGGCGCTCCTGCGATGCCGGCGTCGCGCGGGCTGCGCTGGCTGTGGATCTCGCTCGCCGTCGTCGTCGCCGACCAGGCGACGAAGCACTGGATCCTCGCCGTGCTCCACCGTGGCGACGAGGTCGTGCTGACGCCGTTCGCGAGCCTCGTGCTCGCGTTCAATACCGGTGCCGCGTTCAGCTTTCTTGCCGGGGCCGCCGGCTGGCAGCGCTGGATGTTCGCGGCGATCGCAGCGATCGCGTGCATCGTGATGGCGTGGCTGCTGCGGCGCGGCGGCAGTACGCTCTACTGCGCCGGGCTCGCACTGATCATCGGCGGCGCGCTCGGCAACCTCGTCGATCGGCTGACCGTCGGGCAGGTCGTCGACTTCGTGCTGCTCCATTACCGGCACTGGTTTTATCCAGCGTTCAACGTCGCCGACAGCGCGATCACCGTCGGCGCAGCGGCGATCATCCTGGACAGCCTGCGCGCGCGGCCGCGCGCCGGGCATGTCGATGCGCACCACTGACATGACGACCGAGTTGCCGTCGACGCACGCGTCCGCCGCGGATCGAACCGATGCCGCGCCGGCGGATGCCGGCATGACCGTCGTGCTCGCGAGCCCGCGCGGTTTCTGCGCCGGTGTCGATCGCGCGATTGCCATCGTCGAGCAGGCGCTGGCGCAGTTCGGCTCGCCGATCTACGTTCGCCACGAGGTCGTCCACAACCGTTACGTCGTCGACGACCTGAGGCGGCGCGGCGCGGTGTTCGTCGAGGAGCTCGCCGACGTTCCACCAGGCGCCACCGTGGTGTTCAGCGCGCACGGCGTGTCGCGCGCGGTGCGCGACGAGGCGGCGGCGCGCGGCCTGCGCGTGTTCGACGCGACCTGCCCGCTCGTGATGAAGGTGCACGCCGAGGTGGTGCGCATGCGCGAGCAGGGGCGTGAGGTCGTGATGATCGGCCATGCGGGTCACCCCGAGGTCGAAGGCACGATGGGCCAGTGCGATGGCGGCGTGTATCTCGTCGAGACCGTCGACGACGTCGCGAAGCTCGCCGTGCGCGACCCGCAGCGCCTCGCGTGGGCGACGCAGACGACGCTGTCGGTCGACGACGCGGCGGCGATCGTCGCGGCGCTGAAGGAGCGCTTCCCGGCAATCGTCGGCCCGCGGCGCGACGACATCTGCTACGCGACGCAGAACCGCCAGGACGCGGTGAAGGCGCTCTCCGGCGAGGTCGACGTCGTCATCGTCGTCGGCAGCCCGAGCAGCTCCAACTCCAACCGGCTGCGCGAGGTGGCGGCGCTGCGCGGCCTGCCGGCGTACATGATCGATGCCGCCGACGAGCTTCGCCCCGAATGGCTCGCCGGCGCGCGCCGCGTCGGCGTCACCGCCGGAGCGTCGGCGCCCGAGCTCCTCGTCCGCCAGGTCGTCGAGCGGCTGACCGCACTCGGCGCGACCTCGGTGCGCGAGGTCGAGGGAATCGTCGAGCGCGTGTCGTTCCCGATGCCGAAGGGGCTCGGTCAGTTCACCGGAACGAATTCGTAGAGGTCGAACCCGGGACCCTGCTCGACGAGCTTGGTCAGCACCGCGAAGCCGGTGCGCGTGCCGCGACGCAGGCTCACCGCCTGCTCGAGCGCGAACGCTCCTGCGGGTGCCGCGAGCTGCGGCGAGGCGCCTTCCGACTCGAACTCGTCTTCCTCGGGCAGCACGAGCACCGGCAGAAGGTCAGCCTCGGTCGCGTCCTCCGGAGCGGCCGCGGCAGCCTCCGGAGAATCGGAGAGGAGCTCGCAGCCGAACTCGAGCCTGCCATCCGAGAGGGCATTGCGGAACCAGCGCACCATCGCGACCTGCAGGCCGGGACGCCCCTCGATGCGCAGCGCGATGAGGTCGCCGACGCGCAGCGGCGTCGGCGCGCTCGCGGTCTGACGCAGCGCGTAGCCGCCGGTCGTGTGATTGATCACCTGGCACTCGGTCATCGGCGGCGGTGACTGGGCGGCGCCGCGCCCGCCGGTCACCAGCCTGCGGCTGTACTGCCAGACGCCGGTGAGGCCGGCGCACATGACGACGCGCGCGCGCGAAGGGAGCCGGTTGAATTGCCGCGCCGGGGGAATCGCCCACTGCCGCAGGAGCCGCTTCAAGAGCGCCACGTGCTGCTCGCGCGTCTGCGTGCCGTTGTCCACCAGCGAGCTCGCGCCGCCGGTCTCGAGCTCGCGGATCTGCTCCTGCAACTCGAACGCGAGATCGAACGTGAGCAGGTACAGGCGCGAGCCGTCGGTCGCGCCGCCCTTGTTCGCCGAGAACGGCGGGAAATCGTGCCCGACGGGGACTACCGCCACCGCCTTCGCCATCCGGTGCACCGGAGGCACCGGCGTGAGCCGTGCGAGGTGAGCGTGCTGCTGCAGGTACTCGAGCACCGATTCGAGCTGGCTCGGCAGAAATCCGTACGGATTCGCGAGTGCCAGGAGGAGCGATTGCAGATACAACCGCTCGAGGGTCGCATCGGGATGATCGACGGCGATCGCGTGGCGATGGATCCTGCGCGAGCGCGAGTACGTGTAGACCTCGTGCGCATCGAACCACGTTTGCGACGGCACCGGCGCATACGACAGGTAGCTGTTGATCAGCACGCGCAGCGTCGCCTGGAACGTGCGGCGAATCAGCGCGACGGTGCGTCGCGGACCGCCCCAGGCGAAGCGCCGCGACGACTCGGCGACGAGGAGCCGCTTGTATCCGATCGAAAGCTCGCTCGCGAGCGTCAGCGCCGCGCGTGCGGCGTCGAGATCGGCGCCGGCGAGCGGATGCGCCGCGGCGGCAACCTGCTGCTCGAGACGCGGCCACAAGAGCGCCGCGGTGCGCCAGTAGTGCTCGCAGAGCTCGAGGCGCCGCGACGCGCCAACCGGCGCTCGATTGGTGAGCGCGAGCGCTTCGCCGGCGCTGCGCGCCGCCTCGACCGCGTCGCCGTTCGCCAGCTGCGCGAGCCAGGTGGCAACGCGCGACGGCCGCAGCTCGAGGTCCTGGGGCGCGCGTGCAGGGAGTGACGGCAGGCGTAAGACGAGCGGCATCGTGCGTAGCAACCGGGAGCCTGGGCGGCGACGATTATACGTTGCGAAGGAACGCAACGACCGGTTCGATCTGGTTCGCGTCGAGCAGCATCGGCGCGTGACCGACGCCGGTAAACTCGATCACCCGCGCGCGCGGACCGCGTTCGCTCATCTGGCGAGCGGTGGCCGGTGAGAGCACGTCCGACGCAGCGCCGCGAAGCACCAGCGTGGGGCAACGGATCGCATCCCACAGCGGCCACAGATCCGGTGGCGCGGGCTGGCTGCGAAACGGCACCGCAATGCGCGGGTCGTAGCTGACGCCCCAGCGCCCGTCGTCGCGCTGCCGTGCGTTGGTGCGCGCGACGTGCTCCCACTGCGCGTCGGTCAGCGGGCCAAACGGCGCCGAGATCTCGCGCACCCAGGCTTCGTACTCCGCATACGTCGCGAAGGTCGGGTCGGTGCCGAAGTAGCTGCCGATCCGCGCGAGCGCGGCGGGCTCGACGAACGGTCCGACGTCGTTCACGACGAGCTTCGCGATCGGTGTCTTCGGCTGCGCCGCGGCGACGATGCCGAGGAGCCCGCCCATCGACGTCCCGACCCAGTCGACGGTTTCGGCGCGGCTCGCCGCGATCAGCCCCGTCAGCGTGGTCAGGTAGACGGGGAAGCCGTATTCCATCGGGTCGGTAAGCCAGTCGCTGACGCCGCGGCCGGGCATGTCGACGGCGAGCACGCGGTGCGTCGGGGCGAGTGCTTCGCCCAGCACGTCGAAATCGCGGCCGTTGCGACCGACCCCGTGCACGCAGACGACGACGGCGGGATTGTCGGCGTCGCCCCATTCGTACCAGGCGACGCGGTGAAAGCCGTGCGCGGTGAGGCTGCGGAAGTGGCGGGTGCGGGGCTCGGTGCGGGTCAGCATGGTGTCAGTGTGGTGTCAGTGTGGTGTCGGCGTGAGGTGATGTTGCGACGGTGGTCCTGGAAAGGTCAGGTCGGCATCGTCCAGTTGAGCGGAACAAAGCGCGTGCGACGCGGATCGAGAAACGCGATGATCTCGTCGCGCCGCGCCAGCGTGTCGCGATAACCCTGGCGGATCAGCGCGCGGCAGAAGCGGCTGTCGAACAGCAGATACGACGTCAGGTTCGATCCGGTTCCGTGCGTGCTGCCGAGTCCGTGGAGCAGCGCTCGGACACCCGACGGGAGGAGATCCGCGTACCGCAGCGAGAGCTCGCCGATGTCGATCGACGGCGCGAGCAGCAGTGCGTCGACGTGATGGAGCGCGAGCCGATGGCGATCGAGCTCGCGGCGCGGCACGAGCCCGACCAGCTTGTTCATCTGCATCAGGCGCTCGAGGTCGGCGCCGATGTTGTCGAGAAAGATCGACGACAGCGCATGGCCCGCGGTCTGCGCGAACGACGGGTAGCGCGAGGATTCCGCGGCGGTGCCGGGCTGCTGGCCGCCAAAGCGTCCGACGCCGATCACGACGACGCGTCGTGCACCGAGGTGCAGCGCAGGCGAGAGCGGCGCGATCTGGCGCATCGACCCGTCCATGTAGTACTCGCCGCCGATGCGGACGGCCGGGAAGATGAACGGAATTGCCGCCGACGCCATCAGGTGCGCGATCGACAGCATGCAGCGCTCGCCGCGGCGCCGCGTGCGCTGCCATGCGCTCCTGCCGCGGCCGCCGCAGAAGAACGTGACTGCCTTGCCCGTCGCGTAGCTCGTCACGTTGACGCCGACTGCGGCGAGGGTGCCTGCCGCGCAGTACTCGGCGACGCGCGAGAGCTCGAGCGTGCCTTCGAGAAAGGCAGCGAGCGGAGTGTTGTCGAGCATCGACGCAGCGCCTTCGGGGGCCGCGCCGACGCCGACCACCGACGCCAGGAACCTGAGGCCGTGGCGCGACAGCGTGCCGAGATCGGCATGGTAGATGTCCGACACGCGGATGCCCCGCCACAGGCGGACGAGCCGCGCGACGCCGTTGCGGAAGTTGTCGGCGCGGCAGCCGAGCATCGTGGCGTTGATCGCACCTGCGGACGTTCCGCAGATGATCCCGAACGGAGTGCGGCGGTTGCGCTCGAGCAGCGACGCGAGTCCGAGCAGGGCGCCCGCCTGATAGGCGCCGCGTGCACCGCCTCCCGACAGCACGAGCCCGGTGTGATGGCTTCGTGTCGTCATCGGCGGCCGCTAACGTCAGTCTCCGGCGCGCAGCGTTCGGTCGAGGATCATCAGCATCGCGGCGGTGGCGCCCCAGATGTAGCGCTCGCGCCACGGTATCGCCCAGTATTCGCGCCGCCGCGTGCCGAGCATGCTCGAGTGACGCTCCTGGTGCGCCGGATCGAGCACGAACTCGAGCGGGACCTCGAACGCGTCGGCCACCTCGACCGGGTCGGGCCTGAGATCGAGCGGCGGCTCGACCCAGCCCACCACCGGATGAACGCGGAACCCGGTCACCGTCTCGTACGTCGCGAGCTCGCCGAGGATCTCTACCTGCGTCCTCGCGAGACCGATCTCCTCGTCGGCTTCGCGCAGCGCCGCTGCGGCGAATCCCGCGTCTTCAGGATCGACGCGGCCGCCCGGGAAGCTGATCTGCCCGGGATGATCGGGCAGGTTCGCGCTGCGCTGAGTCAGCAGGAGCTGCAGGCCCTGCGGTCGGTTGACGAGCGGAACCAGCACAGCGGCCGGTACCACTTCGCCTTCGCGTCCGGGCAGGCGGAACCCGTCGCTCTGGCCGAGCGCCGACGCAGGGGCCGGTCCGGCGAGGCGCTGCGTCAGCCAGTGGCGCTGCTGCGCAGGGGCAAGGTCGAAGAGGGAAAGGCGGGAGGCAGCAACCATTGGAGACGACCGCGCGATGCGACGCGGCGAGTTGCGATGATACCGCGCGCTGTCGGCCAGACTGATTCAAGGCTGGGTGACGATCACGAGCTCGCTGTAGCGCCGCAGCGCCGGATCTGCGGTCAGCAGCCGCAGCGGCTCGGTCACCGCCTGCGCGAGCAGCAGCCGATCGTAAGGATCCGCGTGCCAGGCGGGCAGTCGCGACACCGCCGCGGCATGCTGCGCGGTCACCGGCAACTCGCGAAATCCGCTCGCTTCGATCGCCGCCGCGACTTCGTCGACGTTCGCGTCGATCCGTCCCAGCGGGATCTTGAGCGCGATCTCCCAGATCGATGCCGAGGACACCCAGACCTCTTCGGCGGCCTCGATCAGGTCGCGGACGGGCTTCGCGAGCCTGCTGCTCGCCATCGTCGCCCACAGGAACACGCGCGTGTCGAGGAGGATCCGCATCAGGGCAGGGGAGCGTCGAAATCGTTGGAGACTCGGATGCGTCCCTTGAGGACGCCGAAGCGGATCGTCCGCTTCGGCGGCGCGAGTGCGGTGATCCGCGCGATCGGTTTGCCGTTGCGGCCGATGATCACGTCCTCGCCTGTTGCCGCCAGGTCGACGAGGCTCGAGAGCCGCGTTTTCGCGTCGTAGATGTTGACGATCGACATCCGCCATCCGTAATTGTCAGTCAGACCAGGGACGGTCAGTCTGACCAAGTCTAGTCAGATGTTGAGCGACGATCAACCCCGTATCTGCACTCCGAGAACTTAATCCTGCTTCGAGATATAATCAGCAAGTGACTGTTAACACATACATAGTTTAGGCAAGCACACGAAATTCTGCCGTCTGTTGGACAATGCATCGATGAACGCCCGCGGACTGATTCTCTTCGTTCACGGCTCGCGTGATCCGCGCTGGGCGGAACCGTTCCGGCGCGTGTGCGATCTCGTTGCGATGCGAGCTCCGCAGCTCTCGGTTGCGCTGGCTTATCTCGAGTCGGCGACCCCGGATCTCGAACAGGCGGTCGCGGCGCTTGTCGCCGGGGGCGCCCGCAGCATCCGCATCGTGCCGCTGTTCTTCGGCCGCGGCAGCCATCTGCGCGACGATTTGCCGCAGAAGATCGACGACGCGCGCCGGCGCTTTTCCGACGTCGCGTTCGAGGTCACCGAGACCGCGGGAGAGTCCGACGGCGTCGTCGAGGCGCTCGCGGCCTTCGCGCTGCACGCGCCCGCCCGCGCCGATGATGTGAACGCGACCTGAGCGGATTCAGCGCACGAGCGCGAGCATCACCCATCCGGCGGCTGCGGCGAGCGCGAGGAACGGAAGCGACCACGCGTGAAAGGCCCTCCACGCGCCGCGCTCGCGCAGCATCCGCAGTGCGATCAGGTTCGCGAGCGAGCCGATCGCGAGGCCGAAGCCGCCGACGTTGACCGCCCACGCGAGCACGCGCCAGTCGTGCGAGTACTCGGCGAGCGCGATCGTCGCCGAAACGTTGCTGACGAGCTGCGACGCGACGACTCCTGTCGCATAGAGCCGCGCCGGGTGTTCGAGACCGAGGCCGGCGATCGCGTGCCGGACGCTGGCGAGGTCGGCGAGCGTGCGCAGGTCGACGAACATCAGGACGAAAACGAGGAGGAGGCCCCAGTCGATGTCGCGCACGAGGTGCGGGCGCAGCGCGAGAAAGGCGATCGCCACCGCGGCAAGACCCCAGCCGGTGAGATGGCGGTCGGCGAGGATCAGGAACGGCGCGTAGAGCGCGAGCGAAGCGACGAGAAGAGGGGCGTCGATCGGCGCCGCGGGCGCGTCGTCGTGCACGGTGATGCGGCGATCGCGGAACGCGCGCAGGGTGAGCGCGACGAGGAACACCGCGAGCACGGCAACCAGCGGGAGCATCGCCACGACGAAGCGTCCGAACGCGACGCCCGACCGCTGCCACACGAAGATGTTCTGCGGATTGCCGATCGGCGTCAGCGCGGAGCCGACATTGACGGCGAGCGCTTCGAAGATCACCAGCCGCGCGGCGGGGAGTCGCGCGATTCTGCACATGCCAAGCGTCAGCGGAACCACGATGAAGAGCGCGACGTCGTTGGTGACGACCATCGCGAGAAGCGCCGCCGCGACGACCAGCCCCAGAGCCGCGATGCGTTCGGTTCGCGCGTGTTCGACGAGGCCCCGCCCAGCCCACTGCAGCGCTCGGCTCGCCTCGATGCCACGCGTCAGCAGCAGGAGGCCGCCGAGCGCGGCGATCGTCGGCCAGTCGATGCGCTTCGGGTAGTTCGGAATTTCGGCGGGTACGGCGATGCTTACCAGCGCGAGCACGACGACGAGCCCGACGAACACCGCATCGCGTCGCAGCGCCCAGAGAGAGGGCGGCAGCCAGGCGAACGGTGTCGCCGGCGAGCGCCCGAGCTCGGCCGTCACGCGCTCGGCGTGCGCGAGAACATCCGGTTGAGGTCGGCGTAGGGGACGGCGTCCGCAGCGTAGCCGAAGGTACCCTGCTCGCGGATCTCGCGCGCGGCGCGCAGGAACGCGCCGAACGCCGCGCGGGCGAGCGACGAGCCGACGCTGACGCGCTTCACGCCGAGTGCTTCGAGATCGGCGAGTGCGAGCGCGACGCCCGAGAGGCCCATGATCACGTTGACGGGCTTCGGCGCGACCGCGCGTACGACCGCCGCGATGTCGTCGCTTGTCCGCAGGCCCGGTGCGAACAGCACGTCGGCGCCGGCGTCGGCGAACGCGACGAGCCGCCTGATCGTGTCGTCGAGGTCGGGGCGCCCATGCAGGAAGTTCTCGGAGCGCGCGCTCAGCATGAACGGAAAGGGCAGGGCGCGCGCGGCAGCCACCGCGGCACGGACGCGCGCGACCGCGGCGTCGAACGGGTAGATCGGATCGTCTGCGCGTCCGGTCGCATCCTCGATCGATCCGCCGACGAGCCCGGCTTCGCCGGCGGCGCGGATCGTCAGTGCGCAGTTGTCGGGTGAATCACCGAAGCCGTTCTCGAGGTCGGCGCTGACCGGCAGCGGCGTTGCGGTGGCGATCGCCGCCGCGTTGGCGAGTGTCTCGTCGCGTGATACCGCACAGTGCCCGTCAGGCTTGCCGAGGCTGTGAGCGAGACCCGCGCTCGTCGTCGCCAGCGCTTCGAAACCGAGCTGCGCCAGCGCGATCGCCGAGCCGGCATCCCATGGATTCGGGATCGCGAAAATGCCTGGGCGCCGATGCAGTTCGCGGAATGCCTCGCCGCGTTGCGTCAGTTGGCGTTGCGTCAGTTCCATGGATCCTCCCGCGATGTCGCCGGCACCGGCAACGGTGCGTCGATGCGTCGCAACGGCGATGGACGCAGAACGAATATTCGCACACGTCACCCGACGGGTTGAATTGACCGGACGACGGCCTTTGCGGATACTCGCCGGCTGGAGCCGGCCCGCAGCAGAGAGCGTCGGCCGGAAGATCGTCGCATGAGACCGACCAGGGAGAGTTCGATGAAGATCGCCGCGCCGCTGTGTCTGTTGTCCGGGGCCCTGCTCATCGCAGGGTGCGCCAGTGATCCGACTGCGATGAAGATGGGGTCGCAGGACGCGAAGACGACGGCGACCGGCTCGGCCGGCGGCGCCAACAGCGCCAATGCGAACAAGGCGCTCGAGCACTGCGACAAACCGGTCGGGACGCTCGCGATGGTCGAGGACCAGAGCGCGGCCTGGTACATCCAGTTGACGCGCGATTACCAGCTCACGTCGACGATCCCGGTGCTGCGACTCCTCGTCCAGCAGTCGAACTGCTTTGTCGTCGTCGAGCGCGGGCGCGCGATGGCGAACATGCAGCAGGAGCGCGCACTGCAGCAGTCGGGCGAGCTGCGCGCCGGCAGCAGCTTCGGCAAAGGCCAGATGGTGTCGGCGGATTACACGATGACGCCGTCGATCACGTTCAGCGCGAAGAACACGAAAGGCGCGGGTGGGGCGCTCGCGGGCTTCGGCGGCTGGGTCGGCGTCGTCGCCGGCGTCGCGGGAGGATTCCACCAGAACGAAGCGTCGACGATGCTGCTCCTCACCGACAATCGCTCGGGCGTCCAGGTCGGTGCCGCCGAGGGCAGCGCCTCGAAAGTCGATTTCGACGTCGGCGCCGCGGTGTTCGGCTGGTCCGGCGGCGGCGGCCTGGGCGGCTACACCAACACTCCGCAGGGCAAGGTGATCGTCGCGGCGTTCACCGATTCGTACAACCAGCTCGTGCAGGCGGTGCGCAACTATGCACCGCAGACGATGGGCAACGGCCAGGGCCTCGGCACCGGCGGGAAGCTTGGCGTCGAGGGTGCCGCGCCGGTGAAGCCGGTCGTAATGCACATGACGGTCGCCGACGCACAGCGCAAGCTCACGGCACTCGGCTATCAGCCAGGACCGGCAGACGGTTCGATGGGTGGACACACCGCAGCGGCGCTGCGCGAGTTCCAGAAGGATCACAATCTGCCGCTCACCGGGCGGCTCGATCCGCAGACGATCGCCGAGCTCGCGAAGTAGGGCCGAGGCGAGCAAGGTAGCGTCGATCCGGTTCGGGGCAGCACCGGCGGGTCGCAGGTGTCGGTAACGCAGGCGAACCGCGTGCTGCGCGCGCACGCGGTTCGCTACACCGAGCATCCGTACGCCTACGAGCCGCGCGGTGGAACGGCGACGGCTGCCGCCGCGCTCGGCGTCGACGAGCACGCGGTGATCAAGACGCTGATCATGGAAGACGATCGCCGGCGTCCGCTGATCGTGCTGATGCACGGCGATCGCGAGGTCGCCACCGGAAAGCTCGCGCGAGCGCTCGGCGTGAAGCACGTTACGCCTTGCGATCCGGCGATCGCCGACCGCCATTCCGGTTATCAGGTCGGCGGCACGAGCCCGTTCGGCGCGCGGAAGGCGATGCCCGTCTACATGGAACGCAGCATCGGCAACCTCGCGTACGTTTACGTCAACGGCGGGCGGCGGGGCTACCTGGTGGGGATGGCGCCCGCCGACCTGATCCGGGTGCTGCAGCCGGTGCTGGTCGACGTCGCGGTGACCGTGTAACCCTCGGACCACCGCCCACTCTGATCACGAACCGCTCAGATCACGAACCGCTCAGATCACGGACCCCATGTCATCCCATTCACCGTTCTGGATTCGCGAGCCCGAAGCCGCGCCCCTTGCGCTCGTACTCGATTCGCCGCACAGCGGTGACGTCCCCGCGCCGTACGTCCTCCCGATCGCACGCACGCGCGCTTCGGCGCGGTCTTTCACATCGACTGCCACTCGATGAAATCGCAGGGCAATGCGATGAACGACGACGCAGGCCAGGTGCGGCCTGATTTCGTCGTCAGCGATCGCGACGGAACGACCGCAGGCGACGGTTTCACCGAGCATGTCGCCGACACGCTTCGCAGGCTGGGCTACGACGTTCGCGTCAACGATCCGTACAAGGGCGCCGAGCTGATCCGCGCTTACGCCGATCCGGCGATCGGACGCCACAGCATCCAGATCGAGATCAATCGTCGGCTGTACATGGACGAGGATGCCGTCGTGAAGCACGAAGGCTTCGCTCGCCTCGCGCACGATCTCGATCGGATGTTGGGGGAAGTCGCCGCTTACGTTCGCTCCCGGCTTTGACGAACGGAGTTACGGGCCTGACGCCGCAACTCAGCCGCGCTGGCGCCGCCGCAGCGCTCGGCTATGCGGCTTCGGCAGCACGCAGGCGCTTCGCGAGCGCCTGCACGAGCTTCCATCCGATCGCACCGTTGCCTTCGACGAGCGGGCGAAACTCCCAGAACGTGAGCCCGTAGCACACGAGGTCGGACGCAGCGATCACCGTCGCGGTGCGCGGGCCGCCGTCGATAAGCGCGATCTCGCCGAAGTAGTCGCCCGGCCCGAGCGTCGCGACATCCACGCCCTTGCGCGAGACCACGGCCTCGCCGGAATCGATGAGGAAGAACGCGGCGCCGCCTGAGCCCTCGAGAATGACGGTCTCGCCTTTCGCGAAACGGCGCTCCTTCAGGAGGCGCGCGACCTGCTCGGCCTGCCTCCGGTCGAGATCGGCGAAGAGCTGGATGCGATGGAGCGCGGCAACAGGATCGTGCGGCGGCGGGCCGGAAGCAGCGGACTTACCGGTGGTGACCGCACGGCACTGGAGCAGGTAGAGGGCTTCGTGCTCGATGGCCCATTCGATGTCGCGCCGGGATCCATAGACTTTCTCGCACTTGAGCGCGAGCGCGCCCAGGGCGGCGAGCTGCGAGTCGTCGAGGCAGAGCTCATCGGCTTGCGCAGCCGGGACTTGCTCTTCGAACGTGCCGCCGTTCGGAAGCGAGCGGATCGCGATCGCCTTGTGCCCGGCCTTGCGCTCGAGGACGTCGCCCGCGCGGTTCACGCGAAAGTCGTCCGGAATCACGAGGCCCGCGACGACGGCCTCCCCGAGACCCCAGCTTGCCTCGATCAGTCGCTCGTCGGCACCGGTGACCGGATTCTCGGTGAACATCACGCCCGCAACCTCGGGCGCGAGGAGCGTCTGAATCACGACGCCGACGCTCGGTCGCGTGAACAAACCCACGCGCTGGCGATAGGTGATCGCCGAATCCGAGTTGGCCGACCACCAGACTTCGGTGACTGCACCCGGCACATCGTCGGCAGCGTGAACGTTGAGCACCGTGCGGTGCTGGCCGGCGAAGCTCGCCATCGTTCCGTCCTCGTCGACGGCGGAAGAGCGCACCGCAAAGGGCGGACGAAGCCTGGCGATCGCCTTGGCGACGATGTCGATCGCCCGCGCATCGCCCGACGCAACGGCTTCGACGAGATCGCCCGAGAGCGCGACGCCGGGAGGAACCGGAAGACCCTGCCGCGCAGCATCGCCGAGTCCGACCGCCTTCGATCCGTAAAGCGAGGTCTCGCGGGCCTTCGCGAGTGCGACGGCCTTCTTCAACCGAGGATCGTGACTTCGCCGGCGTTGCCGTCGACCCGCACACGCGCGCCGTCGGCGATACGCACGGTCGCTTCGCGCGTTCCCACCACCCCGGGGATCCCGTACTCCCGCGCAACGATCGCCGAGTGCGAGAGGAGGCCGCCGCTGTCGGTGACGATGCCGCCGAGCAGCGGGAGGAGGATGTTGAATGCTTCGGTGGTCGACTCGGTGACGAGCACATCGCCCTTGACGATGCGGCCGAACTCAGCGGGTCCGGAGACGCGGCGCGCCGGCCCTTCGTAGGAACCCTTGCTCGCAGCGAGTCCGCGAAGGACGCGCGCCTCGTGCTTCGCCTCGGAGCTTCTGAAGAGATGGCCGATCGCGACGAACATGGCGCGCATCACCCGCGCCGCAGGCGGGGGCAGGGCGGAGAGGTCCGGAGGAGGCGGTTCCGGAGGTCCGAGGTGGGCCGGGACGTCCGTCGCGGACCGCGTCCTCCGCGATTCCGCTCGCCCCGCGAGCTCGTCCGAGGACGGCCCCCCGGTGTCCGCGACGAGTGAGCACATCTCGTCGAAGCCAGCGTCGAGTATCAGCGCCGCTTCCGCGACGCGACCGTGCCTGGCGGCGCGCCGGCCGGCGGCCAACGCAGCGCGGCGCATCAACCCCGACGCCCAGATGTCGCTATAGACTCCGCGCTCGTCGCGAAGGCGGTAGGTGAGGCGCGCTTCGCCGAGCAGCTCGTCGAACTCCGCGCGGTGCGTCGCGGGGACCTTGTCACGCACGCTGGCAATGCGCGCGTCGGTGCCCGAAGCCGAATGCGTATCTCCCGATAGCGCGATGCGCAGCGCCCGCAGCAACGCGTCCGGCAGCTCGAGCGCGGTGGGCTCGACGATGTCGAATCCGTCGACGAGTCGGTCGCCGACGAGGTCGAGATAGGCGGCGACCGCCGCGCCGATTTCGCCGCCGTGCGCTCGCAGGCTCGCGAGGACGTCGGCGGGATCGCGTGCCGAGCCGAGCGTCTCGCGCGCGCCAGCGTCCCGGGCGAATGCCCGCTTCAACCGTTCGAGCTCGTCGGAGCCTCCGGCCGACACCGTGGCCGCGCCGCGCATGAGGTCGAGCAGCTCCGATGGCGGCAGGCCCGTCCAGTCGCCGGCGTGGACGAGGAAGTCGCCGGTGGGAAGCATCGCGGCGGCCGTGAAGCGCATGTGTTGCTCGATCATTGCCGAGTGATGGTCGCGGCAACGCGTGAGGTAGGCGACGAGCTCGGCATCGGAGAGCGAATCGGGATCGACCGCCTTCACCTCCCGATGCCGGGCAATCGACGCCGGCTTGCGATCTTCGTCCCAGCTACGAAGCTGTTCGCGCCAAAGCTTTTGCGCGAGAGCCTGCGCCGCGCGCTCGAGCCGCGCGGGGATATCGGCTTCCGGGGCGGGCACGACGCGGTGGTAACCGTAGCCGTTCACGTAGGCCATCTCGAGGCCGTCGATCAGCAGCCCGTAGAAGCGCGCGAAGTCGCTGGTTCCGCGCTTGAACGACGGCGGGTGCGTTTCGGCGAAGTAGCGCGTCACCGGGCGCGGGAAATGCACAGGATCCCGCGACCACGGCCCGGGTCCCGGCGGTTCGAAGCGGAGCGCGATCGAGACACTCGAAGCGGTCATGGCGCCGGCAACCTCCGTGGGGGACGCATTAGGGGTACGGGTAAGTGACGCGGGCCAGCGATTATTTTCCAACCGGACGTCGGGTGCAACCGACCCCGGGTGCAGCCAAGTGCATCGAGCTCGACAGCGATTCGACAACAGTGCCGCCCGTGTGGGTGCCCATCGAATTTTCGTGCGGACTTTTATCGTTTGCGTGCGCCGGCGGTTCGGCAATAATGTCTCGCATCGGGTCGATCGCGACATGAGTTCGAACGTCATTTCGCTGCCGACGGGGCCGCGCTGGCGGGTCCTGGTCGCGCACCAGCGCGCGAACGTGCGGCATGTGCTGCGCACGTTGATCGAGGCCGACCATGTGGCGGTGACGGAAGTCGCCGATGGCGAGGAGGCGCTCGCGAAGCTCGAGTGCACCCACTTCGACGTGCTGGTGCTGGAACTCGACCTTCCCCTGAAGGACGGCGTGGCCGTGATGCAGTCGCACCGCGTATTGCTTGCATACGAGCGATCTTCCGCAATGCCTCCGGCGATCATCTTCACGCTGCCACCGGAGGTGCGTGGCAACGAGACGCTCACCGATCACCTGCGCACGCTCGGCGCCACCGGATTCATCGACGATTCGCCGCGCCCGGGGGCTGCGAGTCTGATCGAGGCGACGCTGCGCGCGCGCGCAGCGGAAGGGGATGCGGGCAAGCCGGCTGTAGCCTAGGGCCCGCCCGCAATCGTCCGAATCGAAGTTGACATAATACCGATTATACGCACTAATGTACTGACGCTTCCCAGGCTGATCCGTCAGCCGATGGCCCCCCGGCCCTTGCCCGACTCCCCCTTGTCCGACTTTCCCGCGGCGGCAGCGAGCTTCGCCAATCTCGTGTCGATCCAGCTCGGCCGCCGGCCAAGATCCTCGTCGCGCTCCTTCCGGCGAACCGCATTGCGCACGACGATCGCGCCGACATAGCGAAACGGCTCGGGCGGAAACCGGCCGAGCGGCCCTTTCGCCATCGGTGAGCGCGTCCACTCGTTGTCGAGGCCCAGCACCAGCGACGACAGGAATTGTCCGCCGATGTACGTCGGTCCGACACCGTTGCCCGAGTAGCCGAAGCCGTAGACGATCGACGGGTGCCCGTCGAGATGCGCGAAGAACGGCAGCCCCGTCGCTGACCGCTCGGAGGCGCCGTTCCAGCTCGCACTGATCGGAACGTCACTCAATTCCGGGAAGAATTCACGCAGGCTGTCGGCAAGCGCGTGCCGGTATGGAGAAGGCTCGTCGAACACCTTCAGCATTCTCGCTCCGAACGCAAACGTGTTGCCGCCCTTGCCGAGCATCAGCCTACCGTCGGTCGTCGTCCGGTAGTAGTAGACGAAGATGCGCGAATCCATCACCGCGATGCCGTCGCGCGGGCCGATCTGTGCGAGGCGATCGGGACACGGGTCGGTGATGATCATGTCGCTCGACACCAGAATGACCGCGCGACGGAATTGCGGGAACTCGGTCGGCATCGACGCATTGAGCGCAAGCGCGACCTTTCCGGCACGCACGGCGCCCTGCGGTGTGTGCACGACCGGCGGTTGGCCGCGCTCGAGCGCACGCATCGGCGTGTTCTCGTAGATGCGCACGCCCATCTCCAGCGCGACACGGCGCAGGCCGCGAACCAGCAGTCCCGGATGGACGGTCGCGCCGACCGGCGAAAAGATGCCCGACAGGTGCCTGCGCGATCCCGCGCGGCGCCGAACTTCTTCGGGTGACAACGTTTGCCAGGAATTTGCGCCGAGGTCGTCGAGCCGGGCAACCACCGGGTCGGTTGACCCATGCTGCGCCTGGTTGGTCGCCGTATAGAGGGTCCCGTCCATGCGCAACTGCGCGTCGATGGCGTGCTCGCGGCAGAACGCCGCGATGTCGCGGATCGCCTGCTCGCTCGCGCGGACCAGACGAAGCGCCTCCGCTTCGCCGAACAGTCGCTCGAGCGTGAAGTGCTTGGTCGACCAGGTCATCATGCAGCCGCCGTTGTGCCCGCTTGCGCCGGCGCCGCACATGTCGGCTTCGATGATCGCGATATCGAGTTGCGGGCTTGCCTGCTTCAGCTGGATCGCGGTCCAGAGGCCCGTATAGCCACCGCCGACGATGCACACGTCGGCGCTCGTGTCGCCGTAGAGCGTCGGTGCGCATCCGCTCCGATCGAGCTGCAGCGCCTGCTCGAACCAGAACGATCTCATCCTGGAATCTTCATCGGCAGTGCTCTCGAACGAATCTGGAGTCGTGACATAACGGGCTGGTCAGCGCAGCCGATAGCCGAGCTTCTCCATCATCGGCGCCGTCAGCGTGTTGAATTTCTCCACGTTGTCCGGCGTCCATTCGATCGCACGGCCCTCGGACGGATCATCGGGCGCGAGCGACTCGCGCGCGAACTGCCGCGGCAGCCCGCAGAAGTCGAGGATGGCGCCGACGCTCGCCTCGGTCACGTCCTCGATCCTGACGACGATGCGATTGGCCGCCGGGATGCGCTCGAGGCGCGCGGCAATGTTCGCGTTGACCGCGTTCCAGAACCAGCTGATCTTCTGCACGCGATCGAAGCGGTCCCACTGCGCGCGTGCCGGATCCGACGGAAACGGCAGCGGCTTCGCGAGAATCCAGGGAATTGCCGACGCCTCGCGCGGCAACTCGTCCGGATAGGTCGACGCGTCGCGGCGCGACCACGAGCGCACGCACGCGTAGCCATCGCGCACGAGATGGATGAACTTCGCGTGCGGATAGCGGGCGTGCACGTAGTTGACGATGTTGAAGCCGAACGCGTTGGCGTCGCAGTAAGCGATGCCGTGCGCCGCGCACCACGCGATCGCGCTGGCGCGGCTGACAAAGCAGCCGTCCATCAGCGCCGTCATCGCGGCATCGGGCGCGAAGGTCCGCGCGAAATCCGCTTCGGTCGCGCAGTGATAGAGGTAACTGTTGAGCTCGGGCATCCAACCGAGGCTGACGCGTTTGCCGACGAATGCCGCGGGGCCGTTACGTATGACACCGGTGCCCTCGTGCGTACTGAGCGTATCGGGCACCGATTCGAAGAGCTTTGAGAGCGTGTGCGTGCCGCAGCGTCCGGTGCCGACGACGAACACCAGCGGCGTCGATGCCACCTGATGATCGGGAGCGAAGATGGAAGCGGGCGCGGTCGACATGCTCGCGGCGTCGCGCAGTGAGCGCGCGGAGGCCGCGGCAATCATACCTGGGCGGCCGCCCTCCCCGCGATCCTCCCGCCGAACAGACACCCGCCGAGGAAGGTTCCTTCGAGCGCGCGGTAGCCGTGCATCCCGCCGCCGCCGAAGCCCGCGACTTCGCCGGCGGCATAGAGTCCGGGAATGGGCCCACCCGATGCATCGAGGACGCGCGCATCGAGGTCGGTCTCGAGGCCGCCGAGGGATTTGCGCGTCAGCACGGAGAGGCGCACGGCGATCAGCGGACCGTTGGCCGGATCGAGGATCGGCGCCGGTCTCGCGACGCGCACGAGGCGCTCACCGACGAGGCGACGCGCGTTGCGGACGATCGCGAGCTGGGGATCCTTGCCCGCACGATTGCGCGTCTGCAGATCGCGATCGCGAAGCTCGCGCTCGAGTCGCGCGCGATCGACTCGCATAGCCTCGGCATTCGATCCCGCGTTCGGGTCGGCGGCGACAAGCGCGTTCATCGCGTCGACCAGCGCGCCGAGATCGTCGCGCACGACGAAGTCCGCGCCACGATCCATGAACGCCTGCACCGGACGCTGCACCGAGCGCCCGGCACGCGCGAGGGTGAGGCGCAGGCTCTTCCCGGTGAGGTCGGGGTTCTGCTCGCTTCCGGAGAGCGCGAACTCGCGGCGGATGATCGCGCGATTGAGCACGAACCACGTGTGCGGAAAGCGATGGCTCGCGATGTGCGCGAGCGTGCCGAGCGTGTCGGCGCCGGGGATGTTCGGATACGGAAGTCGCGCACCGGAAGGATCGACCCACAGGCTCGACGGTCCCGGCAGGATGCGGATGCCATGGTTCGGCCAGATCGGGCTCCAGTTGCGGATGCCCTCGGTGTAATGCCACATCCGGTCGGGGTGGATGAGCGAAGCACCTTCCGCGGCGACCGCCTGCTGCAGCAGGCCGTCGACGTGCTGCGGCACGCCGGTCAGCATGAACGCGGGAGCCGGACCCAGGCGATCGACCGGCCAGTGCCTGCGCACGAGCTCGTGGTTGCCGCCGATCCCGCCCGATGCGATCACTGCTGCATCGGCGTGCCATTCGAACTCTCCCACTGCGCTGCGCGAAGTCGCGACGCCACGCGCTGCCTGCGACGGCTCGAGCACTTCGCCGCGCACGCCCGATACGCTGCCGCCGCGCCACACGAGGCCGCTGACGCGATGACGGAAGACGAGCTCGATGCGCCGCGCGCGCGCATGCTCGCGCACGCGTCGCTCGAATGGCGCCATCACACCGGGCCCGGTGCCCCAGGTGACGTGGAAGCGCGGTACGCTGTTGCCGGGTCCCCCTGCTCCGCCACAGCCGCGCTCGGCCCAGCCGACGATTGGAAACCAGCGCAGGCCGAGCCCGTGCAGCCAGCGACGCATGCCGCCCGCGGCGAAATCGACGTAGGCTTCGGCCCAGCGTCGCGGCCAGTGATCGCGCTCGCGGTCGAAGCCCGCAGTCGCCTCCCAATCGCGCAATGCGAGCTCGCGCGAATCGCGGATGCCCATCCGGCGCTGCTCGGGCGAATCGACGAAGAAGAGTCCGCCGAGCGACCAGAACGCCTGGCCGCCGAGGCTCCCCTCACCCTCCTGATCGATGAGAACCACGCGCCGCCCGGCATCGGCTGCTTCGGCGGCGGCCACGAGACCCGCGAGCCCCGCTCCAACCACGATCACGTCGGTGGCAGATATCGGCATCGATCGCGATAGGACCTGTTGACGCCAGGCACGCAAGCGCCGACGGCAGTCACGCGCCGCCAAACGAGGTGCCTGGCGTGGGCATAGTGTTACATTCGCGTGCCCTCTTCAACTCGCGTGCTCCGCCGCTGGCGTGCTGCGCCAATAGCCCAGTCCCGTCGTGCTGACGATCGACGATATCCGCGCCGTCCCGCTGTTCTCGGTCCTGGAGGCGAGTGCGCTCGAGCGCATCGCCCACACGTCCGCGGACCTGCGACTTGCACCCGGCGAGTGGGCCGTGCCGGAGGGCGGCGAGCGAGCGCTGTTCGCCGTGCTTGCGGGCAGGATCGAGGTCGTCAAGCTGTTCGACGGCGTCGAGCGACGGCTGGGGTGGCGGCTTCCGGGCAGCATCTTCGGCGAAGTGCCGCTCGCGCTCGGGTCGCCGTTTCCGGGCGGCTATCGCGCGACGGAGCCGTCGCGGGTGATACGCGTCGAGCCGCATGACTACTACGCGGTCGCAGCGACGTCACCGGAGCTCGCTGCGAAGGTGGGCGCGCTGGCGCGCGAGCGCCTCGGAGGACTGCAAGGCATCGCCGCCGAAGCGCCAAGGGCGCGCGTCACGCTGCTGGGTCTGCAGTGGGACGTCGCCTGCAGCGATGTGCGCCGATTTCTCACGCGCAATCAGATCACCTATGAATGGGTGACCCCCGAGTCGCCGCATCTCGACACACTGTGGCCGGAGCCGCTTCCCGATGTGGCGAACTGGCCGGTCCTTCGTCTGAACGACGGCACCGTCGTCAGCCGGCCGAAGGCACGCGAGCTCGCCGAACTCCTCGGCCTGCAGACCCGCGCCAGCCTGGCCGAATACGACACCGTGATCGTCGGCGGCGGTCCCGCCGGACTCGCCGCGGCGGTCTACGGCGCGTCCGAGGGATTGCGGACGCTGGTGATCGAGCGCGAGGCGCCCGGCGGGCAGGCCGGAACGTCGTCGCGCATCGAGAACTACCTCGGGTTTCCCAATGGCGTCTCCGGCGAGGAGCTCGCAATCCGTGCGCTCCAGCAGGCCCGGCGACTCGGTGCGGAGACGGTCGTCACGCGCTCGGTCGAGCGGATCGATCCGCAGACGCGCGAGATCTTCCTCGACGGCAACGACGTCGTCCGGGCGAGGACTGTCATCCTCGCAACGGGCGTAACGTGGCGTCACTTTGCCGCTGACGGTGTCGATCGACTGATCGGCAAGGGTGTCTACTATGGCGCTTCGCGCAGCGAGGCGAGCGCCACCCATGGAGCCGACATCCATCTCATCGGTGCGGGCAACTCTGCCGGACAGGCCGCGCTGTTCTTTGCGAGTCACGCGCGCTCGGTGACGCTGCTCGTGCGCGGCGCGTCGCTGGAAAAAGGGATGTCCCACTACCTGATCGACCAGCTTCGTACGAGATCGAACATCGCGGTCCGACTGAATTCCGAAGTCGCCGCAGTTCACGGCGATACGCACCTGACCGCGATCTCCATTCGCGACAGCGGCACGGAAACGGTGACGAGAGACGAATGCGGCGGCCTGTTCGTCTTCATCGGGGCCGACGCGGACACCGGATGGCTGCCCGCGGAGATCGCACGCGACGAGCGCGGATACGTCCTGACCGGCGACAAGGTGATGGGTGCCGGTCGCTGGCCGCATGAGCGCGATCCTTACCTGCTCGAGACGAGCGTCCCGGGCATCTTCGCCTGTGGCGATGTGCGCTTCAGCCCGGTCAAGCGGGTCGCATCGGCCGTCGGTGAAGGAAGCATGGCGATTGCGCTGGTCCATCAATTTCTGCAGCAGGATGGACGTCGGTCGCGGCCTGACGGCATCTGACGTCGACCGGTCAGACGATGTCGATCGCCGATGAATTCGAGCGCGCGTTCCGCCTGCACCAGCAGGGGAAGCTGCGCGAAGCCTGGTTGCGCTACGAGGCGGTGCTCGCAGCCGAGCCTCGGCACGCCGGCGCGCTCCACTACTCCGGTGTCGTGCTGTATCAATCGGGCAAGCTTCCCGAGGCGGCCGAGCGCATCCGCGCGTCGCTTGCCGTCGACCCCGCGTCGCCCGACGCGTGGTCGAATCTCGCGCTCGTTCTCGATGCAGCCGGACGCGCCGACGCCGCGGTCAATGCGCTGATCGAGGCGGCGAGGCTCGCGCCGAGGTCGGCGGCGATCCACGCCAATCTCGCCGCGGCGCGCCTCGCGATCGGCGACGCACCCGCGGCCGAAGCGTCGGCGCGGGCAGTGCTCGCGCTCGACCCGCGCTCGGCGGCGGGGTGGCACAACCTGGCGCTCGCGCTGAAAGCGCAGCACCGCGCGCTCGAAGCGCTCGAGGCCTCCGCACGGGCAGTCGACATCGCGCCCGACGAGCCCGCGTACTCGGGCGTGAAAGCGCAACTGGAAGTCGCCGCGGGCCTCACGGCGCAGGCGCGCGCGACCCTCGACGCCGTGCTTGCGCGCAGGCCCGAATCGGCCGATCTGCGCTTCGAGCTCGCAAGTCTCCTCGAGCGAGAAGGCGATTTCGCAGCGGCGATGCGCGCCTGGGAAGACGTGCTGCGCCTCGAGCCGCGTCAGGGCGCTGCACTGTCGCAGCTCGTGTTCCTGCGCCAGCGGGTCGCCGACTGGCACGATCTAGCGAGCCTGCGCCAGCGCTTTCGCGACGGCGTTGCGAGCGACATGCCTCTCTTGTCGCCGTTCGTGCTGCTGTCGCAGCCGTCGACGCGCGCCGAGCAGCGGCGCTGCGCCGGTCAGTGGGTTGCGTCGCTCGTCGGCAATCCCGCCGACCGCGCCGGTGCGCCTCCCGGGGATCGCGCCGCTGCGCCGGTCCTGACGCGTTTCGACTTCGGTGGGCCGCGCCTGAGGCTCGGTTACCTGTCGGCCGACTTTCATACGCACGCGACCGCCTTCCTCGCGGCCGGACTCTTCGAGCACCACGATCGCAACCAGTTCGACGTCATCGCCTACTCGACCGGCCCCAACGATCGCGGCGCGATGCGCGCGCGGCTCGTTCGCGGCTTCGATCGGTTCGTCGACTGCGCGGGCTTCGCACCCGACCGGCTCGCCGCGACGATTCGCGGCGATGCGATCGACATCCTCGTCGACCTCAAGGGTCATACCGAGGACGCCGCACCCGCGGTCCTCGCGCTGCGCGCGGCGCCGATCCAGGTGCATTACCTCGGCTACCCGGGAACGCTCGGCGGCGGGCTCGTCGACTACCTCGTCGGTGACGCGATCGTCACCCCGCCCGAGCACGCGGCGGACTACGGCGAGACGCTCGTGCTGCTTCCAGGCAGCTATCAGGTCAACGACCGCGAGCGCCCGATCGCGCCGACCCCGGCGCGCTCCGAGCTCGGACTTCCGGACGACGCGATCGTTTTCTGCTGCTTCAACAATAGCTATAAGTTCAATCCGGAAGTATTTGACGCATGGATGGAAATCCTGTGCGAAACGGCCGGATCCGTGCTCTGGCTGCTGGCCCGGACGACCGACGAACTGCTGATGGCGAACCTGCGCCGCGAAGCCGAAGCGCGCGGTGTCGGCGGGGACCGGCTCCACTTCGCGACCCCACGGCC